>JAFIGF010000065.1 GCA_020831535.1 Opitutales bacterium | reverse complement strand
ACGACGACCGTATTGCCCTGGTCGCGCAGGCGTTGAAGGATGCGAATGAGGCGGTCGAGGTCGCGGGCGTGCAGGCCGACCGAAGGCTCGTCGAGAACGAACAGGGTTTCCACCAGAGAGGTGCCGAGGCAGGAGGTGAGGTTGACCCGTTCGACTTCGCCGCCGGAAAGGGTGCGGGAGGTGCGGTCCAGGGTGAGGTACCCGACCCCGACTTCGTCGAGGTAACCCAGGCGGGTGAGGATTGCCGCGAGGGCATTGTCGCCGGGGGAAAGGGGCGGGTCGCCCGGCTTGGTGGCGGTGGGGGCATGGGGCCGGAGCAACTCGCGCAGGTGGCGGATCGGCATCCGGTAGAGGTCGGGGAGGGTGTATCCCTGCCATTTCCAGCAAAGGGCTTCCGGTTGCAGGCGGTCGCCGTGACAATCGGGGCAGGTTTTGTAGGTGCGGTAGCGGGAGAGAAAGACACGGACGTGCATTTTGTACACCTTGGTTTCCATCCAGTCGAAGAAGCCTTTGAGGCCATACCAGGCGTGCGGCCATTCGCGGCCGTCTTCGCCGTAGCCCGGTTCGCCATAAATGATGTAGTTCTGTTCCTCCTCTGATAAATCTTCCCAGGGAACATCGACGGGAATGCCCTCGCGGCGGCAGAAGGCCAACATTTCCCGCTGACATTCCTGATAAACGTCTCCCTGCCAGGCTTTGATGGCCCCTTCGCGCAGGCTCAGGCGACCATCGGGAATGGCCAGGCGGTAGTCGATTTCGATGACCCGGCCGAAGCCCCGGCAGGTGGGGCAGGCGCCGACGGGGGAGTTGAAGGAAAAAAGCGACGGGGTGGAGGGGCGGTAGGTTTTGCCGCCCGGGGTGCGCAGACCCTCGGCGAAGGAGGCCAGGAGGCTCGGTTTGTCGGCGGTGTACAAGTGAACCTCGCCACGGCCAAAATGGAGGGCCTGGCGAACCGCTTCGAGGAGGCGGGAGCGGCTTTTTGCCGATATGGCGAGGCGGTCCTGGATCACTTCCAGGGGTGGGGGGGGGCGTGGGGGGGCTTTGGCTTCCCAATCTTCCAGGCGGAGGACCTTCTTTCCGGCGACGAGGCGGCTGTACCCCTGTTGGCGGAGGTTGGCCAGGGCCTCGCCGAGCGGTAGTCCGGCGGGGAGGGGGAGGCGGAAGGTAACGAGAACGGTTTCGTCGGCAAAACGGTCGAGGATTTTCCCGGTGAGGGAATCCGGAGAGTCGTCCTCGACGATTTCGCCGGTTTCGGGATCGTGCAAGGCGGCGACTTGTTGGAACCAGACTTTGAAAAAATCGCAGAGTTCGGTCATGGTTCCCACGGTGGAGCGGGAGGTTTTGACGGTATTGGTCTGCTCGAGGGCAATGGAGGGGGGGATACCCGAAATTTCGCCGACTTTGGGTGGTTGGAGAAGATCCAGAAACTGGCGGGTGTAGGCGCTGAACGTCTCCACGTAGCGGCGTTGGCCCTCGGCATGCAAGGTATCGAAGACGAGGGAGGATTTCCCGGTGCCGCTGAGGCCGGTGACGACGATGAGCTCCCCGCGCGGCAGATCCAGCTCCGGAATGTGGAGATTGTTTTGCCGGAGGTCGCGCAGACGGATGGGAGATTTTACCGGTTTAGGTGCCATTTCCAAGGATGTTCGAGAAAGCTTGCCATGGCCAGCATCTGATGGCATTTTTTAGAAGATATCTTTCTACCCTTAAACTTTTACAGTGTATGTTTGTTTCCTCCTACCCTAAACGCCGCGGCTTTACGTTAATTGAATTGCTGACGGTTATCGCCATTATCGGAATTCTGGCCGCCATTTTGCTGCCGGCGGTGAACCGCGTTCGGGAAAGCGCCCGCCGGGCCGATGCGCGCAGTACGGTTGGGCAGATTGAGACGGCCTTGAACCAGTTTTTGACTGAGTATGATCGTTGGCCTGCGGCTCTTTCTGAAAACGGAACAGAATTCGCCAGTATAATCTCTAATAATGAGCCAATTGGCCAAAGTGAGGATGGTCGTTGGGCAGGGGATGACTCGCTTTTTCATTCCCTAACCGTATCTTATGCTCCAGATAATTTTGAATTTGCCCCCGATAATAATAGGCGTAAATTAAGGCTTCTGGAGGTTCGGGAGGATGCCCTGCATTTTCCAGAGGGGTCTGATTTGCCGACTACCATGGTTGACCGATGGGGCTTTGAATACAGTGTTGCGGTCAACGCAAGGTTTCAGAATCGTATCAATATGGATGAAATAGGCTTTGGTGATCTTGGACAATTTCGGCGCAATGTTGTGGTTTGGTCTTTTGGTGGAAAACCTGAAAACACTGACCGTTTTATTGGAAGTTGGGAGTAAAAGAATATAACCATGACGCATTCAACCCCAATCCAAAATTCTTTCTCCAACTCCCGGGCTTTTACGCTCATTGAGTTGCTCACCGTTATTGCGATTATTGCGATTCTTGCCGGATTGCTTTTTGCGGTGGGAAATGCGGTCCGGGATAGTGCTCGGGCGAGTCGGGCAAGCGCCGAGATTTCGGCTATCGAAACAGCGCTGACACGATTCGAAGTGGATTTTGGATTTCTTCCAGAGATTGCCTTTATTGAAGTGGGGACTGAAGATGGGAATCCTCAATACGAAGGGTTGGATGAAGATTCAGAAACGGCCTATGAGGAAACTTCCCGGGCTCTCTTTTTTGCCGTCCAGGGTGTTGGTTTTTTTGGAGACGATATTCCAGCGGATTTTGAACCCTCACCAACAAACAGAAGTCTTATCGATTTAGGTTCCTCCCAAGTTGAGGGTAAGGATGAGGAAATTGAAATTGGCCAGCCAGAGAATGGAGGTCGGAACAACCGGGAAGTTTACCATTCGGAAAATAAAAGCGCAAACTTCACTGAGGGTCCTTATTTGGCCGACCCCTGGGGCTTCCCCTACGGGTACTATTACCGGACCCGAGCTGACACCAATGAACCTAATCAAGTCCCCCCCCCATTCGAGCGTGGCCAAAGATCCTTGCACAATTTTGATTATTTTGATCTCTGGTCCACCCGCGACGGGGAAAGAGAGCTGCCTGCGGATCGGTGGATTACCAACTGGCGGGATTAGTTGTTTGTCAAAAAACGAAAAACAAGCTTTTCAGTCTGCCCAAGTCTCGGTAGGGATAGTTTGAATGACCCCTGCACTTCATCAACGCTGGTATCCGCTTAGCATCCTTGCCGGGTTGGGTTTTTTATCGATTTTGGTAGGCCTTGTCATGCCCGTGGATACGGCTCTTGGGTTGGTGCAAAAGAGCGGCTATTGGATTATCCTGGGGATTGTGGGTTTGTTTGTTCTGGCCTTGGCGCCGGTTGCCGTACGGGGGTGGAAGGATCACCGGGAACGGCTCTGGCAGGAGTGGAAAACCCCGCTGGGGGTGTTGACTCTGGTTTTGCTTTTGGGCGTTTTTTTTATGGTTCGCGCGCAGGAGGCGGCGGAGTATAAAATTGTCATTGATGAGCCGGTCTTGCAGGGGACGGCCTGGTCGATGCACCACGAGCGGCAGGTGGCGGTGCCTGTGCAAATGCATCGTATCGAGGGAGTGCCGACGGTGCTCGAACGACAGGTGGATAAGCGGCCGATCCTGTTCCCTTTTCTGGTCTCCCTGGTCCATGACCTCGGTGGCTATTCTCCGGAGAATATCTTTTTCGTCAACGCGGTGCTGAGCTTTTTCTTTTTGCTGCTGGCGGTGGTGCTCGGCAAGGCTTTAGGGGGCTGGGCCGGGGCGATTCTTTCCCTGTTCCTCTGGGGAAGTTTTCCGCTGTGGGTACGGTTTGCCAACAGCGGGGGCTTTGAAGTTCTCAATCTAACCCTGATCCTGGGGACGATGTTGGCGGGGACGTTGTTTTGGCGAAAGCCCGACCGGCAAACCCTTAGTCTGCTATGCCTGACCGCCGTTTTGTTGGCGTATGTGCGGTATGAAAGCGGCTTGTATCTTTTGCCCGTGGGGGTGCTGATTCTGCTGGTCTTTTTCCGGGAGGGCCGGGCCTGGGGGAGTTGGGGCTTGTATGCCAGTCCGTTGGCATTGGTGCCCCTGCTGTGGCATTTCAATACCTTCCGGGACGATGAGATGAATTGGCAAATGTGGGATTTTGAAGGGGTGAGCAGTCCCTTCGGTTGGCAATTCGTGGGGGACAACCTTATCAGTTGGCAGACCTATTTTTTCAGTCTCTCTCCGCACATGCCCAATTCGCTGGTACTGAGTCTGGCGGGTTTGCTGGGCCTGGTGTTTTTCCTCATTGCCATGGGGCAAAAATGGGAGGCCCGGGAGAGGGAGGATGGCTCTTGGAGTTCGGGAGAGGTGGCCTTGGGAGTATTTCTTATCGGGTTCTTGGCGAACACCCTCTTGCAACTTTTTTATTTTTACGGGCAATTTGATACTATTCTGGTGCGGCGACTCAGCCTTCCCTTGCACCTGCCGTTAGCCCTCGGACTGGTATGGCTAGTGGGCCGGAAAATCCCGCAGGGGGGAAAGCGTTGGGCCGCTACCGGCGTTTTGAGTGCGGTGGCGTTGTTTCTGGGACTGGCGAAAATGGGCCCCGCGACCTATTCGGAAGGGTATTTGAGTGGCCGTGGGGTGAATGCGGTAGCGGATTTGGCGGCGGAATGGCAGGATGAGGGAAAGCGTTATTTGATCGTTGCGGAATTTCCGGTGGTCTGGATTGCCAGCGGCTTTGAGGCGACGACCAAAGCCTCGGTGGCGCGGAATCCCAACAACCTTTTATTCTATCTGTCCTTTCCGGGAAATCCGCCGGTGATGGTGGAGCGTCGCTTGACCTTTGACCCGGTCAGCGGAGACTGGGAAGAAGCCGGGAGGCAAACCTTTCCCGGGGACTTTGCCACCGAGGTGGTTTGGGAAAACCGGTTGTCGGCAAAGCGCAAGCAAACGGTGGAAAGGGTCGTCGGCCTCAAGGAGGCCCCTATGCCCGGTCCGCCGGCGGGGTATGCCTCGCCGGAGGCCTTTTTCGAGCGATGGGAAAGGCGTTTGCCCTGAGTTGAAGAGGTTATTATGGAGCAGAAGCAGAACCCAGCGAAAGGCGAAGCGGCTAGCCAGGGCAAGGAAGATAACTCAAACTCGTCGCTGATGACCGGTGTCCGTGCCATCCTTCCGGCCGATTGGTTGAGTCTGGGATTGTTCGTCCTCGTGGTCCTGGTGGGGGCCATGACCCTGACCGATTACGGGATGAGCTGGGACGAGGAGTTTCGTTATCGTGGGGGCGACCGTAAACTGGAGTTCTATGAGAGAATTTTCCTGGGTGAGGAAAGTTACCGGGAGGTGCTGGAGGAAACGGGAACCGACCGGTATCCGGGGCTTTTTGATATGCCCGGAGCGGTTTTGCACCGGATGCTGCCTTTTGACCGTTTGTATGTGGGGCATGGCTTGAGTTTTGTTTTTGCCTTGGCCGGGGTGGCCGGGGTTTGGTTTGCCGGGCGGATACTCGGGGGGGCCTGGGTTGGTTTTCTGGCGGCCTTGTTTTTGGTCTTTATGCCAAGGTACTACGGGCACGCTTTTTTCAACCCCAAGGATATTCCCTTTGCGGGCATGTTTATCTGGGCTATGGTGGCGATATGGTGGGCGATGCCTCGGTTTCCCCGGATTCCCTGGGGGGGAGTGGTCTTTCTGGGAGTGACGATTGGCCTGACCATGGCGACGCGGATCGGGGGAATGCTGCTGCTTAGTTATTTAGCCCTGGCGATGATATTCTGGTATGCCTGCGCGTTGTGGGAGGACCGGGGAATCACCAAAGAGAGATTTCGGGAGGCGTTGATTTTGGCGGGCCAGGGGGTGTTGGTGGTGATTCTGTCCTTTCTCGTTTTGTTGCCGTGGTGGCCGTACGGGCAAAAAGAACTTTTGACCAGTGCGGTGGAAACGGTTGGCACGACAGTGTCCTTTGCCTGGAGTGCACCGGTGCTGTTTGACGGGCATTTGTATTCTTCCCAGGATCTGCCCTGGTATTACCTGCCGTTTCATGTGGTGATCGTAACGCCGCCTTTTCTGTTGTTGGCTTTTATTCCCTTTTGTCTATTTACAGTGGTGGTGTTCCGTCAAGAGAACTGGCCGAAAGGAGAAAGCTTTTTTCAGTACACTTCGAAGGGCGCGCTCCTCGGCTGGGCTTTGGCTTTTCCTATCGTTTTTGTCTGGGTAAAGGCCCCGACGATTTACGATGGGATTCGGCACTTTCTGTTTCTTTTGCCGATGATGGCTTTGCTGGCGGCATGGATTTGGTGGCAGGCTTTCGTACGGATCACGGCATTATGGAAGCCTTTTCGTTGGGTGGCCCCTGCACTTTTGGGGGTGCTTTTCGTAATCCCGACCAGTGTGGAGATGGTTCGGTTGCACCCGTACCAATACACCTATTTCAATGAGATCGTTGGAGGCTTGTCTGGAGCGGAGGGAAATTTTGAGACCGAATATTGGGGAACCTCTCAACGGGAGGCGGTGGAATGGTTGGACCGGTTCTTGCGGGAGAATGATCTTGGGGAAGAGGAACCGGTGATTGTTGGGACGCCGACCTCGCCCTGGCAGGTGGAGACTTTTTTGACCGAGCGGATGGTTTTTACCGAAAGCCCTTCGGAAGCGGAATTTTTGATCACCATTCCCCGGGTGATCCGGATTTTGCATGTATTGGAGCGTGGGCGTCGCGATGCGATGTTTTTAGGACCAAGACTGCATCGGGTGGAGCGGCGGGGGGCAGTTTTTGCCGAAGTTATCGACCGACGGAATTATCGTGTGGTGCCGGATTAAGTCCTGCTTGCCTTACACGTTGGAATGCTCCTTTATTTATCTTAGAAACTTTACTATGTCTGATGCCCCGAAAAACGTTCACCTTTCCTTTGTTATTCCTGTCTGCAACGAAGAGGGTACGATCAGTGAATTGTTCGAGCAGATAAAAAAGTCGGTAGAGGAGGCCGGGGAAGGACCGATGGAAGTGATTTTTGTGGACGACGGCAGCACCGATGATTCCTGGAAGGAAATTACTAAACTTTATGATAAGTATCCTGAAGAGGTGAAAGCTTTGGCATTTCGGAGGAATTTCGGAAAGGCGGCGGCCTTGGCCGAGGGGTTTGAGGAAGCTTGTGGGGAGATCGTGTTTACCCTGGATGCGGACTTGCAGGATGATCCCATGGAAATCCCCCGGTTTCTGGAGAAAATTTGTGAGGGGTATGATTTGGTCAGTGGATGGAAAAAAGACCGCAAAGACCCCCTTGGCAAGACGGTGCCATCGCGGTTTTTCAATTTTATGACGCGGATGGTTTCAGGGGTGCACTTGCATGATTTCAACTGTGGCTTCAAAGCCTACCGCCGGGAAGTTGTTAAAAGCATTACGCTGTATGGTGAATTGCATCGCTACATTCCGGTTTTGGCGAATGGGGAGGGTTTTCGGATTTCGGAAATCCCGGTGCGCCACCGGCCCCGTGAGCAGGGAGTTTCCAAATACGGGTGGAAGCGATTCCTGCGAGGCTTTTTGGATTTATTGACAGTTGTAACCACCACCCGATATCTGATGAGGCCAGCTCATTTGTTTGGCGGGCTGGGAATATTGCTGGGGGTGCTGGGGGGCGGAATCTTGATTTATCTGACGGCGGGATGGTTTATGGGATTCCGGGGGATTGGAGCGCGACCGCTCTTCTTCTTTGGAATCTTATTCACCCTTTTGTCTGCTCAGTTCTTGTCCCTCGGATTGGTTTCGGAATTGGTTTTGAAGACCTCAAACGAGAGAAACAAACGTCATCTTTTACGTGAGAGAAAGGGCTAATGCCCTCTAGTTGGTGCTTACGAAAATCCGTTTTTCTACCTAAGTATTTACTGAGGACGGATTTTTTCTCTTCCGCGCAACAACATTTTTGGCAAACTTTTTCTTGCCTCTGCGGTCAAAAGCTTTCCGTAGCCTTTAAACCAAGCCTTTCTATGCAAAAACTCCGCTCCTTTGCCCTTACTTTCTCCGGCTTTTGCCTTTTGTCCTCTATGGCCTCCACTTTAGTCAGTGCCGGGGATTGGCCTTTTGGTCAGGGGGAAGCCGAGGGAATTCTTTGGTTTTGGGAAAACCAGACGGAAACTTATGAAATCCTCGATGAAGAGGGGAACTGGGCCCGTGACGGGGAAGCCCTCTTACGGGAAAATGCTCGTTTGAACCGACATTTTGGAGCTGAAACCTATGGAGGCTTTATAGAGGCTCCCGATTTGGGACCTGCTGTTGCGGAAAGTTTGGCGGATTACCCGGATTTGATCGTCGAGATGGGCCTTTATCCGGAAGAAGAATTGAATTCCCAGGGAGTGCTTTTCTGGTTGGGAACCTACTCGAACGACCGAATCATGAAGCTGGCGATAGAGGAGGGTGGTCTGGCGATTCACCTTCCCGGAAAAAAGATTACTTTCTCGGAAAGCTTTGCGCCCAAAGAACCTCACCACTTGATTCTCCATGTCGGGGCCGATGAGGTCCACTGGTGGGTCGATGGAGAACGACAAGGGTCTGTTTCCGCGAAAGCTCTACCAAGGATCGAGGACCCTTGGGATGTGCTGGTCGCGTTCGGAGGAATTCCGGAAAAAGAGGCCAGTTGGCAGGGAGCCATGGATTTTCTGGCAGTCCGTCGGAAACTTCATGAACCGCAGGAAGTTTATGCCTCTTGGCAGAAAGCTTTGGTAGATCGCTCGGAAATTGAAAGAGTGGTCGTGGAGGCTCGTCTGGTACAGGCTGCGGAGGAACCAAATCCTTCGGAAATTTCGGAATATGGTGAGGGCATTTTTGCGACCATTTGGGAAGTTTCGCAGGTCATTGAGGGGGATTTATCCGCTGGAGACCGAATCCTTGCTTGGAACTGGTATATTCTCGACCGTATGGTGATCGCTGAAGGCCGACCCCCGGAAGTCGGCGAGAAAAAAATTCTTCGGCTGTCCTCGTTCGATACAAACCCCCAGGTTAAGGAAGTGCAACAAATCGATGCTGGTTTGGATCCCGTGGACCTTCTTGACCTGCCTGAATATTTTGCCGAGAGGCGAAGCAAATCCCCATAAATTCTAATGTCGTTTCTTTTTTATGAAAAACCCCAAAGATAAATTTCTCTCTCTCCTTGGTTTTTTTGCGGCCCTTTGTTTTAGCCCGGTTTTTCTGTATGCTTCGCCTACCATTGAAAGTATGCAGGAACGGTTGGAAGAAGAGATCGCTAAACTGGATTCCGAGCGCGATGAGCGTATCGAAGCCCTCCGGCAGCAATATTTAACGGCGGTGGAGCGTCAATTGGAGGGAAATCTTCCGTCGGACAACCGGGAAGCGTTACAAGGGGAGAGGGATCGGGTTCGCAACGAGGATGAACTGCATCCCGGAAGCCCTTCGGATCATCCCGCTTTGAATCGATTGCATGAAGCCCTTATCGAGCAGATTCAGATCGCCGAAAAACCTCGTCTGGAACGATTAACTACGCTGATCGAGAATTTGCAGAATTTCAGTGAGAACCAAGCGCGAACGCTTCGGCAGCAAGGTCAACGGGACAAAGCGGAAGAATGGGAGAATTGGGGCAAAGCGCTTCCGGCCCGTCATCTTTCCGGGGCGGCTGCTGCGGCGGGTGTGTCGGGGGTTAAAACTCGTTTTATGAGCCTTCTGGAGGCTGGCGATGAGCCTTACCTTATCATTGTCGGAACTAGCACCTCAGAGCATCAAGGAGGGGCGGTGAACGCCCCTTGGCGTCAGTGCGCTTCCGGCAATCGCTCGAATTGGCCGCCAGTGCTCGCTTCGGCGTTGAGTGATATTGGCCCTGTTCGAATTGGCGGAAGAACCTGTGCCGGGGTTTCCAGTAAAGAGTTTCTTAATCGCGGCCAGTTGGACTGGGTGGTGGAGCAAAAGCCCGATGCAGTCCTTATGGAATTCGCCCCAGGGGGCGACTGTGTAGGCCGCTTTAATATGACCGTTGCGGATTCCCGGGCCATTCATGAGCAAATGATCGAAAAACTGCGTGCAGCCAATCCCGATATGGAAATCTTTCTTTGGACTGGACTGCGTTCTACGAACCAAGGCCGAAGGAATTACTGGGATGATCGCAATGGTTCTGGGAGGGCTGCGTCTAATGAGAGTCAAGCGGAATATGCGCAGATGTATGTGGATTTAGCCAATGATATGCCTGGGGTATATGCCGTTGATACCTATCCTATTTTTCAGCAATTGTATGAAGAGGATAGTGGAGCCTATAGAACTTTTCTGCGCGATGGGAATCACACCAACCGACGTGCTGGTGAGGAGATTATTATTCCCACGATTCTGGAGGTCATGGGCAAAGAAGACTGATTCGTATCTCCTAATTCTTTCTGGTGAATGTCGCCAACCCCTTTCCGGCCTCGCTCTGCGAGGCGACTTTGTCGAATCGACCGGAGTCCGTGGAGTTGCCCTCCACGGCTACTCTCCCTCGTCCCTCTGGGACGGGTTTTCAAGGTCCCGGAGGGACCGCCGGAAGGTAGGTGTGGACGAAAGTCCATGTTCCCGGATAGCTCTCCCTTCCTCCCTCTCGCAGAGCGAGACCGGAATGGCTGGTATGGCCTTATTTGGGTTCAATGTACCCACTGATTTACCGGAGGAAGCAGATAGAGAAGGCCCTCAGTCGGCCCAGTTCTTGGATCGTTCGAGAGCGCGTTGCCAGCCTCGGCGAAGGCTTTCGGTATCCTCTGGGTTTTTTTTCGGGTTAACGGTTCTTCCGTGCTCCCAGATCTTTTGAATCTCGTCGCGGTTCTCCCAAAACCCGACCGCTAATCCAGCCAGGTAAGCGGCCCCCAAGGCGGTGGTTTCGACAAATTTCGGTCGGATAATGGATTGCTGCAGAAGGTCTGCCTGAATTTGCAGGAGAGGTTCGCTATTGGTGGCACCGCCATCGACGCGCAATTCTTTAAGAGGCAGACCGCTGTCCTTTTCCATGGCTTGAATCAAATCCAGGCTCTGCAGGGCAATGGCTTCCAGGGCGGCCCGACAGAAGTGGGCGCGGTTTGTGCCTCGGGTTATCCCAATGGCCAGACCGCGGGCGTTTGGGTCCCAATGAGGGGCTCCCAGTCCGGCGAAGGCGGGTACCAGAAAGAGTCCGCCGCTATCGGTCACCGAACTGGCGAGTTCATCGAGTTCTTTGACATGACGAACCATCTGCAACTCATCCCGGAGCCACTGAATGACTGCGCCGGCGACAAAAATCGAGCCCTCAAGGGCGTATTCCGTCTTCTTCCCGATCTTCCAGGCGGCGGTACTGAGGAGATTGTTCTGGGAGGGGATTCTTTTCTCCCCGGTGTGAAGAAGTAGAAAACATCCAGTGCCGTACGTGTTCTTGGCCATTCCAGGCTCAAAACAAGCCTGCCCGAAAAGAGCAGCCTGCTGGTCCCCGGCAATTCCGGCAATGGGGGCTCCTGCCGGATACAGCTTTTTCTCGACCTCTCCGACAACTCCGGAGGAGGGGCCGACTTCGGGCAACATGGCGCTCGGTACGCCAAAAATCTCCAGCAACTCCTCATCCCATTCTTCCCGGTCGATGTTGAAGAGAAGGGTCCGGCTGGCATTGGTGAGATCGGTGGCGTGTACTTTTCGACCGGTCAGCTGCCAAAGCAACCAACTGTCCACGGTGCCGAAAAGGAGTTTCCCGTCCCGGGCTTTTTGTCGGGCCCCTTCCACATTTTCCAAAATCCAGTGCAATTTTGTGCCGGCGAAATAGGGGTCGATTCGGAGTCCGGTTTTTCGGGCAATCATTTCCTCCAGACCCTCGTCTTGAAGTTTGCGACAAAAGGTGGCGGTGCGGCGATCTTGCCAAACAATGGCGGGGTAGATGGGTTGGCCCGATTCTTTCTCCCAGACGATGGTGGTCTCACGTTGGTTGGTCAGGCCGACCGCAGCAACCGCATCGGTGTTTAGGTTTGCCCGCGAAAGCGCTTCGGCGGCGGTGGCGTTCTGGCTCGACCAGATTTCCAACGGGTCGTGCTCAACCCATCCGGGTCGAGGATAATGCTGGCGAAATTCTTTTTGCGCACGGGCCACAGGTTCCCCCCGATGGTTGAACACAATGGCGCGGGAGCTTGTTGTTCCTTGGTCCAGAGAAAGGATGAATTTCTCCTTGGTCATAGCGAAGTAGGGTTTTTACCTTTCAGCCTGCCGGGCGAGCAGCCAGAGAAGGTCGGATAAACGGTTGAGGTATTGCAGTATAACCGGACGAATCAGTTTCTCGGTTTTTTCTTTCAGAAAAAGCAACTCTCTCTCGGCCCGGCGGGTCAGAGAGCGGGCCATATCGAGAAAGGCGGCATCACGCCCCTCCCCGGGAGTGGCCCAACCGGGGGAGGTTAACGGCAAATTTTCCAAATGAGTGACCACGGCGTCCAGACACTCCAAGGCTTTGGGAGCCATTTTGGTGAAAGGGGAGTTTTCATATTGCTCTTCTTTTCCCGAGGGGCATGCCACTTCGCCCATGATCGCTATAAGTTCCTTTTGCACATCCCGCAGGATGCGGCGATGGCTTTTGTGCTCGCAGAAGGCCTTGGCCACCCCGAGCATGGAATTCAACTCATCAATTGCGCCCAAGGCGATGATTTGGGGATGGGTTTTGCTGACTCTTTGCCCGAAAAGCAAATCGGTCTGTCCATCGTCTCCCCGGCGGGTGGCGATGCGCAATGGTTTGGGGGAGGAATCAGACATTCCAGGGGGTTAGGTAGAGGAGGTTTTTTCGGCCATTTCCTGACACTTGAGGCATAGTTCAGCGGCTTTGAAGGTGTGCTCCTGCGTCATGGCCTTTTCCGTTCGGTGCAAGCAGTCGAGGATCAGCTCGCCGAAAAATGGAAAACCGACTTTACCCTGGAGATCCATTTTTTGCATCCCTTTCTGGTTCACCAAATACAGTTGCTCCCCATGATCGGAATTGCCCCCGATATCGATATATTTCCGCATTTCGATATAGCCGTCGGTGCCGAGAATAAATGTTCGCCCGTCGCCCCAGGTGGGTAGACCATCGGGGGTAAACCAGTCTACTCGATAGTAAAAGGAAGTTCCGTTATCGCCGACCAAGTGGGCTTCGCCGAAATCCTCCAACTCGGGAAAATCCGGATGGTTGTGATTGGCGACCCGGGCGCTGCTTACGGTGGCATCAGTGGCTCCGGTGTAGGTGAGAAATTGTTCGCATTGGTGGCTGCCAATGTCGGTCAGAATACCGCCATACTGGGCCTTTTTGTAGAACCAATCGGGGCGCCCGTCGGGGGAGCCGAGGCGGTGTGGACCGAAGCCGGTGACCTGCAAAACCCGCCCAATGGCCCCGTCCTTAATCAGCTGGGTCGCGAACATCGCACATTCCACATGAAGGCGCTCGCTGTAGTAAACGGCATATTTGCGCCCCGTTTCGGCAACTTTTTTCTTTGCCTCCTCCAACTGGGCGAAGGAGGTGAAGGGGGTTTTATCGGTGAAATAATCCTTCCCCGCATCCATCACTTTGAGACCTAACGGTCCGCGGTCGCAGGGGATCGCGGCTGAGGCTACCATGCGCACTTCGGGATCTTCCAGAATTTCCTCCAGAGAGCGGGCGACTGTCGCTTGCGGAAATTTTTCCTGAAACGCTTTCACTTTCGCCGGGTCGGGGTCGTACACCCATTTCAATTGGGCACCAGCTTCGGTTAAACCATTGCACTGGCCGTTAATATGGCCGTGGTCCAAATGGGCGGCCGCGATGACAAATTCACCCGGTTTAACCACCGGCGCGGGTTTTCCCTTGGGGGCGTAGTTCATTCCGTCAGAAGCAGGCATAGTGAAGTATAAGGCTGAGGTTTATCGTTTTTACTGAAAGGTTTATCCCAAACGTCCCCTATCGCAAAAGCAATCTTTTTCCCTTGGAAAAGGGGATTGACCCGGATGGAGAGGAAGTCGTTACAGTGGAAATTGAAAGGGTGAAGGCTCGCTTGGCATTAGGGGTCTGCTGCCGTTCGAAAACCGCAATGACCGAGTGAGGTGTCGGGGGTATTGGCGGTTTTGGCCGCGACGCGGTAACGGTTGCAATACGAAACATGGCAAAGATAGGAGCCCCCTTTGACCACTTTGGTTTCTCCTTTGGCCGGCCCTGTCGGGTCGGTAGGCGAATCCTTCTGGTGAAAATCGCGGCTGAACCAATTGTTGGTCCATTCCCAGACATTGCCCGCCATATTGTGAAATCCCCACGCATTCGGTTTGAAGGCGGTCACCGGGCAAGTGCCGACATAGCCGTCTTCCGCAGTGTTATGATCGGGAAAGGTTCCCTGCCAAATGTTGCAGCGGTGCTTTCCGAAGGGCGTAAGATCGTCTCCCCAGGGATAGGTTTTCTGCTCCAGTCCGCCCCGTGCGGCATACTCCCATTCGGCTTCGGTGGGCAAACGTTGGCCCCGCCATTCGCAGTACGCCGCCGCATCGTTCCAACTGATATGCGTCACCGGATGATTCCAGCGTTTTTTTAAATTACTGCCCGGCCCTTCGGGTTTTCGCCAACACGCGCCTTCCACGCCGTACCACCAGGGAACCTCGGGAAGAATCTGGTATTTTAGCTTGGGAAAGGTTCTGGGTTCAATAAGCCCCTTGAAAACATAAGACCAACCGAAAGTCTCGGCTTCGGTGCGATATCCGGTTGCTTCCGCAAACGTCTTGAATTTCTGATTGGTTACGGCGGTAGGGGACATATAAAAATCCGCAATCGTGATCTCCCGGACCGGAGATTCCCCATCGGTTGGCCAGATCTCGGAACTTTCGCTGCCCATGAGGAAGGTGCCGCCGGAAACCTTGACTAGCCCTTCACGATACGTTGCCCCAGCCTTTCGAAGCTTTTCCCGTGGATGAATGGCTGCTGTGCTCCCGGATGGGGAGGGCGACGGTATTTTTTGATTCGGATTACAGCAAGCGGACATGGAAAAAATATATTTTCACCAAAGAAGCCCACAACCGCAAAGAAAAACCAAAAAGTCAAGGGACTGTCACTAGACTATTGACGTTCAAATCTCAAGGGACGTTCACTTGACTGTTGACGCTTGAGCCCTTTGCGGAAGGGCCTTGGCGTGCTGCTTTATTTTGAATTGCGATACAACCAGTTGGCTAGGGTTTTGCCGCGAAAGAGTAGGATGGCGCAAAGGACCACGACGATGAAGGAATCTATGGGGAAGTAGACCTGATCGTGAGAATAGAGATCGATGAGCCCTTGGGTGGATTGGGCTTTGACCTCCGCGCGAAACCAGCGAAAGGTCTCCCACAGGGAGGAGGGAAGAAAGTGGGTAAGCTGATAGAGGGCAATGAGGATGATCCCCAGCCACAGGAGGAAAGGCGGGGTGATCTGGGGGCTTTCCCAGACCGTTTCATCTTTGGGGAAAAGGAAACAGGCGAAGGTTCGGGCTTTAAGGATGACCACCATAGCCACTGCCAGTTTGATAATAAAATAGGCGATAAAGGCGATCCCTTCGGGAATTTCCCAGGCATGTTGCAAGCTGCCCATGAAAAACTGCGCAATACTTCCCGGAATTACAAAAAACAGGTCGAGGACCGTCTGAATGAGTAGGATGAGGCCGAATAGCCGGAGGACCGTAATGGTGAGCTGAACTTGCGTCATGGGGCGAGGAGGCGGACTGTTTCGGTAACAATTTTCTCAATGGCCAGTAGTCGTCCCGAGCCTTCATAACCACAGGCCAGCATACCCTCCTCGGGGCCGATGAAGTGGGCCCCGCGCTCCCGCAAAAGCGAGACATTGCTTTGGGTGGCTGGGTGGTGCCACATTTTGCCGTTCATGGCGGGAGCTAGGAGAAGGGGATTTTGAAAGGCTAGGTGCATAGCCGTTAACTCATCGTCGGCCAGCCCATGGGCAAAGCGGGCCAAGAGGTTGGCCGAGGCCGGAGCGACCAGCATGGCGTCGGCTCGGTCAGCCAATTCGATGTGGGGTGGTTGCCAGGAAGGGTGGTTCTCCCAAAGATTTCCGGAGACTTGGTTCCGGGTCAGGCTTTTCAGCGTAAGGGGGGTGATGAATTTTTCGGCTCCGGCAGTCATCACGGCGTGGACATCGGCTCCTTCGGCCATCAAGAGTCGGGCGAGATCGGCGGATTTGTAGGCGGCAATGGAACCGCTGATTCCCAGAATCAGGACTTTACCGCTCAGTGGTTCTTTGGTTTGCGCCATGGCCTTACCAAACTTGGGTGACTTCCCGGACAATCGCTTTGGCGAGTTCCTGGGTGATCAGCGGGGTTGCCGCGACTTCAGCGGTCAGAATATCTCCCTCATCGAAGACATCGGTGCGAACAGTTATGGGGCGATTGGTAAAATAGATCTGCGATCTGTCCCGACTTTCCAGCGTAGCTTGGGCCTGAACGATCCATTCAAATTTACGCGTCAACCCGGTATCTTCGTCCTGGGTGACTTTGGATTGGCGGCGGAAATCGGTAAGGGTGATCTGTAAAACAGCTTCCGCCGTTTCGGGTGAATTGGCCAGAGAAACGGAGTCCGGGACACGATTGAATTCTACCGGAAGTTGTTGGGTCAGGTGAACTTCGGCTTGCGGCAAAGTGGTCCGGTTTAAAATGGAGTCAATATAGAGGCTGGAAAAGGGGAGGGCGTCTTCCCCACTGCCGAGGCGATAATTTTGGCAACCGCTGAAAACCAGTCCGATAAGAGTAATGGCCCAAAGTCTCCAAACAACTGCCGGAAGATTCCTCGGAAAAGCCGAGGCAATGAGTTTGGAGTAAAAGGGCCTCATTGGTTCTAGGAAGGTTCGGGCAATTCTTCGAGCCTTTGCCGGGCCGTTTCGGCAGCTTTCGAATCCGGAGATGCCGTGATGGTATCGTTGTAAAGAATACGGGCGGCGGTGTAGTTGCTGCGGCGGAAATGGTAGAATTCAGCTAAAACCAAACGGCTCTGGGCGAGGACCTCCCGCATTTCCCTCAAGCCTTCCTCGGCTTGTTCGACCTTCTCATGATCGGGAAAGAGAATTAAAAAGTCTTCGTAAAAGGCAATTGCTTGGCGAGTTGAACCCTGGTCGTATTCCGGGCCGCCCACCATCTGGGCAAAAGCTTCCGCAAGTCCGAAGTAAGATTCCGGAGTCAGCGCGGAGCGGGGATAATCATTGATGAGTCGGTCAAACGCATCAATGGCTTCCTCGGGGTTGTTGCGGGAAAGTTCGATCTCCGCGATATTCATCAAGGCGAGTGGGGCTTTTTCGGTAAAAGGCCCGTTGCGGATTACATCCTCAAAGTATTCAATCGCCGCTGATTTACTGCGAAATCCGGGAACCCGTGAGACGAGTCGGGTGCGGGCCCCGTCTTGTAATTTCTCCGCAATGGCAAACTGGGTTTCGATCAATTCATCGAATTTGTCGAATTCGGGGTGTTCCTGGGCGATGGAATTGAATTCTCTCATTGCCCGACGCCATTGCTTGCGTTCCTTGAAGATCAATCCCCGCTGAAAAAGTGCTTCGGGTGCATAGATGGATTGGTCGTAGCGGCGGGTCACCTGGCGATAACGGCGCAAGGCCGCGCGATCTCTTCCTCTTTCCTGAAACTCTCTTGCTTGGTTCATGAGGTCCAAGGCGTTTTGGGGTCTTTGGGTTTCCGGATCGCCGCTGTCCAGCACACCACCTTCGAATCGCCAGCCTTGTTCGGCGTCCCAAACGAGGTCAGCTTTGAGGGTGGAAACCAAAGCGGGGCTAAGGAGCAGCAGAACGGCTCCAGTGAAGAGAAAAGATAGTCGGAGGTTCGAGAGACGCATAGGAAGAAGTTGTTTAGGGCCAGCGAAGTAAGGTAGCACCCCAGGTTAAGCCTGCTCCAAAGCCTACGAGAATACTGTTGGTTCCGGAAGGACAAAAACCGTTTTCCCGAGCTTCGTGCAGGGCAATGGGGATGGAGGCGGCGGAAGTGTTTCCGTACTGGTCCAGGTTTATAAAGAAGCGTTCCATGGGGATTTTGAGGCGGGAAGCCAGCATTTCAATAATGCGGATGTTCGCCTGATGGGGGATTATACTATGGATTTGTTCGGCTTGTAAATGGTTCCTTGCAAGGATATCGAGGCTTGCTTGTTCCATCACCTTGACTGCTAATTTGAACACTTCCCGCCCGTTCATTTTTAGAAAATGTTGGCGCGAGCTTACCGAATCGGGGGTGGCGGGGACACGGCATCCGCCTCCAGGCATTTGCAGGATGTGGCCATTGGCACCGTCCGCGCCCAGGGTGGTGTCAAGGATTCCGGTTTTTTTCTTATGCAGAGAGCTTCGGGAAAGTACCGCAGCCCCAGCGCCGTCACCGAAGAGGATACAAGTTGAGCGGTCCTGCCAATCGGTTATGGCCGAAAGTTTTTCCGTTCCAATAATCAGGGCATGGCGATAGGGCCCGTTGCGCAACATGGCGGTGGCGATGTCGAGTATGTACAGGAAACCAGAGCAAGCGGCTTCGACATCAAAAGCGGCGATGGGACGCATTCCCAAAGCGGTTTGAACATGGCACGCAGTGGAGGGAAAAGGTTGGTCTGGGGTAATGGTCGCAACAATGACCAAGTCGATGTCTTCAACCTGCAGGCTGGAATTCGCGATAGCCATCCTGGCGGCCTCGGCAGCCATTGTTCCGGAAGTTTCGGTGGGTCCGGCAATGCGTCGCTCGGAAATTCCGGTGCGGGTCAGAATCCATTCTTCGTTGGTGTCGACAATCTTCGTTAAGTCACTATTGGTAAGCACCTTGCTGGGTAAGTATTGACCCGTTCCGGAAATGACCACCGAGGGTTCAGATGGGGTCTTGCCCGATGTGTTTTCCGTCTGCCCTTTGGGAGAAAAGGGAGTTGCGGGGGAAATGTCGGGTGTATTCATCAAAAGTGAGGGAGCTGATTAGGTTTCCAAAGCGTTCAAGGCCTCTTCTGGTTCCATGATTTCATTGGCTTCACGGATGGCCTCGATGATTTGGTTGTTCATCTCCTTGTCGAGAATTTCCGAAGCAATGCGAAGGGCACCGAAAATGGCGTTTCGGTTGCTGCTGCCGTGTGCTTTTAAAACATTTCCACCCAACCCCATGAGGGGTGCCCCGCCGTATTTTTCCGGAGAAAAGCGGGCCTTAAAACTTTTATAGGCCCCGAGGGTGAGCAAAACCCCCAACTTGCGAATGAGATTTTGGGTAAGTTCTGCCTTTAGGCTTCCGCTGAGGTGTTTGAGCATTCCCTCACAGGTTTTCAAAAGGATGTTGCCGACAAATCCATCGCAAACGACCACATCGACCTCATTTTCAAAGATCTGAAAACCTTCGATGGGGCCGCGATAGTCGATCAGCTTATCCATTTTTTTCAGTAGCTGATGCGTTTCGTTGATGCGCTCGGTGCCTTTGCCTTCTTCTGTGCCAATGGTGAGGAGACCTACCCGGGGGTTCTTGACCCCCAGGCCGATGCGGCAATAGATGGAACCCATGATCGCGTTGTGAACCAGGTGGGCAGACTTGGCTTCGGGATTGGCACCGGCATCAATCAGAATAAAATGCCCTTTTTGGTGGGGGATGACGGAGGCTAGTGCCGGACGATCCACGCCTTGCAGGGTTCGCAGGCGAATGGTGCCGCCAGCGATCAAACTGCCCGTATTCCCGCAACTGACGACGGCGTCGGCTTCCCCTTTTTTTACCATTTCCACCGCTCGCCTCATAGAGGAGTCTTTTTTCTGCCGGAAGGCGCGAAGCGGCTTGTCCTCCATGGTGATAACCTCGGAGGCATGGCGAACGGTAACCCGATCATTTTGATCGAGTTCGTATTGTTTTAAAAGCGGATTGAGAACCTTCTCATCCCCGACCAGAATAAACTCGGAGATTTTGTTTTTTAGTTCCCGGCTGGCTTGAGCACAGGCGGCAACCATTTCTTCAGGTCCCTTGTCGCCTCCCATTGCGTCGAGAGCGACACGGGAGGTGGCGGCGGAAGCGGAAGCCATCGTGGTGGCGACTGAAGGATCAAACCTCTACATCGAGGACTTGACGGCCCCGATACATCCCGTTTTGTGGGTTGACGCGATGAGGCCGGAAGGCAGTGCCGTCAACTGGGTCTTTGGAAAGCTGAGGCGCTTTGAAACGATTGGCACCGCGCCGTTTAGCGCTCCGGGCCTTGGATTGTTTGCGTTTTGGATTAGCCATGATTAATGATAAAAAAGTAGTGACTTGATTAGCGAAAAAGGTTGAAAATAAATTTTAAGCGGTATGGCGTCAAGCCTGCAAAACGAATCCTTCTAAAAAGTTTATCCTTACAATCACATGACAACTCTCCAATCACTTTCCTCACAAATCAAAAACGGACAAGATTTGTCCCATGAACAGGCCGCTGAGGCGGCCGGGCGGTTGGCCCGGGAATCGGAAGATCCGGCGGCGAAGGCGGAATTCTTAACCGCTCTTGCCGCTAAAGGGGAGACCGCGGTGGAAATCGCGGGCTTTGCCGGGGTTTTCCAGAAATTGGCCCGGAATCCGGGTTTGGAGGCTTATGCGGACGAAGCGATCGATCTGTGCGGAACCGGCGGGGACGGGCAGGGAACGGTGAATATCTCCTCCATCACCTCCCTTTTGGTGGCCTCTACCGGGGTGAAAGTCTTCAAGCACGGAAATCGATCCATTACCTCGAAATGTGGAAGTGCCGATTTTCTGGCGGCCCTTGGGATCCCTCTGGATCTTGCCGATGAGGAATACGGGCCGGCCTTGGAAGCTTTGAACATGGTTTTCTTTTTTGCTCCTAATTTTCATCCCGCCTTCAAATCCATCATGCCGGTTCGGCAAGCTTTGGCGAAGGAGGGCAAGAAAACGATTTTCAATCTTTTGGGCCCCCTGATCAATCCGGGGAATCCCGGTCGACAATTGTTGGGGGTTTATGCGGAAAAACTGGTGCCGCTTTTTCGGGAGGCCCTGGAGAAAAAAGGCCTTTGCCGGGGGGTCGTGGCCCACGGTCGTCTGCCGGAAGGGGGACTGGACGAGGTTTCGGCCGCGGGAAAAAATATCCTGGTGGGTGTGGGGAGTCTGGCTGCGTGGGAGGAAATCTTAGGCGCGGACCGTTATGGCTATCCGGTGGCTCCGATCGAGGAGTTGCGGGGAGGGGATCTGGAAACCAATCTCCGCCTCTTTGAAGACCTTTTGGCGGGGAAGGCCACTCCCGGATTGACCCATTCCGTCTTGCTGAATGCGGCCGTGGCGTTGATTGTTGCCGGGAAGGTGACGAAGATGGAAGACGGTGTTTTGTTGGCCCGGGAACAGCTTCTGGGAGGAGGCTTGAAGGCCTATCTGGTCCAGGTGCGGGAGTATTTTGCAGGGAGGAACAAAGCGTGAGCGGCACATTTTTCGGGACCGATGGGATTCGCGGGAAGGTTGGCGTAACTCCGGTCACCCCGGAATTTTTTTATCGGCTCGGCCTCGCCTGGGCGAAAATTCGCCGGGAAGCCGGGGCGGCCCCGGGAACGACGGTTTTGACCGCCCGCGACACCAGGCAAAGCGGTTGCTCGCTGGAAAAAGCGTTTGCCAGGGGGGTTGAGGAAGGACAACTGACCCCCCGGTCCCTCGGGGTCGTTCCGACACCGGTCCTTTGTTGGCAGATGGGGAATTTGAAGGCGGGCTCCGCAGCGATGTTGACCGCTTCCCACAACCCGGCTTCCGACAATGGGATTAAGTTTTTTCTCCCTCCGGGGCGGAAACTGACGATTGCCGAGGAGAATGCCCTGGAAAGTGCCCTCGGAACCTTTGAAACAAATGACGCGCAGCCAGTTGTTCCGGCCAAACCAGCGGTTGCGGAGACTTGGGAAGGCGATTCCAGTGCCTATGTGGAGCGGGTTCTCGATCATTTCTCCGAAGTAAGCTTGAAAGGGGTGAGGATCGCGCTGGATACCGCGCATGGGGCCACCTGGAAGGTTGCTCCGGAACTGCTGCGGGGTCTGGGCGCAGACGTGTTTTCCCTCGGGGCCCAGCCCGACGGCCAAAACATTAATGATCGGGTCGGAAGTGAACATCCGGAGGGTTTACGGGAGATGATCCTGTCCCGCCAATGTGATTTGGGGATCGCCCATGATGGGGATGGCGACCGGGTGGTCTTGATGGATGGGGACGGTGGGTTGCTCGACGGTGACCAGTTGCTGTATATCTTGGCGGTCAGCGCGCTGCAAAGAGGGGATTTGCCCGGAAAAAAAGTGGTGGCTACGGTCCAGAGCAATGTGGGCCTTGACCAGTCCCTGGCCGCTTGGGGGATTGCCGTGAAACGGGTTTCGGTGGGGGATCGCTGGGTGAGCGAGGCGATGCAGGCCGAAGGTTTGCGCTGGGGCGGAGAGTCTTCGGGGCATTTGATTTGTGGCACGTATCAATGGACGGGGGACGGCATGGTGGCCGCGCTCTCGGCTTTGCAGGTCTGGGAAGAGACCGGACGGGATTGGGGGGCGGCCGCTAAGGGCTTCCGGAAAGTCCCCCAACGGTCAGGCAAACTTCCGGTTCGGCACAAACCCAAACTGGAAACCCTTCCCCGGCTGTCGGCGGCTTGCGCGGAGGCTGAGCGCGAATTGGCAGGGAAAGGAAGAATCATGCTTCGTTACTCCGGAACCGAATCGGTTTTGCGAATTCTTGTCGAAGCGCCGACCAGGGAATTGGCGCAAAATTGGTTCAAGCGTCTGGAACACATCGCCCGCGAGGAGATCGGTTCGGCGGAAACGGGATAGGTGCATGAGGACAAATACGCAGAAGAAGGTTGAACTTTGTTTTGGCTTTTCTAGTCTGAAGTCTTTTAGTAAGACTACTTTTCACCGATTTTCTCCAAAATCTCTTTGCAGATTCGTGACACTTCCTAATCACCCCTCCCTCTTATATTTATGAGCAAACAGGAAATTACTCTTAAGGACCTAAACCCCAAACTGCAAAAACAAGCTGATAATGCACGAATGGCAATGGAACGCGGTAATCCTCCCTATGCCGTGCAGATCTGCCAGGCGATTTTGGGCAAGGAACCGGGGTGCCTGCCAGTGCGTAAACTTTTGCGGGCCGCGCAGCGCAAGCTAACCGAGGGCACCAACGATATGGTTCGCAAGGCGAGCGGCGGATTTGCCGGGGCGATGTTTTCGCTAAAGGCAAAAAAGATGGTGGCGAATGACCCTCTCAAGGCCCTTGCTTCGGCTGAAGAGGTTTTAAACAAAAATCCCTATAACATTTCCGCCCTGAAAATCCTGGCCCAGGCTGCGGAGGCGGCCGAATTCAGCGACACCGCGATCTTTGCGCTCGAAACTGTGCGGGATGTGGATCCGCAGTCCCCCGCCCACTTGTTAGCTCTTGGCAAAGCCTATGTGGCCGTCGGGCGGTCGCATGATGCCCTGGCCATAGGAGATCAGATTTTGAAGATCGATCCCAGTAATGGCGATGCCCAAGCCCTTATCAAGGAAGCCTCGGTGGCGACTTCCATGAACGAAGGCAAATGGGAGCAGGAAGGGGATTACCGCGAGAAGATGAAGAACGAGGAAGAAGCCCAAAAACTCGAGAAATCTTCTCGCAAAGTTGTTTCCGATGAAGATACGGAATCTCTTATTACCGACCTCAAGGCCCGGATTGAGGAAAGTCCGGACAATCTCAATTATTATCAGAGCATTGTTCGAGAGCTGCAAAAGGTGAAACGTTTTGATGAGGCCGCCGAATGGTTGGAAAAAGCCAGAGCCACTCCATCGGGAGGTGCGGATGTTACCCTGGAAAAAATGGCCTCCGAGTTGCGGATCCGTAAACTGGAGAGCGAAATTGAAAGGCGCAAGAAAGCGCTGGAATCCGATCCGGAGAATGTTTCCGCCAAAGGAGAACTTGAGAAGCTCATTCAGGACTTGCGGGAAATGCGCCTCACTGAAGCCGCTCACTTGGTGGAGCGTTATCCGAATGACATGGAACACCGTTTTGTGTACGGACGCCTATTGTTCGAAAAAGGAGAGTATGATGAGGCGATCAAGCAGTTCCAGCGCTCCCAAAAGAATCCAAAAGTGCGTACCCGTTCCATTCTCCTGATGGGCAAATGCTTCAAAATCAAGGAGCAATTTGAGTTTGCCAAGGAACAGTTTGAAACCCTCAAGTCGGAACTCATCGGCATGGATGAGAACAAAAAGGAAATCATCTATGAATTGGCCGGATGCTATGAGCAAATGGGGGATATGGATAAAGCCCTCGCAGAGTACAAAATCATTTATTCCAATGATATCGGCTACCGCGATGTTGCGGATAAAATCAATCAATCCTTTAAGGCCAAGAAGGATGCCTAACGGTCATTTTGTTGATTGGAAAATCCTTTCGGTCAGAGTCTAGGCTATTATGAGTGAGCAAGATTTGGAACTTTGCTCCGCTTCGGCGGGGTTGGCAGATTGTCCCGGATTCCGCCTGGCTGGAGTTTCTTGCGATGTCCGCAACAAGGGCGACAACCGGCTCGATCTCGCTCTTTTGGTTTCAGAACCCGAAGCCGCCGCTGCGGCCGTCTTTACCAAGCATGCTCTCCCTGCGGCCCCGATTCAGCTGGGGCGGGACAGCCTCGCGGAACACCCTTTTCTTTGTGCCGTGGTAATCAACAGCGGGAACGCCAATGCCTGTACCGGTGCCGATGGCTTGCAAGATGCCCTGCGTATGCGAGCGTTGGTTGCCAGGGAACTCAATTTGTCCAATGAGTCAATGGTCTTGGTTTCTTCCACCGGACGCATTGGCGAGCGGCTCCCGATGGAGCGTTTGACCAAGGGCATTTCTGAAGGCGCCTCCCGCCTTACCAGCGAACCGGCGGAGGGGGAACGGGCCGCCGATGCGATTCTCACTTCCGATACCCGCCGAAAAGTCGCCACCATTCGCTTTCGTTGTCAGGGAAAAACCCTTACCCTTGCCGGCATGGCCAAGGGCGCGGGGATGATCGAACCCAATATGGCGACCATGCTGGCGTTTCTGGCTACCGATGCGGCCGTGGAACCGGCTTTTCTGAAATCGGCCCTCCACGAAGCGGTGCAAGACAGCTTTAATGCCATCACTGTGGATGGCGACCAGAGCACCAATGATACCGTTCTTTTGATGGCCAACGGCCACTCCGGGGTTTTTCTGGAAACCGCCGGCGATCGTTCCCTTTTTGCCAAAGCGCTGAAAAGCCTCTGTCAGGAGTTGGCCGAAAAAATTGTCGGTGATGGTGAGAAAATCACCAAGGTCGTGGAAATTCTGGTCGAACAGGCCCGTTCCAAAGCCGAAGCCGAAAAAGCGGCCCGGGCCATTGGGAATTCACTCCTGGTTAAAAGTTCCTGGTATGGCAACGATCCCAACTGGGGCCGGGTGGCCGACGCCGTGGGCTATTCCGGGGCGGCGGTGGCGGAAAATACCCTGGAAATTTACTACGATACCGTTCCGGCCTTTCTTCAGGGAAAACCCTGCTGGGAGAATCGTGAGCAATGGCGGAAAATCGTCGCCGAACCACGGTTTACCCTGCGAGTCGTTCTTGGCCAGGGAGACTCTTCGTATCGTTTGCTGGCTTCGGACCTGACCGAGGGCTATGTCAACTTCAACAAAAGCGAATAGCTTTCTAACCTGATCTTCGCTCATGTTGGCTCTCCTGCCCGAACGATCCAGCGCTGCCGCCGGACAAATGGCCTTGGATTATTTACTCTTCGAGTGGATGAGCAAGGCCGAGAAAGGGCAGGGACCGGTTCGGTTGCGCCGGTTTATCTGGCCCGACCAGGCAGTCACCTTTGGCGTCAGCCAAAAGTGGAAACAGGTGCAGGAAGCTTTGGCGCACTGGCCCGAGGGGGCTCCTGCGGACCTTTGCCGTCGGATCACCGGTGGCGGGATCGTCCCCCATGGGCAGGATCTCACCTGGGCCCTCCTGTTGCCCGCAAGGCATCCCTTGGTCGAGCAACCCGCACCAGTTATTTATCGAGCCCTGCACGAAGTCTTGCGCAAAGCGCTGGGCGAGCAACAAGAGGATGTTGTCCTGTGGGAACCGGAGGCCGCCAAAGACGAGCAAGGAGAGGGCCGGAATACCCTTCGCTCACAATGCTTTGCCGGTCCCGAGCCGGGGGATTTGGTCTGGCGAACTGATGGTCGCAAGTTGGCCGGAGCCGCCATGAAGCGCGGGCGAAAAGGGCTCCTTTGGGAAGGCTCTTTGCAGAAAGCCGGTCTGCAAAAAAGCGACGAGGCCCTTCACCAGGACTTTGCCAAGGAATTGTCCCTTCTTTTGGGGGAAGAAGGAGAGTCCCAGTCTTTTCCCGATTGGCCCCCTGAGGCAGAAGATGAAATTTCTGCCCATTTGGCTGGTGAGGATTGGTTGAAAAAACGCTGAAAACCAATGCCTTGCAAATACCAAATCAATGTCAACTAATAGGGTCTGTCCCTCTAAAATTTCTCGGATTGGAGATTTATTAGGGTTTTCCCTTTTTTAAGGAACAATTTTGTTTAAACTATTTCATTATATTTTCTTATACTAGGATATGCCGTTATATTTTTCATCGTCGCCATTGTGGCCGCTATTTTTGGTTTCAGTGGAATTGCCGATGCTGCCGCAGGAATTGCGCAGATTCTTTTCTTTATCTTTATTGTTCTTTTTCTCCTTTCGCTCGTTGTTGGGGCTCTGCGAGGGAAACGTCCTCCGATGTGAGGTAAGGGTCCCTTTTACTTAAACTCTTTTATGTTATGAATCGAATCGTAGGTCTCGCCTTGGTGGTGGTTGGCATCATTTTATTTTATTATGGCTGGCAGGAGGGGGAATCCCTCGCTGGTGAAATTGAGGAAGCGGTCACCGGATCCCCTTCTGATCGGTCGATAGGTTTGATCATTGCCGGAGTTCTTACTTTCGCCGCTGGAGCCGGGTTGGTACTCTATCCAGGTAAGAAACGCTGATTGGTTTTTCGCCTCGGGCAGCCAACGCAGGTTGTTGGGTCAGTCTATGTCAATATTCATAGGGTCTGTCCCTCAAAATTTGTGTTCGGGATGGTTTAGGGGAAACGAAAACCGTGGTGGAGGGTATGGGGACCGTATTGGTGGTTGATCTGGTCCATGGCGCGGGCCAGTTTGCGGCGGCGGGAGGTTTGGTCGGGCCAGAGTTTGGTCTGTTCGAAGGAGGGGTAGAAGTTGTCGAGTTTGACCGCCAGCAGCCGGATACGAACCCGGCGTTGCCAGCAGCGCCTGAGCAAAGAGGGTAGAAGGGGGAGAAAATCGCTCTCAAGGTCGCTGGGTTCGTCGAGGCTTTCGTGGCGTTCACTGGTTTCCCAGTCGCAATAACGAAGCCGCAGGCTGAGGGTGCGGGCTTGTTTGTTCTGTTCGCGCAGGCGGGTTAGTAAATCAGCGAGGAGGATTTTAGCCTCCCGACATACGACGGCCTCTTCCTCTTGGTCGGCGGCAAAGGTTTTTTGTTGGGACATTGACTGTGCCGGAGGGGCCTCGGGCAGAATACGGCGGTCATCCTCGCCTCGGGCCATTTGCCGGATCGGCTCGGTACGCTTGCCCAGGATTGGTTGGAGTTCTTCCTGGGGACAGGTCAACAGATCGCCGATGCGGGCGAATCCGCAGTCGGTGAGGCGCTGAAGGGTTCGGGGCCCAATGCCGGGAAGGTTTTGCAGCGGGAGGGTTGCTAAAAAAGCCCTTTCCCTCCCTGCCGGAACAGCCATAAACCCGTGAGGCTTATGGAGTTTGCTGGCGATCTGCGAAATTAGCTTATTCGCACCGAGTCCTTGCGACACAGTGATTTTCAGCCAACCCAGGATGTCCTCATCCAATTTCCGCAGGCGCTTAATAATGTGGGAAGGGTTTGTCCCCTGGGTTGAGGTCAAATCCAGATACCCTTCATCAATGGAGGTTTGTTCGACTGTCGGGGTGATATCCCGGCATAAGCCGAACACATTCTGGGAAAATTCCTCATACAATTCAAAGCGCCCGGGAAGAATAATCAGTTCGGGGCACCGTTGCCGGGCCTGACTGGTTGGCATGGGGGTATAGATACCCTTGGCCCGGGCCTCGTAGGACGCACAGGCAATGATTCCCCGGCGCCCTCCGCCGACCGCGACCGGGCGATTGCGAAGCCGCCGGTCAGCGGCTTGCTCGACCGAGGTGAAAAAGGCATCAGCGTCGAAATGAGCAACGGCAAACGGGGGTTTATGTGATAATATGTTCACCTTATCTGTAACAAAACGATTCTGATTCATGGAGCAAGTGAAATTTTTCTTTTCCCCAAGGGAAGATTGTCGTGGAATAGGAAGGTAAGAGTGTTCTAAACCTCAATCAGCAAGGAGTAATATATGAGTAGTCGATTTGTCGTAATAATGGCCGGAGGCCGGGGAGAGAGATTTTGGCCGCAAAGCCGCCAGCAAAAGCCTAAGCATTTGCTGCCTATCGTTGGGGATAAACCGATGCTCACGCAAACGGTGGAGCGCTTGAAGGGGTTTGTGCCCGCCAAGAACGTTCTGATTATCACCAATCGCGAGCAGGCGGCCACCGTGCGGGAGATTTGCCCCTCGCTGCCCGCCAAGAATATTATTGCCGAGCCGGTTGGGCGCGATACCGCCGCGGCGATCGGCTTGGCGATGGTGCTGGTGAAGGACCGGGATCCTGAGGCCTCCTTTGCCATGTTGCCTGCGGACCATGTGATTAACGACGTGAAAGCCTTTCACCAGACTCTGGAGAAGGCCTTTGTCTATGCCCGGGAGAACGAGAAACTGATTACCATCGGTATCCCCCCCACGTATCCGGCCACTGGATTCGGCTATATTCAAAAAGGAGATGAGTTGGAAAAGGTGAAAGGCGAGTCGATTTACGATGTGCGGCGTTTCGTGGAGAAGCCCGACCAGCAAACGGCGGAGGATTATCTGGCGTCCAAGGATTACTATTGGAATGCCGGAATGTTTGTCTGGCGAGTCGATGTCATTGAGAAGGCTTTCGCCGATTATACTCCGGGGCTTCATCATGGTTTGCTGAAACTGTCCCGGGCCTTGTCTGAGAAACAGGATATTGATGAGCTTCTCGACGAGCTGTATCCGGATCTGGACAAGATTTCCATCGATTATGCGATCATGGAGAAATGCCCGGAAGTGGTAACCATTGAGGCTGGATTTGACTGGGATGATGTCGGGGCCTGGCCGGCGGTCAGTTCTCATTATCCGGCTGATGAGGCGGGCAATGTGATCAAAGGCACGGGGTTCGTACAGGAAGGTCGCAACAATCTCATTTTCTCCGAGGGTGATCATGCGGTGACGGCGATTGGAGTGGAGGACTTGATCGTGGTGCATACTCCGGATGCGACCCTGATTTGCCCCAAGAGCAAGGCTCAGGAAATTAAAAAGCTGGTACAATCGCTCGGAAAATCAGAGGAACTCAAAAAATATCTCTAAGCTGCGTTGTCCCCACCCGATGGTTTTGGGTCATCGGGTGGGGACTGTTTATGGCAATGGAAAAGTATCTGGGGATTGACTACGGGGAAAAGCGTATAGGGCTGAGCTTCGGGGATGATCTGGGGCTGGCTTTCCCTGAACAACCGGCAAACCAGGATTCTCTGGAAGAGCGGTTTTCGCATTTGGAGAGGATCATCGAAACCCGCCGGGTTACTCGTTTGGTGGTCGGCATGCCGTACCACATGAACGGGTCCAAGGGGGCCAAGGCCCGTGAAGCGGAGTCCTTTGGACAGGAATTGGCCCGGCGTTTTGGATTGCCGGTGGAGTATGTGGATGAGCGTTTAAGCTCTGCGGAAGCCAAAACCCGTATGGGCAAAAAATTTCGGGACGACCCCGCGTTTCGGAAATCCGGTCAATTGGACAGTGCGGCGGCGACCTTGATCTTACAGGATTATCTGGACGAGAAGGGCTTTGGCCAATTTCCTCACGAAGAGGGAGGGGAAGAGTTGTGGTAAAACGTGTCCGGTAGTTTTCCAAGAAGTGCTTTGTGTTGATGAGTTCCGCCAAACAAAATCCTGTTTTCTCGCGTTGGAAATGTGAATGTGCCTACCACGGGGGGCATTTTTTCGGTTGGCAGACGCAGAAGAACCATCGCAGTGTGCAGACAACCATTCAGGAAGTGTTGGAAGGGATTGTCCGTCATCCGGTGGTCCTGCACGGGAGTTCCCGAACAGATACCGGGGTGCATGCGCGCGGGTTTGTGTTTCATTTTGACAGCAACTGGAAACACCCCGGGGAACGCTTGCTGGCCGCCTTGCGCTCCCGTCTGCCGGGGGAGGTTCAGGTAACCTCCGCGAAAAAGGTGTCGATGAACTTCCATGCCCGCTTCTCCGCCAAGAGGAAGCGATACATTTATTACCTTTGGGAGGGGCATACGGACCCTTTTCAGCGGCCCTTTATGTTTGGAGTTCCGGTTCGTCTGGACACCCAGGCCATGCAGGAAGCCGCCAACTACCTGGTGGGGCGCAAGGACTTCCGGGCCTTTTCGGCGGAGCCGGGTCATCCGCAGCCGAGCACGGTGCGTAATTTGATGCGCCTGGATGTTTTGCGCAAAGGACGGGAAGTGCGCATCATCGCCGAGGCCGATGGGTTTCTCTACAAGATGGTGCGAAGTCTGGTGGGAGGCCTGATCAAAGTAGGCCGCGGTGATGTGACCCCGGAAGAAATCAAACGCATTCAAATCTCCCGTCAACGCACCTCCAAAATTCCCTCCGCCCGCGCCCATGGACTCTTTCTGGACAAGGTCTTTTATCGTTGAAGGGAGATCGGTATGGGGCAAGTCTGCACTTGGTAATAATGTTTGTAAGAAATTTTTTCAGTTGGTGGGCCTTGGTCCGTTTCAAGAGAGTGATGGCCAAGGTCAAAATATATTCTGTTCTTATTGCTGTTCTGTCGGTTGTGCCTTTGACGGCTAATACTGAGGTTGATGACGAAGGGTTTTTGAATTCCCGTCCGCTGGTAAGTTTTACGTTTCAGGAGCCTGTTCCGGCGTACCATCCAGAGGACAAAACAAATTACTTGGGTGATTTTCAGTCGGGGTTGACCGTAGATGTTTTAGGGGTGAATCCGGTCGATGGGTTTTGGACGGTTTCTTACGACCGGACCGATCAGGAGCCGATCAAGGCCTTGATTCCGATTCCCCGGGTCGATTCAGAAAACCCGATCTTGTGGGATAACTTTAAGCAAAAGGTAGAAGAATTTCCCCTCTTGCTCGTTCTTTTTGAGGACCCTCAGCGAGTTTTGTGGAAGGGGAAAACGCCTGAATTAGGTGATATGATATCCACCACTTTGAATGCTAACCTCACGGACTATCCGGAGGCAGATCGGTGGAGGTGGTCTTATCGTCATTTTACCATTTGGGGCCAGGATGTGAATGCTTTGCAGATACTTTCTGGAGAGAACGATGGCGTGCGCCTCCGGTTTGTTTTTGAGAGAGAATACCCCAAAACCGGATTTGACTCCGATTTTGTTCGCGATATGACCGTTCTTCGTAGGAACCTGCAAAGGCCTTTGCAAGCTCTTGCTGACATGTATGACCGACGGCAAAGAGCTTATTGGCAAGATGAGTCGGGAGAAAATGAAACCTTGTATTTTTTGCCTAACTTCATTCTGGTTCGCTTGGAATATGATTTACGGCAGATTTTTTTGACCGTGGAGCCCTATGTCATTGCTCCCGGAGAAATAGATCGATAAGGCGAACCCGCAAAATCCTGCGGATTCGGCAAGAGTGGGAATATTCTGATTTACTGACCATTCCTAAAAAGGTTTATATCTAATTCATCCCTTCAAGATCAAGTTCTGTTTGTATCCAGAAGGCACGTATCAATTTTGTTTTTCCTCTACGCTTAGATATTGCTTTGCGAGCCTCATTGGATAACTCCAT
>JAFIGF010000179.1 GCA_020831535.1 Opitutales bacterium | reverse complement strand
GACCGCTGTTTCTGATTTTCGATAATATGGCAGACGTAAGACGCTCAATTTTAGGGGCTTACGTCTGCCTTTTCGTTTTTAAAATGCTAAAACAAGACCAACTGTTCCGGGATATCGGGAGTTTCTTCAATTTTTTGATTTTGGAAAAACATGGATTCTGCAAATTGACGGTCGGTAAAGAAGAGGACTGAAACTTTTCCTTTTGCGGGCAGGTTTCTCTCGAGCCAGCGCAAATGGCGGTTGATTTTGTCTCTTTCGCCGACAAATCTCAGATAGACCGAGAATTGAGACATCTCAAAGCCCGCTTCCAAAAGGAGTTTCCTGAAATTTGTCGCGATCTTTCGTTCGTCGGGAGTGCCTACGGGCAAATCAAATAAAACCATCATCCACATAAGTCGGTAGCCTGTAAGGGGTTCATTCATTTTTAGGGCAAAACATGTCGTAAATACTGAAGAGTTCCGGAAAGAATCCCGCCGGGCAGGGGCAAAAGGGTTTTGCAGGATCCTTGAGATACTTCGCATAAGAGCGGCTGGTGGCTTCGAGCGCGCTGTTGGCACATCGTCCCCAGGGACTGTTTGAGAAAATTGGTTCCAGCCATAGTCGAATGAAAGCGGACTTCAGTCTCGGTTCCAATTCCCGGTGGCCATTCTCAACCATCCGGTGAACGAGCAAATCGACGGCTGGCCGGAAAGGTTCCATCAAATCATCGACGAGGCGGAAGGGATTTCGGGCGTTTCGGTGGTAAATTCCCAGAGCCGGGGATAGGCCGCTCAGGGCAAGAAATTTCGCCATGGTGGACCGCAAAATACTGTAGCCGAAGTTCAATAGGCTATTAACTGATCCCTCATTCTGGTCGCGGACAAAAGTCTCTCCCAACAATTTTGACCAATAAATCCTTGCCGCGACCCCCTCGCGGTTGTCCGAATCGCCGCTTTTGACTTGCGGAATTAAAAATTCAAGGGAGCGATTCCCCTTCAGTCGCGACAAGACAAAGTTCTGATTTTCGATTTTTGCCTGAATGATTTTTTTCCAAAGCCTCTTCTGTGCGGGCAATTTCAAAGCGGCCTGCAGGTTGATCATTTCCGCATGGAGGTGGTGACTGTTAAACCCGCTTAGGGCGGCACGGGGCAAATGCTTTTGATCATTGAGGATCAATGGAATGCCTCTGGTAGCCAATTCGGTAATTATTGTTTTCGAGAGGGTTACGCCAGTGGCTTCAACGCTGACTCCCTCAACTCTGTCGAGGGGGATTCGTAGCGGCTCCTCATTCTGGTCTTTCCAATTCTCCAAAATCAGGAAGCCACGTTCCTTGCTCAGAGCAACGGCGTTACTTTGTATCTGTATAAATTGGCCCGACATAGAGGTTGTTTCGAATGTTTGCAGGCGCACGGAGATCCCCCATCGGGCCGATGGCTACCTTGGTCAGATTTTCGCGCAGCATGCGGGAAGCACCTAGCGCGATACTCCTTTGGTCTCCATCTTCATTGGCTATGCGGATATCCCTTACATATACTCTGCCATCATCGCGTCTAATTCTTTTCACTCTAAATAGACGCCATTTTTTGTCGGTCCCAAGCAGGGCAACGGTATCGTTTATGGCCAATCGGCAAACCAAGCGGGCCGCTGGGTATTCTTTTTTCCAAAGGGGTTCCTGTGTCGATAGGGTTGCGGCCTCAAAGAGGGTTGTTACAACGGAAACCCATTTGGCTTTTCCTTTCTTGTCTTTGGTCTCGATAATGTCTGACCAGGCATTCCCTCCCGTTTTCGCAAAACGATATGAGTTTCCATCCCTTGCTTTAAAGGGAGTTACGGTATCCTTCGAGGTTTTTTCGAGCATACGCAAACGCCTTATTCGGCCGCTTTCCTCAAGATCACTGAGAAAATTTTTCCACTCCGAGGCATCTGTGAAGAGTTCCGCTTGCGTCAGAAAATATTTTCTTAGGCGTGGGCTGGCGATATTTTCGCAATCAGACTGCTTCAAAGTTGTTACCGGTCGGCGGATCTTCAGAATCAGATCCGTTGGAGTTTCTGCTTCCAGCCCATAAAACGTTTCTTTGTGCAACGCTCCCGGAGTGTTGCTTCGCTTTTCTCCCGGCTTTTGTGGTTTTAACTGGTCTTGCCGGTGAGAAACCAGAATGCAGGCGGCTTTGTCTTCCAATACCTTTGGCGTGAAACCAAAGTACGGTTCCGGGAAATTTTTAAGGCGTAGGGGGTTTTTGGAAGGATTCTGGTATTTGTTTTCTTCAGTTCGCTTTTGAAATTCCCGCAAAAACGATCTGGAACTAGCGGCTACGACAAAGGCGTCGATGGCGTGGTGGCGGTGTTCACCACGATCCTTCTTTTCGGAATCCCCCAAAATCTTGTTCAAGCCCCAAAAATGTCGCAACGAGGAGGTCATGGCGCCCCGGATAGGTTCGACCTTTGGGCATATAGCTTGCAAATACGCCTTAGCGGCCCGTGATAAATATCTGGTGTCATTAAGGGTTCGGGCAATTAGGTCTGGATTCTCTTTCATGAATCGTTCCATTGCGCCTTCACGAAAACGCCAGATTTTTCCGGGGTTCTTCAATTCCTTTACCCGTTCCAACATGTTTTCGTAGGTGTCCTGGGAGCCGAAAGCTTCGAATGGGGTCGCGTTGCCTTTTTTTCGGTTCCAATCCCGAAAACAGAGGGTTTTGTTGTTAAAGGAATCGTCGAAGGTTTGGGCAAAGGGTAAAATATGCTCTACC
>JAFIGF010000064.1 GCA_020831535.1 Opitutales bacterium | reverse complement strand
TCGCTTTGCCGCGAACCGGCGGGATGGTCCCCAGAAGCTTCAATCACACTGCGCTGGGGACGGAGAGGGATTACCTCTCCATCCCGCCGTATACGCACTGAATGGAGCGCTCGGGTTGAATCCCTGCAGGGCCCTATCCTCTCGTTCTGTTCATCCCATTCAACTCATCCAAAGAACTTTGGCAAGGCAAACTTCTTGCCTATAACCCAAAACCAAAATACGAAACTAAACTGTCAACTTTTCTTCAGGACTCGACACCCCCTCCCCCCCTCAACCCTCACCCCTCATCCTTCACCCCTCATCCTTTTCCTTTGGCTCTTTTCTTGTCATCAGCTTTTTCTTTCCCCTAAGATAGGTTTTTCTTTTCGAAAACCCTGCATTTTGCTTATGACCACCACCGCCGCGATTGACCTTGGCGCCACCAGCGGGCGCGTAATTTTAGGACATTGGGATAAGGGGCGTCTGGATTTGGAGGAAATCCATCGGTTTCCCAATCACCTTCAGACCCTTCACGGAAATGATTACTGGAACATTCCGGTCCTCTACACGGAAATCCTCAACGGTCTGCGCAAGGCCGTGAAGAAGTACCCGTCTCTGGCCTCCTGCGGGGTCAATACCTGGGGTGTGGATACGGCCCTGATGGACCAATCCGGCCGCTTGATTTTTCCCATTCACGCCTATCGTGACAACCGTACCGAACCCTTTCACCGGCAATTGGTGAAAAAGGATCTGCCCAAGGTCTTTCAATGGACCGGCATTGGCGCCCAACCCTTTAACACCAGCTTGCAATTGCAGGAAACCTTCTCCTCCTACCCTCCCCTGCGAGAGATGGTGAAAAATATTCTCTTTTTGCCCGGCTATTTCAGCTTTCTCTTGTCCGGAGAAATGGCCAACGACCTTTCCATTGCCAGCACCTCCCAATTGATGGCGATTCAGGGAACTCAGTACTCCAAGGAGGCCCTGGCGCATTTCGGTATTCCCTCCGGGGTTTTGCGCGAGGCCGAACCGGCCGGACGTTTGCTGGGTACCGTACGCGAGGCGGAACTGGAGAAAGTCCAAGTCATCCTTTCTCCCGGGCACGATACTGGCTGCGCTTTCAGCAGCATGCCTGCGCAGGCGGGAAAAAAGGATTTGTATATCAGTTGTGGCACCTGGTCTCTGTGCGGGTTTTTAAGCGAGCAGCCCCTCCTTTCTGAAAAAGCCTTGGCGATGGGGGTCAGCAACGAACGCAACGGAGATGGCGCTTTTCGCCCTACCCGTATTTTACTGGGCCTGTGGCTTCTCGAGCAGACCCTCCCCGACATTGGAGGAACGCCTGCCAATGCCGCCGAATGGGAGGTGTTGGTCGGCGGGGCCGAAGCCAGCGCCCCTCCGGAAACGTTGCTCGATATTTCCGACAAGCGCCTCTTCAATCCGGCCAATATGAAAGCGGCCATCGATGAGCAACTTCGCCAGCGGGAAGCCAAGATCCCGTCCGGACGGAATGAGTATGCCCGTTTGATTCTTGAATCGCTCGCCAAAGGACAGGCCGATGCCTTGCGGGACTTTTCCGCGATGACCGGAGAGGCTTTTGATCGCTTGGTTTTGGTCGGGGGCGGCTCCAAAAACCGCCTGCTTTGCCAGCTGGCCGCAAACTACGCAGGCGTGGAAGCGGTCAGTTACGAATTGGAAGGAACGGCTGTCGGCAATAGCGGACAACAATTGGTAAGTTTGGGGGCGGTTGAGGATTGGGCGACTTTCCGGCAATCGCTGGACACCCAATTGAAGGGAATTTCCTACCAACCGGCCTCCTAGCCCCGGGGCGATTTCCCAGCGGACCCTATGACCTCTCAACCCAAAGCCCCGGGCAACCGCAAGCGCCTTGACGACATTTTGGTGGAACGGGGTTTGGCTCCGAGCAAAGCGGTAGCCAAAGCCCTTATCATGGCGGGCAAAGTCCGCAGCGAGGACCGCGTTTTGGACAAACCCGGCAAAGCCCAGCTTGGCGATATTCCTCTCACCGTAGAGCAACCACCCCGCTTCGTCAGTCGCGGCGGCGAAAAAATGCAAGCCTCCCTGGAGGCTTTCGGGCTTTCGCCCAAAGGTCTGTCAGTCCTCGACGTAGGCCTCTCCACCGGTGGTTTTTCGGATTGCCTGCTCCAGGCAGGTGCCGGTGAAATCACCGGCATCGATGTCGGGCGCGCCCAATTGCATCCCAAACTGGGCAACGATCCCCGGCTCACCAGTATTGAGAAATGCAATGCCCGGCATTTGCAACCGGGGGATCTACCCCGTGAGTATTACGATTGGTTGGTCATCGATGTTTCCTTTATTTCCCTGCGCACCGTCTTGCCAGCCGTCTGGCCCTTTCTGGCTTCCCCCGGCCAGGCGGTGCTCCTCATCAAACCGCAATTTGAAGCCGAGCGGGAAGAAGTTGCCCGGTCCCGCGGGGTGATTCGGGAAGAGGCCATCCGCCAGCGGATCCGGAGTGAGTTTGAGGACTTTTTTGCCCGGCAGTTGCCGGGGGTCGGAGCGTACGAAATCATCGATTGCCCGGTCCATGGCGGGGACGGCAATCAGGAATTCCTGGCCCACGTAGTAAAGGACCGGTAAAGCCAGGACAATCCTCAGAACCCGAAAAAAGAGTGGCAAAGAGCCTTGCTTCACCCTAAGATGAAGGCTTGTTTCTAAAACCGCGAAACCGTTCCAGCCATCCCTCTCTGCATGCCCAAGAAATCGACAAATTCTGATTCTCCGGATTCTCCCAAAACACCAAATTTCGGCGTTGCTTCCCGTAAACCGCGGCCATTACTCGGTTTGCTGTGTCTTTTTCTTGGTCTCTTTCTTTTGGTCGCTTTAGCGGACTACCAGCCCTCCAAAAGCCCACGCCTGCTCCAGGGCGAGGAGGTTTCCGGCTCCAGTCTGGTGGGAAGCGTTGGGGTGGAAATCGGACACTTCAGTTTTCTCCTCCTGGGAGGCACCGCCTGGCTCCTTCCGATCCTTCTTTTTTGGCTAATGTGGATCTTCTTCTCCCGGCGCCAAAGTTTTGGTTGGATTCGGGGGCTCGCATTTCCTGTTCTCCTTTTATCGGCGGCGGGTCTCTGGTCGATGCAGGACCGGTTCGGGACCTGGGAAAATCTCCTGCAAGATGAATATACCCGGAGTGTTGTGCGAGTAGACAATGATGCCGTTGATGAAAGCCAGGCCGCCGCCTTTCGAGGTGGGGGTGGCTCTCTTGGCCATTTGCTGTATTATCGCTTGCTCTACGGACCCGTCGGCGTTTTTGGCTCGGCAATCCTTTTTTCCTTTTTCTTTTTCCTCGCCCTGGCGGTAGTTACAAACCCGGACCTCCAACGCAGCCGCGATTGGGCCGCTGATCGCTGGCGCGGCTGGCAGGAAAAACGGAGGGAGAATGCGGAAGAAAGAACCCGCCTAAGGGAAGCCCGGAAAGAAGAAAAAGAAAAAGCCCGCCAGGAAAAAGAAGAGGCCAAAGCCCAAGCGAAGGAAGAAAAGGCCAAAGCCAAAAGTGCCCCCGAAGAGGAAGAGGGAGAGGAAGTATCCTTCCCTTTCGCACACCGTCCCCCCGCCAAGGGGCGTCCGGAAATTGATCCGGAACCTCTCGCGCCCCCACCCGTCGCCCATCCTCCGGCCAAACCCGCTCCTGCCAGAAAAGAAACGGTGCAGGCGGCCAATTCTGGAAAAGAAGAAAGTGAAGCGATCAAAATTGTTCGCAGCGCTTCTCTCGAAAAAGCAAAAGCTCCTCAACGAAAGCAGAAACGGGGAGAATTTATTTTCCCTGATCTCAAACTTCTTACCCCTCCCGCCGACGAGGAACCGGGAAGCCGTGAGAACCATGAGGAAACTGCCAAAGCCCTGATCCACACCCTGCAAACGTTCGGCGTCGAGGCCAAGATTGACGAAGTTCATGTGGGGCCGGTCATTACCCGGTACGATATCCTTCCCGCCGCCGGCACCAAGGTTTCCAAAATCCAAAATCTGGAGAATGATATCGCCATGGGCCTCAAAGCTCTGGCCGTACGTATTCTCGCTCCCGTACCTGGGAAGGGTTGTGTGGGCATTGAGGTGCCCAATAAATCCCCGCTGGCGGTCTGTCTGCGCGATATTCTCGAATCCAAGGATTGGGAAACCAGCCGGGCCGAAATTCCCATTGGTCTGGGCAAGGATGTCTCCGGCAAACCGCTGGTCGCCGACCTCACCAAAATGCCCCACCTTTTGATCGCGGGTTCCACCGGTTCCGGTAAGACCGTTTGTATCAACAGTATCATCGCTTCCCTCCTCTACCATGCCACGCCCGAGGAACTCCGCTTTATCATGGTCGACCCAAAGATCGTTGAAATGAAGGTCTTCAACGATCTTCCCCATATGCTGATCCCCGTGGTAACCGAACCCAAAAAGGTTCCCGCAGCCCTGAAATGGCTTCTTCAGGAAATGGAGAAGCGTTACCGGATGTTTGCCAAGGCGGGGGTACGGAATATTACCGGATACCGGAATTTTATTAAGAAGAAAAAGGAGGAGGAACCTCCCCCTCCCGAGGAAGACGGCCAAATGGATTTTGGCGACATTCCCGAGGCCGAAGCGCCCCGAATGGCGTGGACCAAGGAAGACGAAATCGAACTGCCGGAAAAACTTCCCTACATCGTTTGTATCATCGATGAGTTGGCCGACCTTATGATGGTGGCCCCTGCGGAAATCGAACAAGGCATCGCCCGTCTTGCGCAGTTGGCCCGGGCCGCTGGAATCCACCTGATCCTAGCCACCCAAAGACCTTCGGTAAATGTCATCACCGGCGTCATCAAAGC
>JAFIGF010000168.1 GCA_020831535.1 Opitutales bacterium | reverse complement strand
GCCTCATAGGCACTGACAAAATGACCACTTGCCACTTGATCGACAACTTGCCGTTTGAAGGCCTCGCTGTAACGTATATTCCGGTTCGGTTTTTCTATCGCTTTCATGGTTTGGGTGTCAACCTATACTAGGACAAGACAGAAACGAGCGTGACTACACGAAGGCGTTATCGTTGTCGCGTCTGGCTTATGATCTGGAAGCCTTCCTGAGTCCTGTCTTGGCGGCCGCTTTGTTGGCGTTCATGAGTTTCCATGTACTTTTTTTCGGAACAACCCTTGGGTTTTTGGCATCCGCTCTCTTGATCATTACCGTAGCATTGCCGACGATCCGGAAAAAATCCGAAGAGATCGGGTTCTTTTCGCGCGTGACATTCGGCAGTAAAATATATCTGAAAACCCCGCGGCTGCGAGGATTGCTTGGATTATGTCTTACCGTTGCAACAGCGGGTTCCATGGTGATCGTTAATACGGTGGTGTACGTTCGGGAGTACCTTTCCGGATCGGATCAGGATGTCGCTATTATGTTAGCGGCCTATGGCATTGGCTCCATGATCATTGCCTTGCTTCTCCCAACCATTCTCGATCGCCTTCGTGATCGCAGCGTAATGATGACTGGCGCGATAGCGGCTGTCGTCATGATGGCTACCGCATCAATGCTTCCCGGCTATGCAACTGCGCTGATCATATGGATGGGATTCGGTGCCGCGACGGCATTGATTCTGGTACCCAGTGGCCGATTGCTGGTACGTTCGTCACAACAGGAGGACAGGTCCGCTTTATTCGCCGCGCATTTTGCGCTGTCTCATGCTTGCTGGCTGATCACCTACCCTCTAGCAGGATGGCTCGGCGCGATTCTGGGCCTTTCAACGGCATTCCTGGCCATGGCTGGGTTGGGAATCGTCGGATTGGTCGCGGCGCTATTGACGTGGCCAAGGAATGATGAGTCAATCCTTCAAAATGATTTCAACGGGGGGTAGAGGGACGGGGACGGGCTGAGGGTGAATTCCCCAAGTTTACGTTTCAGCCTCCCCGAATCGCGGCCTTTCTCCTAAAGCTGACTTGACGACAAACTCAGGAAATTTTTTCCTTTCCTCATGGCATGGCGCATCTCTGAACAGGTGATCTCCGGGGAGATTGACAATCGAACCAAAGGCCGGGTGACGGGCTTCCTGGAACTGGCGGAGGGAAGTAGGCGGATCGTCCTGGATTTAGAGGGAAATGCCCATCCTGATCTGGCGGGCTCGCTGATCCGTTTCACCAATCCCCGCGCCAAGCCCGGTGGTTCCCTGGAAGAATTTGCCCGTAAGCAAAAGGGACTGGCGGGTGACATGACCGCCTCGCATCGGGTGAAGGACCTACTCGTTCCGGTAGAGACTTTTCTCAAAATGAATGAGGAGGCCCGCTCCAAGGCGTATCGTTGGGCGAATTGCCTCTATCTGGAGTGGTATGGCCATTTGAATGGGCGCGTTGTTCTAGAGGGAATCAGCTATGAGGTGGAATGGGTGGAGAGCAAATAAAGGACACCCAACTATTACGAACAGGGCTTTTTCATTTGAGCGGCACAACTCACCTCCTTGGCAGGAGGGGAGCTTTTTAGGTAATACCGCTCTCGTATCGTTTCTTTGTTTGCAAGCGAATACCCATATTACAACATCCCGAATTACAACACTGAATCACATTTTTTCGGTTTACCGGAAGATCACCGTCGGTCTTCACCAAATGGTAATCGCATCCGGATATTCGGGAATGACAGAATCCTTGGTCACAATGGTCAGGCGACCTTGAATTGCCTCAGCGACGAGAATGCGATCAAAGGGGTCATTGTGAATATCCGGGAGATTGACAGCCGTCAGAACGGTTCGGCGCAGTAGCGGTAATTCATGAATTCCGTGACGGGCCAAGCCTCGTTGCATGAAGTCGGGCACCGGCACCGGCAACCTCAGGCGGTTTTTCTTCTGGAGAAGAGCGATTTCCCATGCCGATACGACCGAAAGATGAAGCTGGCTGGTCTCATCTTCCAGAGCGGCCCGGGCCGCCTTCGATAACTGATTCCGGTCCGAGACCCACCAGACAAAGGTATGGGTATCGAGCAAAATCAACGCAACGCCTCCGGCCAGTCCGATTCATCCAACGGCGCGCATGGATCGCCCAAATACCGCGCACCCGCCAGTTCCGGATCCGGCTCAACGTCCGCCGCCGAGGGCTTGTGCCTCACAAGGTCCGCAACGGGCACTCCGTTCCGACAGAGAACAACTGGCTCTCCCTCTGCCTCGATCCCGGCGACCAATTTAGACAAATGCGTCTTCGCTTCGTAGAGGTTAACTGTTTTCATACATTCAAATATTCCTGCTAGGTCAGATCTAGTCAAGCTAATTTGCCTGTATTTCGTAGATGACCGGGTTTATCCCGGGATAGACCAATGACTACAGGTCGATAGGTACCTATCGTGGGGGTAATCAAAGTAATCAAAGGACACCCAACTATTACGCACGGAATCACCCGAGATAAATTATTCCATAAGCTACTATTGAAAAGTTGCTTATGAAAGATTTTTACAAAAATTATCTCACCTCGGATCTTTGGGTGTCCCGAATTGTCCTCGGCGACAGTCTATAGCAATGATCGCGATTTCGACCGTTTTGCCGGAATTCGGCGCATGAACCCAATGATGACCGATGCCAAGCGCTAGAACAGACTCCCTTTACGGAAGACCTCGTGGCGCGCCGAACGGATTTGCGAGGGCACGTAGCCTGACGCGCTATTTGCGCCAGACTTTACCGCCGTAGATGGCGGACGCACCGAGTTCGCGTTCGATGGCGAGGAGGCGATTGAACTTGGCCACACGTTCGGAGCGGCAGGCCGAGCCGGTTTTCAGGTGCGCGCAGCCAGAAGCCACGGCGAGGTCGGCGATAAAGGTGTCCTCGGTCTCACCGGAACGATGCGAGACATAGACGGCGTAGCCGTGGCGGCGGGCGAGCGCGATGCAGTCGAGAGTCTCGGTGACGGTGCCGATTTGATTGAGCTTGATGAGAATCGAGTTCGCCACCTTGCGGTCGATGGCCTGCTGCAAAATCTCGGAGTTGGTGCAGAGCAAATCGTCGCCCACGATTTCCACCCGAGCACCGAGCTGCGCGGTGATTTTCTCCCAGCCCGGCCAGTCGTTTTCAGCCAATGGATCTTCGAGGAGCACGATAGGATAACGGTCGAGCCAGTTGGCCCACAAGGCGATCATCTCGTCGCTGGATTTGGCGGGGCCGCCGGATTTGGAGAAGACGTATTGACCGTCTTGCCAGAGTTCGCTGACCGCGGGATCGAGACAGAGGGAAATTTCTTTGCCAGGTTCGTAGCCGGCTTTGGCGATGGCTTCAAGGATCACCTCGACGGCCTGTTCGTTGCTCACGAGGTCGGGCGCGAACCCACCTTCGTCGCCGACTCCCGTGCTCAGGCCCTTGGCGTGAAGGATGGATTTGAGTGCGTGGAAAGTCTCCGTCGCCATGCGCAGACCCTCGGCGAACGTGGGGGCGCTGTGTGGGGCGATTTTGAACTCCTGGAAATCGACGTTGTTGCTGGCGTGGCCTCCTCCGTTGATGACGTTGAGGCACGGCACGGGGAGGATGCAGGCGTCGGCACCACCAAGATAACGGTAGAGTGGCAGGGCGCTCACCAAGGCGCCAGCGCGAGCGACCGCCATCGAAACGCCAAGGATGGCGTTGGCCCCGAGGCGGGCTTTGTTGGGCGTGCCATCGAGTTCGATCATGCAACGGTCGATGCCAGCTTGGTCGATGGGATTGAGACCGTGGAGGGCGTCGGCAATTTCAGTTTCGACGTTTTTGGCCGCTTTCAACACCCCCTTGCCACCGTACCGACTCGGATCGCCGTCGCGCAATTCGGCGGCCTCGCGTTCACCGGTGGACGCGCCAGACGGGACGGCGGCGGTGGCGGTGTGGCCATCGTCGAGGCGGACAGTGACGCTCAGCGTCGGGTTGCCCCTCGAGTCGAGGATTTCGAGGGCAGTGATTTCTTGTATTTTTGTCATATCGTTATGGGTGCGGTTTTGGAGTTCATTGTTGCAAAATCACCACACTGAAAATGCGCGTGGCCAGTGATTTTAGCATGACGGGAACCAATAGACTGACAAGTGCAAAAGGCCCCCCCTGGTTCGCCACGGTTTTCGTTTCCGTGCGCACCCCGGGGAATCTTCTCGGCAGGGGGGTATTGCTTTTCCGTTCTCAATGTGGAGGATCGTACGTGATGACAATTTTTGAAGCCATTCTCCTTGGCGCCGTGCAGGGCCTCTTCATGTTCCTGCCCGTTAGTTCGACCGCGCACCTCGTGGTGGTACAGCACCTGTTGATTCAATCAGGTTCAGAATTACCGCCGCCGGAAAGTTCCGAGATGCTTCTTTTTGACCTCGTGGTTCACGTCGGAACATTAGTATCCATCGCGGTGGTGTTTCGCCAGAGTTTGACCCGTTTCGTGTCGCGGGTCGCGCAAGATGGCATGGATTTGCTCCGGGGCAAAGTCGGGGAACGGCTGTTCCTGCGCCTGTTTTTCCTCGGGCTACTCTCAACACTGGTCACCGGGATTGTTGGATTAACCTTTAAAGGTCTCTTCGAGTCGGTTTTTGCCGCACCCATTGTGCTCGGCTTTACTTTTACGCTCACCGGTTGCCTCCTTTGGTGGACCGATAAACTGTCGCCACGTCAGATTGGACTCCGGCAAATTGGCGTGAAGGTAGCCTTGGTGATGGGACTCGCGCAAGGCGCCGCCCTTATGCCGGGGTTGAGCCGAAGTGGCATGACGATTGTTTTCGCGCTTTTGATGGGACTCAAGCGGCGATGGGCCGCGGAGTATAGTTTCTATGTGGCATTCCCGACGATTATCGCGGCAAGCATGGTCCAGAGTCTTTTGGTCATGCGCGAAGCCGGGCTCGACGGATTCGACTTTTTGCCGCTTTTGGTTGGGTTTATCGTTGCCGCCTTGGTTGGCACACTGGCTTTGAAACTGGTGGTGACCCTCTTGCGCCGCGCCCAACTGAAGTATTTTGCCTTCTACCTTTGGTTTCTCGCCATCGCCGTCATGTTCGGTTTCCTGGACCGGATTGGATAGCCTGGTGAACATTGATTTGCGATGGACATGCACCGTCACGGGAAACGTTCTGCTCTCATGATCGTAAACGGTTCAATCGAGGAACGAGGCAAACGCATCGGCGATGTCTCCGCGATCCCCGACAGATGCCTTTATCACAAAACCTTGGATGGTTATGTTCAAGTTGCTGTCTTATAGGGTTTTTCGTCATTTGTTCGCCGCTCAGGTCCTTTCACTGCTCGGTTCTGGTCTGGCCACCGTAGCGCTGGGTCTGTTGGCTTATGACCTGGCTGGTCCCAATGCCGGGGCGGTCCTGGGTACCGTATTCGCGATCAAAATGATCGCGTATGTGTTCATTTCACCCATAGCGGCTGCGATTGCGCATCGCTACTCCCGCCGCTCGTTTTTGGTGGTCCTGGATCTATGTCGAGCCGGTATGGTGCTCCTCCTTCCCTCACAAGGATAAATCATGACATTCTGGACGATCTATCTTATCGCGAAGGTTTCCTTCAAGAAATCCAGCCTTGAAAAATATCACATTTTTGAGGGATGGTACGGTTTTTACCGTTAAAATATATCATGAATAGTCAATCATTACGTAAAACGGGGACTATTGTCGCCCTCAGCTTTACCCTCGCCCTATTTCTTGCGGGTTGCGGCGGAGCCTCCAGCGATTCACACGATCAAGTCCACCAGGATGATGATTCAGATCACCATCATGGCGATCAGGCGCATGTGGAAGGCATTAGTACCGCTGCGATCAGCAGCTATATCTCCATCCAGGAAACGCTTGCGGCGGACTCGATGGATGGTCTCAGCGAGCAGGGCGTCGAATTGGGTGACGCGTTTGAAAAAATCGATAGCGGTGCCGCTGAGGCATCGAGGAAGATCGCCGAAACGAGCGATATCGAAGTAGCGCGGAAGCACTTTGAAACCGTCAGCGTTGCTCTAATCGTTCAACTACAGAAACATAATCCGACGGAGGGCGAGTTATTTAAGGCGCATTGCCCGATGGCCTTTGGAAATCGTGGTGCCTCCTGGATTCAGACCGATGCCACGATCAACAATCCTTATTTTGGATCACAAATGCTTCGCTGTGGCGAAATCCGGGACACCTTTAGCACCGGAAGCAGCGATGCACATCATCACGATCACGCAACGGCTCCGGGTATTGAGGAACTTCCGGAAGGTGCGCGGACAATCCGAATTATTGGAAAAGACTACGCCTTCGAACCCGAAGACATTGAAGTTTATCAGGGTGAAGTCTTTGCCCTGAAGCTAGTCAATGAGGGGGAAGTTGTTCACATGTGGGAAATTGAAGAGCGACCTGAAACCCATGTTCATGCCGAGGTCGGGCAGTCCGCTACCGGGGTGATCAGGGCTCCGGAAGAGCCTGGAATTTATCGGACCGTCTGCACCGAGCCGGGGCATGAAGAATTAGGCATGACCGGGCGCCTCCTCGTTAAGGAGAAAAGTAGTTCGTCCGAATCGCCCGCAAATGAAGAGCACGACGGCCACTCCCACTAAAGCAGCAATCCTATCCTCTTACCTGCTCGCGTAGTTGTAGCTTCGAAAGTAAACAAAGCGACCGCAAGATAGCAGAACAGGAAGGTCCGGACAAAGGTCGCCCGGTCAAACATTGAACTCCGGCTCATTCCCAAGAACTGACTAACCTCTAGGGATTATTGGGAATGTGTTGATCGGAGAGTGCTTCCTGCAACCGCTTTCTCGCCCGGTAAATACGGGTTTCAACGGTTTTTTCGGATACTTTCAGGATTTCCGCGCATTCTCTTTGGGAATGTTCTTCGAGGATGTGCAGGATAAAGGGGATTTTCAGTTTGGTCGGCAGGGAATGAATTTGTTGCAAGAGGCGTCCATGCGTTTCGGTTCGGAGGAGGTCTTCGTCCGCAGGCAAATCCTTGGCGGGGATCTTGTCCAAGAGGGAGAAGCCCTCGTCTCCTTCATTGCCGTTGGACGAAGAGAAGAGAGAGAAAAACCGGCGGCGTTTCTCCCGTCGCTGATGGTCCCGGCAAAGGTTTCCGGCAATGGTATCGATCCATGTTCTCACTTTGGCGCGCGGACGGAATTGGGAGGCCTTGCGGTGAACCCGGACAAAGGTTTCCGAAACGATCTCCGCCGCATCCGATTCGTTCAAGACAAAGCGATAGGCAAAATGAAAGAGTTTCTCCTGATGTCGGAGCATCAGTTCACGCAAAGCCTTCTCATCCCCTTCGGCGATGCTTTGGAGTAAAATTCTGTCGGGGTCTTCGGTCACCTTGCTTATTCCGGCTGGCTCAAAGCATCGGCGGCGAGTTGGCGAAAGCGCTGTTGTTTGTTCGGTGGCAAAATTTCCAGAATAGCAAAGTAACGGCGCACACTGAGCGCCTGCAAATCACCATGCACATGGTGAATTCGATCAATCGCCTTTTGGACGTCTTTCGAGTAACTATCTTCTTTGGCCAGCAATTCAGCAAGGTCGGAGGTGACGGATCGGAAATCAACCAGCAGGAGATCGCGCTCAGCGTCGAATTGCTCGTCGATGGTCTCCACTTGCTCAGCGATTTCGGGGGACAAATCCAGGTCCTCAATGAACGATTCGGTTCCGTGAACCTCCGAGAATTGCGGTAGGATGAAAGTGTAAAACACCACCAGGCAGGAACCCACAGCAACAATGACAACCACCATGAGGAGGCAGAGAAAAGAGATGAGAGGGGACCGTTTCATGGAGAGAAAAACTTTTGGTTACCGGTTCGTTCGGGCTTTATGGACATGATGACATTCCAGGGTGTGGGGATTGGCGATGATTTCGAGGCCTATCGTATCCTTTGGTTTTTCGGTGAGGAAAGTGGCTTGGCTGGCTACCGAGGTGGTGATGACCCCGAGCGAAAGGACGGTTGCCAACAGGGCCGCCGCAATCCCCGGCCGTAAAGCCAGGCGAGTCAGATGCGCCAGGGAAAGGACCCCATCATTGGAAGAATCGCCTTCTTTTTCCCTGATGCGCCGCAGCACGGAGGCGATAACGGTATCCGGGCAGGAAGGCAGATGGCTCTGCCGCAATTGTGCCAAGTGATGATCCAGTGATTTCTCTTTCATAAAGAATTGAACGTTGGTCCGGGGCTTTCCCCTCAAAAATAGTGAAAGGGATAGACAGTGATTCGTCGTTTACCCATAGGGAACCGGTCAAGGGAAGGCAAGCTTGAGCCGTTTGGAGGGAAAGGAAGAGTCGATCTTATCCTCAAAACCAAGGGCGGCAAAAAAATCCCACTTATTTTTTGAGGGGAAAGCGGGTTTGCTTCGTTTTAAAGGGTCTATGCAATTATTCAAAATGAGAAAAATCCTTATCACCGGAAGCTTTGTATTCCTCGGGCTGGCCAGTTTGGCCTTTTATTCCGTAGCGCAAGCCGGGCACCACAAAGGGGCTTCAGCGGAGGAGGGCAAAGAACATGGTAAATCATCCCATCATCACTCCATGATGGAGCATCCGGAAGGGAAGCAAGCGCATCGTGAGGTGATCTGGGGGCATTATCTTTCCCTGCAGGAAGCTTTGGCTTCTGATGATCTGGACAAGGCGAAGGAAATCGTCGAAACCTGGTCGGAATCAGGCCATAAGCGAATGCTCAAGCCTTTGACGGAAGGGGATGACTTGGAATCTCTGCGCAAAGCTTTCAAGAAAGTGAGCCGCCATTTTATTAAAATGGCGGAAAAAGGGCATACTCCCGAAGACTTGGCCGTTGGGGTCGCCCACTGCCCGATGGCCTTTGATAACGAGGGCGCCTCCTGGGTTCAGCGGAAAGGAGATATCGCGAATCCCTATTACGGCGCGTCAATGCTTCGTTGTGGCGATTTTAAGGATATGTCCGATAACAAGGAGGAAAAAAAGGACTCCAAGCATGACCATTAAGGCGCCGCCTTCCGGGAATAACCTTTGCCCTGAAAGCTCTTAGGGTTAGGCTTTCAGGTTTTTCCTGCTCTTGACCTGACGGGCTTTTGGGGGGATTTCTTTTTTTTGCACGATGAGACTCCGGAATCTTATGATACTACCAAAACTGCGACCAACGATGCGCCGAGGAAGGCGGGCGACTTTTTTTGCCGGTTTGCTTTCTGCGGCCATCCCGGCTTCGGGGGAGGTTTCGGTGGAGGCTTTTCTGGAGTCGGTCTGGGAAGAAAATCCGCGTTTACAGGCGCGTTCGTTGGAAGGAGACAGTGCGCGGTCCGCCGAGCGGGCGGCAGGGCGTTGGGCGGACCCGATGGTCGGGGTGGAGCTTTTCCCGCAGGGAGGGATGGCGGATTACCGGGTGATGGTGCAGCAGACGTTGCCCCGGGCGGGGGAGTTGCGGTCGGCGCGGGAACAGGCGCAAGCGCGGGCCGAGGGAACCGAATGGGCGGAGACCGGGGACCGGTGGTTGGTGGCGGAACAGGCGCTGACTGCACTGGCGGCGGTGGTGGAGGAGAAGGAGCGCGAAGCGGTTTTACAGGAGACGGTGGATCTGGTGGAGGAAATCCTGAAGGCGGCCCGCCAGCAGGTGGGGACGGGGACGATTTCGCAGGTCCAGGTTTTGCAATGGGAAAATGAATTACGCTCCCTGCAGCGGCAGTTGGCTTCCTCGCGGGAAAAGCAGGCCTCCTTGCGTCAGCGTTTGACCTATTGGCAGGGCGGGGAAGGGGTGAGTTGTGAGGGCTTTACCCTGCCGGCCCTGGTGGAGGGGTTTCGGGTGCCGGAGACCCGGTCGGCGGAGGAAGTGGAAGAGCCGATCGCGGGAACGTTGCGGTCCCGGATTCGGGAAGCGGAAGCGGCGGAGGCCGGGGTGCGCAGTTCGGGACGTCCGCAGTTCGGGTTGGGGTTGGAATATGCGCGTATGCCCGCAGCCGGGGAGGATGAGATCATGGCGGTGGGAACGGTATCCCTTCCTCTGTGGCGGGATTCCCTGCGGGCCGAAACCCGGTCCTATGCGCTGCAACGCTCGGCCTGGGAACGAAGGCTGCGGGATCGGGAAAGGGAGTGGCAAACGGAGTGGGCGGAAATCCGTTTTGCCTGGGAGGATCTGGCGGCGGAGGTTCGTTTGTTGGAAGACGAACTGGTGCCCCGGGCGGAGGAGATTTTAAAACAGACCCGCTCGGCTTACCTCTCCGGACAGGTGGGGTATGCGGATATTCTTTTGGCCCAGCGCTCGTTATTGGACTGGTCCCTCGCGCTGGTGGAAACGCGGCGTCAACAAGTCGAAACAGCGGCCCGCTGGCAGCGGCTCGCGGCCGCTTTGCAGTGGAAGTAACTAAATGCAGTAATTTAAAAATGAAAAGAATTGATTCATCAGATCGAAAGGCAGAAAGCAAAAAGGAGTCCCGGAGGGACGGACCGAAGGTAGCCGTGGATAGCCATCCACGGAGCCTCTATCCGCAAAACACCCCGTCTCGCAGAGCGAGACTGGAGACGATGGGGTCCGGTTCTTGCCCGCGCCTTTCGTTAGTGAAACGCCTTAGCTTCCTGCACTCGCTCTGCGAGGCTTTTGTGGGGGGGGTGAAACGCCAACCCGTGGGTTCCACCCACGGCTACCCTCTCCCCGTCCCTACGGGACTCAGAGAAGTCCCCCTCGGAGGCTGGCTTGGGGTGCTGCTTTTTCTGGGGTCATTGGCCCTCACCCCGGCCCAGGCGGGCAATGGGCATGACCATGAGGAGGGGAACGATGATGAGGAGGAGACGACCTGGTACATCAGTGGAATGCACCCTTGGATCATTCAATCTGAACCGGGGAATTGTCCGATTTGCGGGATGGAGCTGACGCCCCTGCAACCGGATATGCTGACCGGGGATCTGGAGATTGATCCGCTGATCACGCAGAATATCGGGGTCCGCATCGCGCCGGTGGAAACGGGTTTCCTGCAGGAGGATGTCCGCTTGGTGGGGGAGGTCGTGGTGGACCCGACGCTGCGTCATCAGGTTGTGCTTCGGGCCGAGGGGTATCTGGAGGAACTGTATGTCCACTACGAGGGCCAAAAGGTGGAGGAGGGTGAGTTGCTGGCGAAAGTCCACAGTCCGCGGGTTCAGTCGGCGGGCTATGAACTGCTGGCGGCGTTGCCCAGTGGTGACCGGGAACGGATCGGATCGGCCCGTTCGCGGCTGCGCATTCTGGGGGTTGGGAAGGAGGATATTGACGCCATCGAAGAGACCGGTGAAGTGGGGCATACCTTTGCCCTGCGCAGTAAGCAGGAGGGCATCGTCACCTTCCTCGACGCCCATACGGGAAGTTGGCAGCCGGAGGGAGCGTTTTTTCTGGAAATCACCAACCTCGATACCCTCTGGGCCGAGGCAATGGCTTACCCGAATCAGCAAGGAGCTTTGCGCAAGGGGTTGCCGGTGACGGTGCGGCATGGGGAGGATCGGGATCGCACCGTCACGGGTGAGCTTGACTACCTGTATCCGACCGAAAACCCCTCCACCCGTCAGCGGAAGGTACGGGTGGTTCTGGAAAACGGGAATCAGGAATGGTTGCCGGGCAGTTGGGTGCGGCTGGAGGTGCAAGCGGATCCGGGGGAGGAAACGTTGATTGCTCCGCGTATGGCTTTTCTGGATACCGGAGAACGGACCCTGGCCTTTGTCAGTTTGGGCAACGGCCGGTTTGACCCCCGGGAGGTTCGGCTGGGACGGGAAAACCGTTTTGGCCTGGTGGAAATCCTGGAGGGGCTTTCCGAGGGAGAGAACCTGGTGGTGAGTGGGCAGTTCCTTCTCGATAGTGAGGCCAAAATCCGCGAGGCCATCATGAAAATGGTGGAAGGGGATATGGCCGCCGACCAGGCCGTGGAGGCCGGCGAAGGCGGGGAGATCGCCATCGCGCATCTGCCCGAAGGGGGAGGGGAGCACTTGGCCCGGGCCCTGCGGGCGGCGTTTGCGGTCAATGAGTTACTGGTCAATGACACGACCGAAGGACTCGGTGAAGCGGCCCGGGAATGGGAAACCGCCTTGCGGGAAGTGAAGGGAGCTTCCTTTGCCGAAGGCGAAAAACCCGTTGATTGGGACGGTGAGTGGGTCCCCAAATTGGAACGGGCGGCCCGGGAGGCGGGTCGTTTGGCGAGGGAATCCCGTCCGCGGGCGGCACGGATGATTCTCCGCGATCTGAATGAGGCCTGGATCCCCTTTGTCCGGGCGGCGGGGATTCCGCGGGAAATGGAGCGGAATGTGCACGAAGTGCGTTGTCCGATGTTTCCCGAAATGGGGGACAATGCCTATTGGCTGCAACCCGATGTGACCACGGCAAACCCCTATATGGGGCAGGCGATGCTGACCTGTATGGATCAACGGGAGGCGATCGCCCGCCGCGATGGCGAGGAGGTTGCGGAGCCGGAGGAGAACGGGGAGGATCATGACCACGCCGAAGAGGAAACCACCGGGGCGGTGGAACCCGCTTTTGCGGAAGAGGACATCCTGGCCATGGCGGCCCTGGTGGAGGACTGGGACGTTGAGCTGGCGGAAGCCGATCAGGCCTTTCTGCGGGAGATGATTTCCGGGTACCTCGAGTTGGCGAGGATTCTGGTAAAGGATGAGACCGACGGGAAGGATGAACCCCTGGGGGCGATGAAGGACGCCTGGGATTCCTGGGTGGATCAGGGGCTTGGCGGGGAGGCCCATTTCTGGCACGAGCAGGACGAGTTTGTCTCCTTTGTCAACGAACGGCTGGAGGAGATGATGGCGGTTGAGGAGTTGGATGAGGTGCGTCGTTCCCTGCGGGCCTTTAGTCCTTCGTTGATTGCCCTGATTGAGCATTTGGGTTCGCCGCCGGAGTATGCGGGGGAACTGATGGCGGCCCAGTGTCCGATGTATCCGGAAATGGGTGACATGGCCTGGTGGTTACAGAAACGCGAACCCTTGGAAAATCCCTACTGGGGGGATGCCATGCTGCGTTGTGCGGATGAGCAAAAGGATCTGCCATGATAGAGCGGTTGATTGATCTTTGCCTCCGGCACCGGGGGTTGGTGGTTATTCTGGTGGCCGGGTTGGCGGTGCTGGGGTTTTGGAGTACTCAGCGGGTGACGGTGGATGCCATTCCCGATC
>JAFIGF010000167.1 GCA_020831535.1 Opitutales bacterium | reverse complement strand
GCCTCATAGGCACTGACAAAATGACCACTTGCCACTTGATCGACAACTTGCCGTTTGAAGGCCTCGCTGTAACGTATATTCCGGTTCGGTTTTTCTATCGCTTTCATGGTTTGGGTGTCAACCTATACTAGGACAAGACAGCACCGCCATCCTGACTGTGTTTGGCGGATGTGGGGAGGTTCTGTCCTGGGATGGTCAGCGGGCAACTTATTTGGGCGTCGAATCCAGCAGGAGGATGATATTTTTGGCCGGATGGGGGAAATTAGTACGATTGAAGACGCAAAAGCGCTGGAACCCGAAGGGGTTTTGGACGGACATAAGGTATGTCCTACCTCACTATCCCTTTAGATGAATTTGTATAAGATGAATATTCAAAACAGAAAGTGCTCTGGTCGTTGCTTCTTTTTCGCGCTAGGGCTTTTGGGCTCTGCGCTCGTAAGTCAGGCATCGGTTGAATTGATCAATGAATATACCCCCATCCGGGCGACCGTTACCCATGGTCCGGATATTCTGAAAAATGAACACGGGGAAGTTCATTTCGACGAGGGGCGGCGCGCTCCCGGGCCTTTGGCTCCGGTCCCGCGGGATCCGCGGTTGCCGGAGTTCGGCTGGACGGCCGCAGACTTTGATGATTTTCACTGGGCGCAATACGAGCAAGGGGAGTTAGCCGATTTTCTTGGTGGCTACGGCGGGGAGTCCATGCGCGGTACGGGGCGTTGGCTCACCACCATCAGTTTGCGCACTTTGTTTGGCATTGAAAATCCTTCCCGGGTGCAGAACCTGCAACTTGAGGTCGTGGCTTTGGGTGGGGCCGTTATTTATGTGAATGGTGAGGAAGTGGGACGAGGGTACATGCCCGAGGGCGATATCCACGAGTTAACTACAGCCCTCCCGTATCCCGAGGAGGCCTATGTCGATGGCCGGGGCCGTCCGCTGCCCAAGGTAAGCATCGGAGATGAACCGGAAATGGCGAAGGAACATTACGAGAAGCGGGTAAGAACGTTTACCGTGGACATCCCCAATTCGGTTTTAAATGAGGGCGTGAACGTTTTGGCGGTGGATTTGCGCCGCGCTCCCCGAACCGGCGAGATTGATGACCAGTGGGACCACGTTGGTTTTCACCAAATGAGTTTAACCGCTTCCCGTGCGGGGGTGATTCCTTATGAAGAGGCGATGCAGGGAACCCATGCGAAAGTGGTTGCGGCGGAGCAGCAAACGACCGATGCGTGGCCGGAGGGTTCCCTGGTAAGGGGAGAGTCCTGGTTCTGGACGTTGTATGCCTCGCGGGGAAAACCGGTTAAGGGGGTCTTTTTTCCCAATCCTTTCGAACCGGAGCGTTCCATGAAGATGGCTTCTCCCCGGGGAGGGTTTGACGCGGGTCAGGTCCAGGTGGCGAATCTGGATGGGGTGGAGAATCTTTCCGCGCAATTGAGGGACGATTTTGTGATGGAAAATGGGACCCGGATGTCGGCCGACCGCGCTTCGATCTTTTATGCCCGTTCCCGTCCCTCAACGCACCATGCCGATGTTTTAAAGGAAACGCCCCCGGAAGGCGCCAAGGCGGTTCCGGTCTGGTTGACGGTGGAAGTCCCGGCGGAGCAGGAACCCGGTCTCTACCGGACCACGCTGGAGATCCAGGCGAACCGCGAGACGTTTTCGATTCCGGTGCAGTTGGTGGTCAGTGACTACCAGATACCGGAACCGAAGGATTTTGACTATCCGGAGGTGACGCTGACCCAGGACCCCAAAACAGTGGCCCTGTACTACGATGTGGACATGTGGTCGGAGGAGCATTGGGATTTAATGGAAAGAAGCTTCTACTGGATGAGCAAGGTGGGCAATGTGACCGTGGAGGCTCCGGTGATCCTCAGCAACTTCCCCGAAGCAGCACGGGCCGGGCGTCAACCGTCGCGCACCTCGAATCAAAAGGAATGGTACGAACCACTGGTGATTTTTGAGGAACAGGGAGGGGTCTTGCGGGCCAATTTTGAGATACTGGAGCGCTACCTGGATTTGCATGAAAAGTATCTGGGGGAGCCCAAGGTCGTTTCTTTCTGGATCTGGGATCCGGGGGTGGCCGATGAGTTGGCGGATGGATACGAAGGCCAACAGCGCCCCGCGCGGGAGGCGAGCCGGAGCAATTTCCCGGAGGTTAAGGTGCGATCCGGTTCGGGGAATTTTTCCCATGAGGAGGTGCCCACTTTCACCAGTGACGGTGCCGATGAATTCTGGTCGGCCTTTTTCTCGGATGTCCAAGAGTTTATTCTTTCCCGCGGCTACTCCGATGAGGCGATTGCTTTTGGCCTGGGCAGTGATGTCCGCCCCAGCGAAAACACCGCCAAGGTTCTGGAGGAATGGGGAACTTGGATTCGCTGGGATCTTCTGTCGCATTTTTCCGGCGACCCGGGATCCCAATTTCACAGTGATCCGGCCGCGCCTGAAGAAGGGCGTCAATTGGTCACCGGTGGCCATGAGGCGGCGGTGAAGCGCTGGCCTTATTTCAGTAATCACAATTACTGGGATGCCAAACGAATGGAGGAGGAGATCGGGATTACCTATCACCATGTTCAGGCCGCCACTGCGCGTTGGCACCACCAACCATTCTCCGCGCCCAACCACTTCCGCAGTCTGCCGCTTTTCTGGAAGCACATCGGGCATTTTGGAGTGGATTTTTGGCTGGGGGAAGACGATGAAGGACCCACCAGCACTTCCTTTTTTACCCACGTCGATGAATTTCTCGCGCCGGGGGAAAGGGGAGCGGTTCCCACCACCCAGTTCTTCCTTTTTCGCAAGGGGGTGCAGGAAGGGTATTTGCGTATGCGTATCGTTGATTTGTACCTTCAGAACAGGGAGGAAGATGAACGTCAGCCCTATCGTGACCTGCTGGACGAACTGACCGAGCTTTACAGCATCTTCCACAGCTATCTGGCGCAATCGGAAAACCGTTTCAACTATCCTCGGTACCATTGGCGTTTGTTGCAGGCGATTGCCGAGTTAACCGGCGGGGCGGAGGTTGCCGAGTGGGTTCCGGATGAGATCGACATCGCCGCCGCTGGAGTCGAACCGATGAGAACCTGGACGAATCAGGAGGGGGATCAAATCAAAGCCGCCTACCGCGGGTTGCGCAATAACCGGATTCTGCTCAAGCGGGAAGACGGGCAAATATTTGAGGTGGATCCCAATATCTTCAGCGAGGAGGACCAGGACTATATCCGGGAAATTCTGGGTCTCGACTGATCGCCAGCTATGGATCTACCCCCGAGAGGAAAACCTGTAACGAATACTTATTCCATGAAAACATCATTCTATTCTTTTTGCTCCATCGCGCTACTCTTCACTTGGACAGCCCCTCTTCTCCAGGGGGAAAGGCTTTTGGTGGAGTACGGCTTTACCGAGGTGGAAAATGCCACCACCCCGATTACCGTCGATCCCGCCATCGAGGCGAGCCAGTTTATGATGGATAGTTTTTTTCCGCCGCACCGGGATTATTTTGACGGAAGCCGTGGGGGCGAGGCCGGTGAGGCAACGGTTGATAGCCGCCGACCAGCTTATTACCATTTCACCGTTTCCGGATTGTCCTCGATCCAATCCCTGGAACGCCTGGAGATCAAGATCACCACCCGTCGCCGCCACGCCGCTTCCCGTCATCGGATCGATCTGGAAGCTTATGCGAACGAGCGTGAATGGATTGGTCCGATGGCCTTTGATTTCTATAAAGGCGATGAGATTTCCGGCAATCCGGAGGCGGAAGGCCTCTTGGAAGCCACGGTTGGCCAGTCCGGAAGTTATTTGGGTCATGTTGGTGACAGCGGGTTTTTGGTCGTCGATCTAACCGACATGGAAGTGGCGGACGTGATGAGCTTTCGTATCAACTTCGACGATGAACGGGGTCGTTCGCGAACGGCAATCCGTGAGGTCCGTCTCTATGGACGTTAATCAACCCCTTTTTTGGATACCTATGAAGAAGTCAAAACACCACAACCCTTCCTTCCTTTTATCGGGCCTTCTGGCCGTCGGCATGTTGTTCGGGGGAAACCTCTCCCTCCAAGCCATTATCAATCCCAACTTCACGCCGCGGGATCTGGTTCGGTCCAGTGAGTTGATCCAACAGGCGGAAGCCGTTTACGAAGAGGAGGCGGGGCAGGTTATCTTGACCTTCGGCGAGTCCTTGAAAGGGGAGGTGTTTGACGAGGAGACGATCACCCTGATCCCCCACACCTCCCTGCAACAAAATGATCTGGAGGTTGCGTTTCAGGGCGAAGGTGCGGTTTTCAGCATGTTTTTCTCCGGAGGCGAAAAGGCCGGAGGGGACTCCTACTTACTGCAGGTGGGAACGGTTTGGTTTCAGGTGGAACCGGATGGGGGGGCGTATGCCCTTCGGTCCGATGACCTGATGATGAATGCGGTATGGGGCGGAAGTGCCCGGATGCTGGATTTTGCCGTCCGGAAGGTGATTGATGATCCGTGGGCGCAGTTTGCCGTGCAATCGGATCTGCTCTGGTATGATGAGATGGAGCTTGAACCTCTGGAAGGTTCACCCCACCGGGCCAAGGAATTGAATCTCGGCGGTGAGATGGGCCGGGGCATTTTGGTTCTTTCGGAGTACGGGGATCAGTTTTATGCCCTTCCCGAAGAATACAAGGAAGATGTCGGCCCGGAAAACCGGACGGAATCCATCGGCTTGGCCACTTCCTCCCAGCGCGCGGTGGTGGTGAATTGGAATGGGAATGATTGGCTCGATCTCGTCACCTGGGATGGGGAAGCGGTTTGGTTGCAAACGGTGGATCCGGAAAACCCGGCCCAACTCCAGGAGCCCCGCAAACTTGGGTCGTTGGCGGAATGCCTTTCCCTCGAAGTGATCAGTCGCCCGGGTGGGGAACCCGCTCTCTTGGCTGGAACCTCTTCGGGGCCCCGGCTTCTTTGGGAAGAAGAGGGCGAATGGAAAGAACGCTCCCTGGTGGAGAATGACGAGGATTTTCCCGGGGCGAATAGGGGCCCCGGAGGGTACGCGACAACCGGAGATTTTACGGGCAATGGATTCCCTGATGTGATGCAGCTTTTTGCCGAAGGCTTCCTCCTTTTTGAAGGTCAGGGGGAAGGTGAATTTGCCGCCCCTCAGGTCAAAAAGCTTAGACTGCCCCGCAATCCCGTCACCTCAGTGGTGGGTAATTTTTCCAATAACGGCAAACTGGAACTCTTTATCGGGGGCGAGAACGGCCTTGCCTACCTGGCCCGCCATGAAGGGGATACCTGGGAAGACCTTTTGGTGGCGACGTATGAGTTGGGTCACCACGGCAATATGGGCAATCCCCGGGTGGGATCGATGAATATGGTCGATATCAATGGCGATGGGACCCAGGGGGTGGCGCTGTTTTATCCCGAATACAAGCAAATGACCTTTTTCAACCGCACCTTCGCCTGTTTCGGCTGGGCCCGGGAGCTGGATGTCGATGCCCCCACGCACGCCATCAGTGACGATGTCGGGGCGGCCGGTGAGTTGACCGTATTGGGGAAACTGGCGAGAGGGCAGGCCGCCGGAGTGATGACGGATGTCACCGGAAACGGTTTTGCCGATCTGTTCGCCGTGCGTCCGGGGACCCACGAGGTGCTGGTGGCCCTGGGAGAGCGCTCCGATAGCCGCGATCGGCTTTCCCTGGAACTCCGCTTACCGGCCGATCAACACCGTCCGGTAACGGTTACGGTGCTGGACGAAGATTTTCCCGAAAAGGAATCTCCTTTGGCAATGGTTGTTTTGCGACCGGGGCATCCAGTGGTCTTGCAACGCTCCTTTGCCGGTCCGGTCCAGTTGCATTGGCATGACGCGGAAGGACAAGAACAGGAGGCCGAAGTGGCCGTTATCGATCCCGTACACACCTGGGTCGTGCCCGATTGATGGATACGACTCCAACAGGTGCCACCCCGCCGGAGGTCATCACGAGTTTATTGCGGGATAATGTTCGGAATTTCCTTCTCATCCGTCATGGCCAGAAAGAGGTTCGGCCGGAAAAGGACGCTCCGGAGGCACCGTTGACCGAAGTCGGACGGGAGCAGGCCAGGCGCTTGGGCGAACGGTTGCAGGGTTTACCCCTGCGGGCGATTCTGAGTTCCGATTTGCAACGCGCCCGGGAGACGGTGGACCAAGTGCGGTCGCACCATCCGGACGTTCCCTATGAGATGCGGGAGGAATTGCGGGAAATTCGTGAAATGACCTGGCATACGCACTTTGAGGACTGGCCGGAGGAGGAATTGGCCCGGCGGAAAGAGGCAGGTCAAAAAGTGCTCGCGGTGGCGGAGGAGTTAAAAGCAACCTACCGCGAAGGGGAGGTCGTGGCGATCATCGCGCACGGCAATTTCCACCGCGCCCTCATCGCCTGCCTCGGCGGCCAGGATCCCTTTGTCACCATTCCGGTGAAAATGCACAACGCCAGCATCACCCTGGTCCACGTTCCGGACAACGGTTCCCCCTGGATCATCCTCTCCAACGACGTTAGTCATCTCCCCCGGGACCTCATCAATGCCCACCCGTGAGAGGAGAAATAAAGTAAGAATTAGGGTCGAAGACAGCGTAGCAATTAAGATTTAAGAAAGGAGGTCGGAAGTCGGTGGTTCTGTAGCCGAAGACGTCAGTCTTTGGAAAGATTTGCGTGGGCCGTGGCGACAGATCCAAACTCTTACGAGTTCGGCTACAGGAACCGCCTGGAGTGAGCGGGTTTACCTCGCGATTTGGGAGGGCGAGGGTCCCTCCGAGCCGAGAGGTCCGGGGGCCAGAAGCCCTCCGCGCAGGGACACGAGGTCCCCGCTTGGAGCAAAAAAGCGAACGGGGGCTTTACGCTATCTGTTGAGCCCCAGCGAAATCCCGCCTTAGCGGGGTGCGCAACACCCCTCGATTCTCCGGTCAGGTGATTCGAATACCGTTGCCAATGTGGAGGAAACCGGTATTCCCATAAAGTGTATGAAGCAAATATCTCTCTCCAAATGGTATATCGGATACGGCTTGTTTTTGGCCGCTTGCGGGATTGCGGGCTATGCCTCCAATCCCGAGGGGGCGAAGACGGCCTTAATGACCGGTCCCGGGTTTGGGGCCATTATGGTGGTGTTGGGGATTTTGTTCAACCATTTGCCCAAAGCCGTTTGGTGGGTTGCGTTGGGTTTTACGCTTTTGTTGGCGGCCGCTTTCAGCTGGCGGGCGACAGTGGGTTGGCAGGAGGTTGCGGCGGGGGAGCCGAAGGTGTTTACGGCTTCTTTGATTAGCGCTATGCTCGTGGTCTCGGTGGCCTCCCTGGTGATGTTGTGGAAGGGGCGCCGAGATGAATCGAAATCGACCGTTAAGCCCCGGTCAGCGGAAGGCTAACCTTCTGGGAACTTGCTCATGGACGCCATCATCGCCAATTTTCTCTCGCCGATTATCCTCTCTTTTTTTCTGGGGGTAGCGGCTACGGTGGTGCGAAGTGACCTTCGTTTTCCGGAGCCCTTGTACCAGGGGCTTGCCATGTACTTGCTTCTCGCTATCGGGATGAAGGGGGGAGTGTCACTGGTGTCCTATCCGGTCAGTGAATTGGTTTGGCCGCTACTGGGAGCGCTTCTTTTGAGTGCGGCCATTCCGCTTTGGGTGTATCCTTTTTTGCAGAAGGCTTTCAAGTTTTCCAAGGCCGATGCGGCGGCGATGGGGGCGCATTATGGTTCGGTATCGATTGTGACCTTTCTGGCGGCACTTTCTTTTTTGGAGATGGTGGGGGTGGAAGCGGAGGGATATTTGCCGGCGGTCGTGGCAATTATGGAAGTTCCGGGAATTATCGTGGCGTTGTTTTTGATCAAAAAATCCTCGGCTCGCAATAATGGGGAATTGTGGTCGGTCTTTACCAGAGTCTTGTCGAGCAAGAGTGTTTTTCTTTTGTTGGGAGGGATTCTCATTGGAGCGCTTTCCGGTCCGGAGGGGTTTGCCAAGGTGGAAGGATTCTTTGTCGATCCTTTCCAGGGGATTCTTTGTTTGTTCCTGCTGGAGATGGGCATGGTGGCCTCGCGCCGTTTTGGGGATATTCGCAGGGTAGGTTGGGCCTTGGTGGCATTTGGTCTTTTGGCCCCGATTGTAAATGCCTTTTGGGGGATTCTCCTGGGGATGCTTTGTGGGATGTCCCTGGGGGGAGCGACGGTGCTGGGGGTGCTGGCTTCGAGTGCTTCTTATATCGCCGCGCCAGCGACTGTGCGACTGGCGCTTCCGGAAGCTAACCCGGGGTATTATCTAACGGCCTCTTTGGCCATCACTTTTCCCTTTAATCTCGCCTTGGGGATTCCGCTTTATCATATGATGGCCTCTTGGTTTTATTGATTCTGCCAACGTTTCCCGTTAGTCTTTATTTTCTCATGACAAGTTCCCGTACCGTAAAATTAAAAAGAGTGACTGTGGTTGCTGAAGCCGTGGTCGAAGAAAAATTACTAAAGGAACTCTTGGTGGCGGGGGCTTCCGGTTACACCGTGACCAAAACCGAGGGTCGTGGCTCCCGGGGAGTGCGGGCCAGCGATTGGGAGGGGCGCAATGTGAAGGTGGAAACCATTGTTCGCCCGGAAGTGGCCGAAAAAATTCTGGCTTTGCTTGCGGATAAGTATTTCAAACACTTCGCGGTGATCGCCTATGTGGACGAAGTAGAGGTGGTGCGAGGGGAAAAATATAGTTGATTGGATTGTTTTTTCGGGGGGAGAGAAGATGTTTTGACGATGGAGGGGGGCTTCCGAATAGCTACTTTTGTCGGAGGGGCTTTACGCCCCGATATGGTCGTGTGGAGTGTGTTGATGTAACGGATGATTCCTTGATTCTCGTGGTCGGGGGGTAAACCCCCTCCTACGGGGGTGGGGTTGGCTTTATGGCAAAATTAGCCTTTAACCATCACCGTTCTCGCGGGCCGCTCTTTCGGCTTCCAGGCGTTGAATGTATTCGGTCACGTTGCAAGTCAGCATGCGGGTGCCGTTGGGGCTGACTTCGAGAACTTTGTTGACTACACCGTCGAGAAAGGAACGGTCGTGGCTGACGAGAATGACGGAACCGTCGAAGGTGTTGATGGCGTCCTGCAAAACCTCTTTGCTACGCAAGTCGAGGTGATTGGTAGGCTCATCGAGGATGATGCAATTGGCGGGGCGCATGAGCATCTTGGCGAGGGCGACCCGGTTGCGTTCGCCGCCGGAGAGGACCTCGACTTTCTTGTTGGCATCCTCGCCACTGAACAAGAGGGCTCCGAGAACGGCGCGGGGATTGGCTTCGGCGGGGTCTTCCACTGCTTGTTCGACTTCCTGCTGGACGGTTAGGCGGGGGTTGAGTTCCTCGGCTTGTTGCTGGGCGAAGTAGCCGATCACGGTATTGATGCCCACCTGGCGTTCGCCTTTATCGATGGGTTCTACTCCGGCAAGGATGCGGGCGAGGGTGGACTTGCCGGCTCCGTTGACGCCGACCACGGCAATGCGGTCATTGGGTTCGATCCGCAGGTCGAGCCCGGTGAAGAGGTGCAGGTCACCGAAGGATTTGTGCATATTCTCCAGCGATATGACGCGGGCACTTGCGGGGGGCGGTGGGGGAAAGCGGAAATACATCTTTTTCTCCTCTGGCTCGATGGTGATGAGTTCCATCTTTTCGAGGGCTTTGATCCGGCTCTGTACCAAGCTGGCCTTCTTGACGTTGGAGCGGAAACGGTTGATGAAGTCCTTCATCCGGGCAATTTCCTTTTTTTGGTTGTCGTAGGCGCGTTTGTTTTGGACTCGGCGGGCCTCGCGTTCCTTTTCATAGAAGGAATAGTTGCCCTTGTAGGTGGCGAGGCGACCGAGCTTCAATTCCATCGTGCGGGTGGTGACCTCATCGAGAAAGGCCCGGTCGTGAGAGATGACCACCAAAGCTCCCTGGTAGTGTTTCAGATACTGTTCAACCCAGGTTTGGGTGACGATATCGAGGTGATTGGTGGGCTCATCCAGAAGAAGGAGGGAAGGGGCTTGGAGGAGGAGTTTGGCGAGGGCGATACGCATTTGCCAACCTCCGGAAAATTCAGCGGTATCGCGTTCGAGGTCCTTTTCGGCAAATCCCAGACCTTGCAAAATCCGTTCGATGCGGGAACGCATTTTGCGTGGTTCGTATTCCTCCAGTTGTTTTTCCCAGACCTCCATTTGGTCTACCAAGTCGTAAAACGCCTCGGTGGAGGTGTCCATGGTGGCCATTTGGTCACCGGCAGCATCGATCTTCTTTTGCAGTTCGAGGGCATCGCCGAAAGCGCTTTGGGCTTCGGCGAAGAGGGTTTTGCCACCACTTTGGATGCCATCCTGGGGGAGGTAGCCGATGGTGAAGTAATCCGGTTTTTCAATGGTGCCCGAATCGGTTTCGGTTTCCCCCATGAGTACTTTCAAGAAGGTGGATTTTCCGGAGCCGTTGGAGCCGACCAGGCCAATGCGGTCATGGGCATGGATGGCGGCGGAGATGTCGTTGTAGAGAAGGTTCTTGCCGTAGCGGAGGGAGAGATTGCGGAGAAATATCATGGCCGGAGAGGAAGTGGCGGGAAAAATAAAAACGCCCGACGAGTTCGTGGGGAGATCGCCGGGCGTGGGAAGATTTGGTGAGAGACTTATACGGTTAGCAATTCCTTTTCTTTGTCGGCGAGGTGGGACTCGATTTCTTTGATGGCTTTGTCGGTGGCTTCTTGAATTTCTTTTTCCACTCGTTTGGCATCGTCCTCGGGGAGAGCGCCGTCTTTTTGTTCCGCTTTGACAATATCGAGAGCGTCGCGGCGGGCGTGGCGAATGGAAACCCGCCCATCTTCGGCCATGCCATGGCAGACCTTAATGAGGTCTTGGCGGCGTTCCCGGCTCAAGTCGGGCATCGGCAGGCGGATGACATTGCTATCAACGGCGGGATTGATGCCGAGGTTGGAGGTTTGGATCGCCTTGGCGACGTCCTGCATGACGGACTTGTCCCATGGTTGGATTTGAATGGTACGGGAATCAGGAGTTGTTATGGCGGCGACCTCTTTGAGGCGCATCGTGCTTCCGTAGGCTTCAATGGTGAGATTCTCGACCATGCTGGGGGAGGCTTTGCCGGTATGGAGGGTGGAGAATTCGTGCAGGGCGTGTTCAACGGCGGCCTGCATGGCTTTTTTGGCTTCTTTGAGAGCTGGGTGGTCTTGCATAACAGATGGTTCTTTAGGGTTCTCAGGGATTATGGACGAGGGTGCCGATTTTTTCGCCGTGAACGGCGCGTTTGATGGCGTGTTCCTCGTTGAGATCAAAAATCAGAATGGGAATATTGTTGTCCATGCAGAGAGAGAAGGCGGTGGAATCCATCACGTTGAGCCGTTGTTTGAGGGCATCGATGTAGCTGAGGGTTTCGTAACGAACGGCATCGGGATGCTTGACCGGGTCTTTGTCGTAAACCCCGTCGACTTTGGTTGCCTTGAGAATTACCTCGGCATTGATTTCGCTGGCCCGGAGAGCGGCGGTGGTATCGGTGGAAAAATAAGGGTTCCCGGTGCCTGCCACCAGGATGACGACGCGTTTCTTTTCGAGGTGGCGAACGGCGCGGCGGAGAATGAAGGGCTCGGCCAATTGATTCATGGGGATGGAGCTCATTACCCGGGTGACAACCCCCATCTTCTCGAGTTGGTCCATGATGGCCAGACCATTGATAACGGTGGCCAGCATGCCCATATAGTCGCCGGTGGTCCGGTCAACTCCTCGTTTGGAACCCGAGAGTCCGCGGAAAATGTTTCCGCCTCCGATGACCAGACCAATCTCAACGCCGGCTTCGTAGATTTCTTTTACTTGTTGGCAGAGTTTTTCGAGAATGTCCGGATCAATGGCGTCCCCGTTTTGAGGGCTTCGCAAAACCTCCCCACTGAGCTTTAGCACAATGCGTTTATATCGACAGGAAGAAGGGTCACTTTCACTCTCTTGCATGAATTGAGTAATAAAGGGACCGGGGCGTGAATGGTCAAGACTAGTCCTTGACAAATGTGAAGTAATGGAAACAAAAGGCCCCACCGGGAGACCGGCGGGGCTTTTGTAAGGAGGAGGGTGAATCGATGATTTATTGGCAGGCTTCGCATTCCTCGCCATTTTGCATGGCTTCAAGGGAACAGGCCTTCTTCTCGGCTTCGGTGTAGATTTTGGGGCCTTTGCCGTGGCGCACTTCCTTTTTCACGCTAACGGTGGCCTTCTCGATGTGGGAGGCTCCGAGGGTGCGCAGGTAGTAGGTGGTCTTAAGGCCTTTGCGCCAGGCCGCGCGATACATGTGACTGAGGGTTTTGAGATCAGGCTTGTCCAAGAAGAGATTGACCGATTGGGCTTGGTCGATCCATTTCTGGCGTCGGGCCGCGGCTTCGATGAACCAGTTGAAGTCGATGTCGAAGGCGGTTTGGTAGCGGTCTTTAAGATCCTCGGGAATGGCTTCGATGCTTTTGAGGTCGCCATCGAAGTATTTGAGGCTGTCGATCATATCCGGGGTCCAAAGGCCGCGGGCTTTGAGATCTTTGGCGAGGTATCCGTTGAGAACGATGAAATCGCCGGAGAGATTACTCTTCACAAAGAGGTTCTTGTAGGCCGGTTCAATACAAGGGGAGGTTCCCATGATATTGGAGATCGTCGCGGTGGGGGCGATCGCCAACACATTGCTGTTACGCATTCCCTGGCGTTGAATCTTCTCGCGGAGAGAATCCCAGTCCATACGGCCGCCGCGGGGAACTTCGATGGTCTCGCCGCGTTCTTTTTCCAATAGATCGAGGGTGTCGGGGGGAAGAAGCCCGCGATCCCACTTGGAGCCTTGGTAGGAGGAATAGGGTCCGTTCTCTGCCGCGAGGTCGGAGGAGGCTTCGTAGGCGTAGTAGGCGATGGCCTCCATGTATTCGTCGTTGAAATCAACCGCCGCATCCGAGGCGAAGGAAATGCCTCGGCGGTAGAGGGCATTTTGCAAGCCCATGACGCCGAGGCCGATAGGACGGTGGCGGAGGTTGGAGTTGCGGGCCGCCTCGGTGGGGTAGTAGTTGATGTCGATGACATTGTCGAGCGCCCGTACGGCGGCGTGGATGGTTTCCCGGAGCTTGGGCAGATCCAGGTTGCCCTGTTCATCGAGGTGGTTATCCAGGATAACCGATCCGAGATTACAAACGGCCGTTTCGTCGGGGCCGGTGTTGAGAGTGATCTCGGTGCAGAGGTTGGAGCTGTGGATGACGCCGGCGTGGTCCTGGGGGCTGCGGACGTTACAGGTGTCCTTAAAGGTAATCCAGGGGTGGCCGGTTTCAAAAATCATTTTGAGCATGCGTTTCCACACTTCGATCGCCGGAACTTTTTCGCCGTAAATTTCCCCCTTTTCAGCGCGGGCTTCGTATTCAACGTATTTTTCTTCGAAGGCCTTGCCGTAGAGATTGTGGAGGTCCGGCACCTGATTGGCGCGGAAGAAGGTCCAGTCTTTACGGTGTTCCATGCGCTTCATGAACAAGTCGGGAATCCAGTTGGCGGTGTTCATGTCGTGACACCGGCGGCGGTCGTCACCGGTGTTTTTGCGCAGCTCCAGAAAATCGTAGAGATCGTTGTGCCAGGTTTCGAGGTAGGCACAGCCGGAGCCACG
>JAFIGF010000159.1 GCA_020831535.1 Opitutales bacterium | reverse complement strand
CTTCATCGCAGAAGAGGAAGGGAGGATTGTTGATCAATTCCAAGGCGAGCCCCAGTCGGCGTAATTGACCACCGCTCAATTGACTGACACGCTTTTCCAAGTGGGCCGACAATCCGATAACATCAAGCAAATGTTGGTATTTTTCCTCGCTAAACGTTGACGGGGCAAAAAGTCTGCGGGCAAAGCGAATATTTTGTTCAACGGTCAACTGGGGCTGGGCGATACTGAACTGAGGAACAAACCCCAGATGACCGACCAGATCCTCGGTGGTAGAGATTTGCTCACCTCGCAAAAAAACCTGCCCCCGGGTAGGGAGCAGGTGCATAAAACCTTTTAATAAGGTACTTTTGCCACAACCAGAGGGACCAATAAGGGCGTGCATTTGTCCCTCGGCAAAGCCGAGGGATAATGGGCCAACCAGTTTTTGTCCGTTTCGGGTATAAACCGAAAGCTCCTCGGCGACGAGCATCCTAAAATTGGAACATAGGTCCCAGATTTTCCATAAGGTCGTCCAAGTCAGTCAAAGTCACATTGGTATTTATGCGTAAAATGGGACCATCGGCCTTGATTTCAAGCTTCTCCAGAGGTCCTGGAACACCACCCGGCATCTGCCCGGCTTGGCCCATCGCCATTCCGATTAATCCTTGCAGACTCATTTGTAAGGAGGAAGCATCCCGATCCGAAGGGAATTGTGCGGCGATGGTTAAGTCCAAGTCGTCCTCAATCTTCAGGCCAATTCCAAAGGTTTGCAGATTGGCAAGAGGCTGAAGCATTCCGGCCATCATCGGATCTTCCTGAATGCCTTCTCTGATGAGTTCACGCATTTCGTCGGAAAGAGAAAACAAAATTGACGCATTGGAATCACGCAGCATCACCGGTCCGGCCGCAGCCAGACTGGCGGTCAATTCACCGTGTCCCGCAACCGCTTTGTCAAAAGACTGCGCAACACTGTTTTTGTCACCGAAGAAAACCACGCTAAATTCTTCACCATCAAACAAACCAAAGGAAAATTCAGGCTCATCGTCATACTGCTCCTTGGCGATGAAGTAGGTATATCCCTGGCGCTCCGCCGTGACCAGATCCTCAGCCATGGCATGATTGCTGATGAAATTGTTGAAGGCTTCCGCCGATAAGGAGGCCTTTAATTCAGCGCCTCCTGAAATATTCAAATTAGCGGGATTTATATCCATCATTTCAGGGTCGAAAGCCAAACCGGAAGCATTGACCACGATGCGGTTCAGACTGTCGATATCCAAATCGACGGCTTCCAAAAATTCCGCCACCTCTGGTTCTTGTTGGAGTTCTTCCTCATCGATAATTCCCCGTTCCACCAAGCCTTGATAAAAGCCAGAGGCTTTGATTTCGGAAAAATTGACGTCACCCGCAATCGTAGCGTCATCAAGGTAAACTGCCGGGAGAGCGGAATCAGCTACCAAATCGGTTGAGAAAGACAAAGCAGTGATAAGCGAACCGCCTAAAATTGCGGTGGAGATTTTTCGAATAGTCATAATTATGGTGTTAGGTTTAGTGTGTTAGGTTACTTGGTGAAAATTCTAGTTAAACCCTTAAGAAAAATAAATCAAGGGTGTAGTTCCGCGGAAAATTTGATAAAATACAAATATGGCTTTATGGAATGATGAAGAAGAGGATTCCGATTGGGATGTTTTCGAGGAAGACGAGAACGAAATTCCCGAAGATCGAGGCGGCGCCTTGATGGGAATGAAGAAATGGGCCGTTTGGGGATTGCTTTTGGTTTTGGTGGCCTTCGTCGGAGTACGGGTTTTGGGACCGCTGCTAAAAATCTTCCAAGGAGAATAAACGGATGGACGAACCGTCACGGTCCGGATTCCCGGAAGCCAATTCCAGAAACCACCCAACCACAACCCACAGTCCCAGAATTCGCACAATAAACATTATGTCTAATTTTGGGAAGTGGCGTAAAATGAAGGTTTGAGAACCAATTTTCTCCATCCCCTACACTCGGGACGATTATTCGGGGCATTTTCCTAAACCTCACAAAACCCCTCTAGAGTTGGCTGGATTTGCCAGTCCCTGTATTCACGCATCAGGTTCCCCGGCCCCATGGGTTGCCCACCCCAAGGAGCGGCTGCATCCTGCTGCCCCAAACAACCAAATGCGCAGGCCGGGCCATTACCGATTCCCGCATGGCAGCAGAATGCAGCCACTCCTTGGTCTACCTACTCTTTGTGACTTGAGCGGGCCAGAAGGGTTAGGTCCTTTTTCACAGCAATTCGTGAAAAGCTCTATAAGTTAATCCTGTTTCCGGGGTTCGACAAAAAAATCGATGGGAATGATGTGCGGCCCTTCCGGGTTCCGTACTTTGACCGCATTGTTGGGAACGACGTCACAAACCACCTTTCCCAAACCTGACCACGAGCCCTCGGATCCGGTAAAGCCACAATGTTCCATGAAGCCAATCAATTCACGTTGATCAGGAGGATCGCCGACGATATGCGTGGCGGAGACGACATACTGCGGAAAACGGCCGTCCCCGGGAATGATACCTTCAAATTCAAAATCCATACCATAGACTTTGTTATGAAAAAGGAGCCCTTCCAGGTAGTTGGTAACGCTGCGACTCTGTCCGACCCCACCACGTTCCAAAAGATCGGGATGGGTGATTTTTAGTACTCGCTGGGACGAAGCATCCAGATACACCGTATGTTCGGCCCCTTCGCCAATTTCGTTTTCCGGACGGAAAATCCGGGGATTGATCAGGAGTCCCTCAGATCGCGCCGTCTCCTCGACAATTTTTGCGCCTGCGCGCGCGCTTCTTCCACGGAGACCCGCTTCTTGCAGCGTCCGGATAAATACCCCAAGGTTCTTTCCCGGCTCTCTTTGGCGAATCTGTTTAGCTTTACCTTTGTGTCCCATTGCATAGCAAAAGTATATAAAATTCGCGCCCAAGAGTCAATCCTAAAAAATTTCCCGGTCAACCGATAATAACCAACCTCCGAGCCCACCAAGAGCGCTGAGTTTTTACTAAATGAAAATCCCAAAAACATTCTTCAATTCATTCCATATCTGGAGAATACCCAAGAAAAACACAAAATTTTTTCTTTCCTATCTCTGCGTCCTCCGCGATCTCTGCGGTTACATCCGGCTGTTCATTATCCAACCGCAGAGCACGCCAAGTGCGCAGAGTTTTTCGAAAAAGGGCAAAAAATTTCTTTTAAATCACATTCATTTACGAAATCCCTTATTCCGAAAACCTTTTCAACCTTCTTTTCATTCCCACCGCGATCTCTGCGGTTCAATCAGGCTGCTTGAGGTGGACCCCTTCGGTAGGACAGGCACTCCTCTTCAACCCTGACTGGGAGTGCTTGTTTCGAGTCTTCTAAGGATGTCCAGAAATTTCTATTTTGGCGCTTTATTGACGCCAGGGGATGGGCCTTCTTGTGACGCTATCAATGACTGCTGAATCATCTCCTGGCTTTTGTAGAAAACGATAGTCCAGCATAGAGAAATCCTTCAATCGAGGTTCCCCTATGCGAAAATTTCTAACCGTTGTTTCGGCTATAAAATAAAGGCGATTACGGTAGCTGAAACCCAATTCCGGAGTGGACCTGGGAAAGTTTCCGGCCACCGCAATGTTAATGTGTCCTGGATAATAGACCAAATAATAATCGGCTCCGATTTGTTCCAATAAAGAGGCAAAGAGAGTGGTCATACCCGAGCAGACAGATTTGCGTGACATCAAAACTTCATTCGGCCTTTTCCCGTCCCCCCACCCTCTCCACCGCAAGCGGCCCCCTCTCCTTGGCAAGGAGAGGAGTGTTTTTGAGGGGCAATACAGGACCTTGCCCGGGAGCGCTGCGCGCAGGAGCTAAAGCTCCCGCATATCGGGGACAACCATTCGAATCAGTAACCCCTACGCCATCAATCCGGTTGTTTCATCCTCTATTCGGTCAGGAAAGAATTGCCTCTGGGCGATTCCCTCATGATTGGGCAACGATTGGGTGAATCTTCTCCAATGCGGTGATTGCTTGTTCGGCGATTGTCTGGAAGGGTGACGAAATCTCAGTGCACTGTTGAATTCGCTGCCAATATCGAAGAGCGTGGGGATACATCTCCAGCCAAGCGGCTTGATTCTCAGGTTTGGGTAGCCTTGGCTCAAAGCGGCGCACTGGCACCTCTCCGGTGTCGCTGGGCCGAAAATGCATGGGCAACATGTCGTATACCGGGGCCAATGGGAAAGGGGGTGCCCCAGGAAGAAAGAAACTGAGATTGCCCCAATGCATATCGGTGTTGGCAATTAAAGACCCGAAGCAATGGAGGTGGATCATGCGATCCCGATCCTCCGCCTTGATCAACTTACCCGCATGCAGCTTACGTGCAGCCTCCGCCCAGGAGTCCCCCGTCTGGCCGATATAGGCGGCATCAAGAGCGCGTAAAGGAACCAGCCCCCGGCGTCCGGAAAGGCCTACCCGATCAAAGCGTTCGGACTCAAGAAAAATGCGATCCTGGTATTGCAAAACACGGGTTTGAGCCGTTGCAAACCCGGCCTCGCGCAAGGTTTCATTCGCCAAGTGCTCAGCCTGCAATAAATCAGCCCAGCGACGACCAACTTCCGTTTCCAAACCAGGGCTGAATTTTACCAGAACCGCCCGCGCTACACCCTCCGGTGCCTCACCAACGATGGAGGTAAACTTCGGCTGCTCGCCTCCCGCCGATGACCCATAGACTTCCCCTTCATGCAAGGCTCGCCGGGCCTGTTCCGGATAATCACTTGCCGAAAGATAAGGAACTGAGCGCCCCGTTGCTTCAATGCGAAACTTCTGGAAATTAGCGAGTGCGGGGCCGTCTCCAAGAATAAAATTTCCCGGCAAATTGGCGCCAAAAGCGACGAGCACTTTGAGTAACTCAAAATCATTCCACTTGCCGGGATCTTTATCCACGCCAAAAAGCGACGACATTTGCTGGCCTAAAGCCCGCCCGAGAAACCCCTCCGGGCGAACATTCTCCAAAAACCATGGCCACCCCGGAAAGAGCCCTTCCTTGAATTCATCCGCACACAGAGCGGCCTGTGGGTTCTCCGGTTCCATGTACCATAGAATGGTCTCGCCTTGTTGTAAGGCCGTTAACCGACCAAACAGGTCGACCTTACCGCTTTCCTGAACCTGATAAAGGGGAACGGCATCCCCGGCAGCCTCATGTCGCGCCGCCAACTGCGTAGCCCGGCCTTTGCCGATGGGGACAAGGGCATCGCCGAGTTCCCGCACCCGGCGGGACAGCGTTGGCCGACTGATCCCCAAATCGGCAACCAGTTCACGGGAGAAAGTTGGACCCCTCATCCGAAGATAAGACAACAACGCTTTGGCACTTTTTGAAGATCTATACATGAAACGATACTTTTCGTTTTATTTCATTATAATAGAGTAACTTAGAAATAAATTCAATAATTTTTTGAAACGATTCTAAAACGAAAAATAAAGCTATTCACGGAAAGCTTCCTGGCTCGTGGGGACACTCGCCCTCCCATGATCGCGGGATCAACCCGTTCTGCACTAATCACTTTTTTATCCGATACCAACTCACTCCCTCCCGGGGCTTTTTTCGATTTTGACGGGCCAGTTCAGATCGTTGTCCATGACCCAGTCGGTTGGGCGCAAGTGGTGATCCACGGCCACGCGGTCATCGAAGACGAAACAGTCGCCTTCCCAGCGGCTTTTCTCTTTGGGCACTTCGGCCAGGTATTGCAGAATTCCGCCTTCGAGGTGGTACACTTCGCGAAAGCCTTCATGGAGTAAATACGAGGTCGCTTTTTCACAGCGGATGCCACCGGTGCAATACATGGCCACTTTGGTATGCTTTTGTGGATCGAGGTTTTCTTTCACCCATTGGGCAAATTGGGTGAAATTTTGGGTCTGTGGATTGACCGCCCCGGAAAATTTTCCGACCTCCACTTCATAGTCATTGCGCGTATCCACCAATAGAATCTCGGGATCGGTAAGCAAATCATTCCATTCCGCCGGTTTTATGTATTTTCCGACATTTTGGCGTGGATCGGCCACGGCCTGCCGGAAACTCACGATTTCTTTTTTGCGCTTTACCTTATAACGGCTGAAAGGATCAAAGGAGGCGCAGGAAAGCTTCACCGAACGTTTGGCAAACCGTTCGTCTTTGTCGAAAATGCGCAAAAATTGCTCCAGTGACTCTTTCTCCGCCGCCACGGTTCCATTTACGCCTTCCTCGGCGACAATAAAGGTTCCGCTCAAATGGCACCGTTCGCCTTCCTGGCGCAGACGCTCGGCCCACTCATCCGCATCGGGCAAATCGGTAAAACAATACAGCGCGGCAATGGCGAAACAATCTGGGCAGTCTTGGTCCATAGGAACGAAAGATCCAAAACAACAATCCTTGGCCCACAGGGCAAGCGATTCTTTTTTGCAATGGAGCCGATCGTCCGGTACTCTGCGTACATGCGATACCTGCTTTTTTCTATCCTACTGAGTATGAGCCTCCTCATCGGCTGTGGCCCGGCCACGGAGCAGGCCTATGATTCCGAGGGTCGCCGCATCGTGACCATATGGGTCCACTCCGGGCAACCGGCGGAACGCGCGGTTCTGGAATCCCAGGTGGAAGCCTTTCATCAGCAACAGGATGAAATCCGAATCGATCTGACCATCGTTCCCGAAGGCGACTACAATTCCCAGATTCAGGCCGCCGCCTTTTCGAGAGATCTACCCGATATGCTGGCGCTGGACGGCCCCTTTCTCTACAACTACGCTTGGCAACAACAGATTCAACCCCTTGGCGATTTTTTACCGGACTCTCTCCTGGAAGATCTCTTGCCATCCATTCTGGCTCAGGGAACCTGGAATGATGAACTGTATGCGGTCGGTACGTTTGACTCCGGTCTCGGCATGTATGCCCGCCGCAGTGTTTTGGAAGAGGTCGGCGTACGGATTCCTGAAAACGCCCTTGAGCCCTGGACCTTATCCGAGTTTCAGGACCTTTTGGCTGTCTTGGACGCCGAGCATGAGCACCGGATTCTCGATGTAAAAATCAATTACCGCGGGGAATGGATCACCTACGCTTTTTCGCCTCTGCTTCAATCCGCCGGTGGAGATTTGATTCGGCGCCCGGAATATGATCGGGCGGCAGGCGTTCTCGACAGCGAGGCCTCGGTCATGGCAATGTCCGAAGTGGCCCGCTGGTTTGCCGAGGGACTGGTCCACTCCAACGTGGACGATCAGGCATTTCTGGAAGAACGGGCCCTCCTTTCGCTTTCCGGCCATTGGGACTTCCCCCGTTATCAGGAAGCCTTTGGTGACGATTTGCTGGTTCTCCCCCTGCCCGACTTCGGCAACGGTCCGGTGGCCGCCCAGGGGTCCTGGGCGTGGGGAATCAGCAGCGCCTCCACAGCTCCGGAGGACGCCGCTGAATTTTTGCAATTCCTCCTTGAGCCCGATCAAATTCTGGCGATGACCGAGGCCAACGGAGCCGTTCCGGCTAGAGCTACAGCCATTGAAAAATCCCCCCTGTACGCCGCTGGCGGTGATTTGCATCTTTTTGTCGAACAACTTCAAAACACTGCCCTCCCCCGTCCCCGCACTCCTGCTTATCCCGTCATAACCTCGGTATTCCAGGATGCCTTTGAACGTATCCGCGATGGCGGCGACGTAGAGAGAATTCTCCAACGTGCCGCCGCCGAGATCGACCAGGACCTCGCCGATAACCGGGGGTATCCGGTCGAATGAAGGAGTATTCCGCCAACCCGCTCGAGTTCGGGACGTAAAGTCCCTCCGACAAGTATAGGCAGATCGGGGCGTAAAGCCCCTCCTACAAGGCAGCCAATCGGGGCGTAAAGCCCCTCCGACAAGGGAGGGCCCAGCACAATTCTTCATCACGATGCAATGGACATCCGCCTTTTTGGCGAAGGAGTGGCTTGGCTACAGTGGTTTCATGCCCCGGAGGGAAATGAGGGAAGCGAATCGGGAGGCAGCCGCGCGGAGGAAGGGAGGCGGCTTGCGTGCCTGGCTTGAAGCACTCCGCGCAGGGACACAAGGTACCCGATTGGGCCAATAGCGAACGGGGGGGGCATGGCTGTGTATTAGCGTTCGGTCAGCGTAAATTAGCGGTCTCCGGCTATGCCGAAAATTCCCGCATTGGCGATTGTCTTCCAAAAAAACAAATCAACCATAATGGACTCAATTTTATTTCGGGAACTCCCTTGACGGGTACTTGGCATTTGATTCAATACTACAATTTTTAAAGATGACTCATTTTCTCATCTATTGCGTCGCCAAAACAATTGGATACTCCCCCCTATGAAAAACTCCTCCACTTTAGAAAGCCTGGTTTCACAAGGCCTATCACCAGTTGAATGTGGAGAGATGTTGATTAGTGTGCAAAGAATTTGCCAATTCTTTAAAAGGAGTAAAGGGCCTGCGATTTCTTTGGGATTAAAATTGGTGATTCTGGTCCTTATGGGGATAACCACTCTGCCCGTTCTGGCCGAGGAGGATCGTGACAATGTCGTTGAGAACTGGCTCCTCGAAACCTTTCCGGAATTGCACGAAAATGCCGGAATACACCTGCTTCAAGCAAAAATTTTTCTCAAAAAGCAGGACTATGCCAACGCCCGCAAGGAATTAAAAAGGGCTCAGGCACGTGAACCAAACAATCCGGAGATTACCGATTTACTTATCGATCTGGCTATTGAAGAAGGAGATTTCGAGAAAGCCCTTCGCCACGCACGGGAGGCCTTTGCCTTCGACAGTTCGGCGGAAAACGAGCTGCGTTTGGCCAATCTCCTTCTCAGCGTCGAGGAGAACGAGGAAGCCTTGGGCATCATTGCCCGACATGGGGATCGATTTGTCCGCCAAAAAGGTGACTGGTCGGAGTTCTTTGCCCTTTTACGGACCATTGATCACCGAAACAATCTGGATCGCATCATTCATCACCACCTCATGGCGACCGATGGAAACTTCGAGGCCAAAATCGCCCTCGCCGAATTTTTTATCGGGCGGGGGAATTTCACTGACGCCCGAAATATCCTCTGGGACGTTTACACCGAAAATACGGCAAAAGTTGAAAACCCTCCCGAAGATCAAGGTTTTTGGGATAGAACATTTGGTTACGAATTATCTCAAGAATTCAACATAACCATTCACGCTGTCGAAATCTTTCCCCACCGGCTGGTTAACCTTCATCCCCTGTTGCAAAGAGAACGCAGCCACCAAGCTCCTCCACGAGACCTCTCCGAATACTCTCCCCCACCATATCCGCAAGTTCAGGAAGATCGGGTGGCGAAAATCAGCATCAATCGCTCCAGAGCCCTTGGAAATCTGATCGCAATGGCCATGGTGGAAAATGAGGAGGAGCAATTTGCGGAAAAATGGAACCAACATCTGGAGGGCCTTCCAGCCCACCGAATTTTAAGTGAGAAGATGAAAGTCGACCACTTTGACTCTCTTTTTCTTGAAACCCTGCAAGCGGTCAGCGAAGGACAACTTTCCCTCGATCCCTACTGGGAAGGTCCTCTCTACCAACTTTTCCAACGTTATCTGAATGAAGGCCGTTTTGCCGATCTTCCCTCGAAGAAAAGAGAACCCATCACCCGGGCTCTGGCCAAGTGGCAAGAGCAAATCCACGCTGGAACCGATCACTCGAGTACCATGGTACGGCTATATAAATGGGCTCAGCAAATTGATACGATCCATTACAGTCAAGACCAGGAAAGGGTTCTTGCGGAACTGGATGGGTTTATTGAAGAACTGGCGGACAATCCTGAAATCCAACACCGCTTGAATTTTTTCGCGATTCAACTGGCTCATGGCTACAACGACTTCGACATGCTTTTGGAGCGTTATGAGACCACCGATTTCAGCCAATTTCCGGAAGCTTCCTATGCTTTTTTGGGAGGAATCTTGCGACTGGCCATCGAAGATTTTTCTACCCTGTGGCGCCCATTGGAAGACACTGAAAAAAGATTTCTGCGTCAGTTTCTTAATGACGTCAGCCTCGCTGAGGCGGGTCATCCCAAGTCTTTTCCGGATCTTTCACAGATCAACAACCCTGGAATACCTTTTCACGAATCGGAAACCCTCCCTTCCGGTCTGCTCCTTTCTTTATACCACCTCCACCACCGCCAGAAGCAAGTGGGGGCAAACCTCGACTGGCAAACAATGCTTCCCTTGACCGATCAAGAGAATATTTCGCCTGCCAGAAAACGGGAAATTCAGACTCTGGAGTTTTTCGTTGCCCTATGGGAAGAGAATTATTCCCAAGCGAAGATGATTGGACAGAATATCCTCAACACCGGGGAGGATGCAGGCATTCGCTTAAACCTAGCCCTACTGAAAGAAAGGGAAGGAAATATTCAATCCGCCATCACTCTTCTCCAAAATGGCCGAACCAATCATATCCACTGGGATACCGCCAAACTATGGAAAATCATACAATTGGCCTCCACTGACAAAGATCTCTACCCCCATGGACAAGTGGCCGTTCGTCAACTGGCCCTCAATTGGGAAATACAACACCAGCAACACCTCCACCATTCTCTTGAAGAGTTATACCAAAAAGTTGGTTTGGCGGATGAATGGGAACGGGAACAAAAACCTGAGACGGCGGAAGCACCGACCACCGAATCCGACGAACCACCACGCTGGCAAGTCCTTGCTGAAAAGTGGCGCAGGCTCAATGAGGAACAAATACGTTCCTCGGCTAGGGAAATTCTTGAGAACGCCCCACTCGGCTACAAGGTTCCCGAGATTCGGCGACGCGAATTAGTTCATTACTGCAATCTGTTAACGATATCAAACTTACGCCGCGCCAAATCAAGAGCCCTTAATGCTCTTTTGGATCAACGTAAGTGGGAGGATTACATTGCCAAGCTGAAACAAGAGGTAAATGAAAATCCTTATTCCATCGAGCCTCTGGCCCGGCTCATCGAGGCTCTTGAATTTCCTCGATACCGCCCTGTCAGCAACCGGAGTTCAACCCGCATGTGGGATATTCCAGAGGAAGACCCATGGGTCAAAATGCGGGTGTCACTGACCGAGGATCGTATCGAGGTTCAACGGCGGATCGGAGAGAGATGGAGAAATTGTTCCTCCGTCAGTTTCGGGACCCCCCGCAGACGAAATTCAAACTCGGTGTACGGACGTAAAGTTAAGGCCGGCATTTTACTCAGTGGTGGTCTCCCTGACCAAAAAGCGACAATGGAGATAAAAGATGTTCGCCTCCTGACTACCGATGGTGAGGAAATTCCCCTCGAATTTCGCCCTCTTACCCCGGAGGGAGAGAAGGAACCTGAATTCTCTTACGAGGAAACCGATGACGGTCGATGGATTCTATCCTCGGGCGGAGGGGCTACTCATACGGATGAAATGGAGCCCCACGGCCTGTTTTTGGGAACCCAAACAAATCGATTTTCCGAAATTCAATTCTCTTACAAAGCCACCGAAAAAACGGCGGAACACGGTGGTCACCATGGCATTTTTCTAAAGACTCTTGATGAACAAGGGGACGAACTTTTCTACTATTTCACCCATCTTCATGAGGGCATCAGGGCGACCTACAGGTGGTCAAAACTACAAACCAGCACCGATCCTGTCCCCTATTATCACAAAGCAATAGCGCTGCGCCCGGATGACGATTACTTTATAAGAAGTCTTATCTCCTTCCATTTTCGGCAGAAAAATTATGATGACTTTATCGAGCTATTTGAAGGCGAAGAAAAGCAAAACCCCTACCTTGTTCTTCGAAGGGAAAACAATCGTTTGAAAAGAGCTTATGATCGAAGCGGAAAAATCCCTCAGCTGGTCGATGTATTTCTAGAAAACCCGGCTCTCTCCTACAATCTGGGAAAGCTCAACCAGCAAACAAACTTGGGAGAAATCCTTGAAGGGGTTGCCGAATATCTGGCGGAATGGGACTATCCCGAAGAAGCTGCCAAAGTGCGCAAATTTGCTCTGAGCAATCTGTCTCTCACTGAATCCGTAGAATCAAGACTACGCCAAGTCAAAACATTTCATCAGGAAGGAGACCTCGATTCTGCCCGCCCCCTCCTATATGATTTTTTTGAAACCACCAAGAAAGCCGACCCAAGCCCCTTTCTGGTTACTCATCAACTTGGCGACGAGGCCAGAGAAGGAAATTGGCTCAAACAATTTTCTTCCAGGGATTTTTCAAACGAAAATCATCTCCCCCACCCCTTTCTGTTGATGCAGACGGCGCCCCCGGACCTGGTGGCCGAGTTTCGAGCGCGTTGGCTTGCGCGCCATCCGAATTTCCCTGAGGTCGACGATCCCGCCGAGGCCCTTCTGGGAGCCATTATCCATTGGACTTTGCGCCATCCGGAATTCCCCAAGAGCCTACAGGCTGTGGGAGATCATTTTGGCCCGAAGGCAAACCTCTCTCCACAGAAGAGAGAGTGGTTTCAACAAGAGTATCAATTTCCTTTATTGGAATTGCTTCACTATTTCTCCCCCAGCGAGGAATTGGCTCAGGCGCTGTATTCGGTTTTCATCGATTCGACCGAAGGCCAACGCGGAGGGAGATTGCAAAAAATGTTTCGCCGCAGCGAGGATAGCACGGATGCCTTTCTTCAGTATCGGACGGCCCTCGCTATTAAGGGCATTGATGATGCCTGGCAATATCAGGAAAAGGTTTTCTCGCAACTTATGGAAGGCCGACGCCCCGACCAATTAAATCATCCGGTCTACGCTCTGGCCCTTCTGCGCGAAGCGGGAAATCGCCTTGAACCTCAAACTGTACAAAGTTTAATTCAGAAGTTTCTAAACTCTGGCCGTCTGGGCCATGCCTTCGGACTGAGAGATGCTCTTTTATGGGAACTAGAACGACTTTCCCTTCGGGAGGGGAAAGTACGCAATCCTTATGTTTCGAGCTTTTGGCTTCCTCCTTCGGAACCCTCGGGAGCCCCCAAACTTTACTACGAGATTTCCGGAATTCACCCTGAAGACCGCACTCAGAGGTCCTCTGGAAATCGGGAACCCCCGAGTTCGTTGTATGGCGAAAACTTCGCTCAGCTCGACGGAAAATTTGATTTGCTTATCGAGTACAGTTCCAACGGAAATGAATCCGAAACTTCTAAAACCCACCTCTCTTCAGCTTCCGCCAGCGGAACGGTGGAACTTCAGGACGCGACTACATCCGGCACCCTTACCTTAACGCTCAAGGATGCAGCTTCCGGGGAGAAGGTTTATACGCGAAGCCTAGAGGACCACCCCCTTGGAGCAGGAAGATCAGTTCTCCCCCCTCTCCTATCCAATAAAGGCGAGGACACCCAAAACGAAATTCGTTGGGAATGGTTGGGCACTCCCCCGCGAATCGACCCCATTCATACTTTTCCTAATCAGGAAGTTATCTACTTCCCCGGTTTCGGGCGAAAGGAAAATGATGTCGCCCGAACCAATCTTATCCCCATTGGAGATGCGCAAAGAATCATCTTTCAGGCTTTGGCCAAAGACCGTGTCACCAACCGAAGTCCTTTTAGAGTGAACTTCTACAACGAACAAGGCGAGAAAATCGGCGACCGGTGGGTAGGCATTCGACACACTCCCGAACGCTGGGAAGTCTTGTCGCATCAATGGGAAAAGTCTTCTTCCTCCGGTGGTGGCTTCAGAAATCGGTTCTCCGAGGAAACCACCCATGTGGAAATTATCATCCGCGCCAACACACCGCTTAGCATTGCCAATCTTGCCTTACTGTTTTCCCCGGAATAATAAGACCGGAAAAAGCTTCCCCCTAAGAAAAGTCATTCCCGGTTAGACCCGACCAGGGAAGCAAATCCGGTCGATGGCTTTGTCAAAGTCCTTACCGCCGGAGAGAATATCAATTTCCAAACGCAAAAAATAAAGGTTCTTCGGAATACTCTCATTAGAGGGCAGGCGAACCGCGTCTTTTTCGGTGGTGATGATCATTTTTGCTTTCGCCGTGGCAAAGGCGGAAAACATTTTCTTCAACTCTTTGGCCGTGAAGCGATGGTGGTCGAGAAATCGGCGGGTCAAAATCAAATTGGCCCCATAGCGGCGCAAAAACCCTTCAAAACTGTCGGGGGCGGCAATGCCACTAAAAGCCCCTACCCGCCCCCCCTGCAAAGCGGTCAGAGGTAATTTTTCCTTGGTATGAAAGTTTTCAAGATACTGAGGGCGGTGTACGCACTCGATCACCTCGACTCCGGGATTGTATTTTTCGATAGCCCGGTCAATTTCAGGATGCGGTCGGCCATCAGATTTCGTCACAAAAACATAGGATGCTCTTTTCAAATGACGCACCGGCTCGCGCAAAATCCCTCTGGGTAAAAGACGCCGGTTGCCGAAAGGATTGGTTTTATCGATTAAAAGCAAGTTGAGTCGGCCTTTGAGGGGAAGATATTGAAACCCATCATCCAGAATGAGCGTGTCCGCCTGAAAATATTTAATCGCATAAATTCCACTATTCACTCGATTGCGATCAACCAGTACGACCACTCCCGGCAAATTACGAGCCAACATATAGGGTTCGTCGCCCGCCTCTTCAGAATTCAGAAGAACCTTTTCACCATCGCTCACAATCCGGGGGGGGATTTCCTGATGGCTATGGGTAAAACTTCGCCACAGTCGCTGCCACAGAGGAATCTTTTTGCTTTTATACCCTCGTGTAAGAATGGCGACCTTCCGGCCCTTCTGGGTCAGGGTTCGGGCGAATTTCTCCACCACCGGCGTCTTCCCGGTTCCTCCCACGGTAAGGTTCCCCACCACCACGACCAAGCATCCGAGTGGTCGATCATGCAAAATCCGGTTTCGGTAAAGCCAATAGCGCGTGCGGGCAACCGCACTGAAAAGAAGGGATAAAGTGGCGAGAAAAGCCGCATAAAAGCCAACCCAAAACCCGGTTCGCCGACCATAAATCACATCAACGGTAAACAGCTCAAAACGTTCAAAGGCCTTCTTAACTGGTTCCAGAACAAAGCGCATTTCACATTAGCACCATACCGCAAAGTCGGCATAACGGTAGAATAGGATTGAATTTGCGATCATTGGATGAGTATGAGAACAAACCACCCCATCTGACAACCCCGCAGAGAAAATCACTGAAAATAGTTCATCTGAATGGTCTGCCATAACGTAAAAAAAGAGTTTATCTGGAGAAAGTCCCACCCACCTCTATACTCTGGGAAACTTTAGAGGCATTCGAACCCCTTCCCGTTTGCAAAGCGAATGGGAACGCGTAAGATGATTTATGGTCATTACCAGAGTCGATGTGAATCCCCCGGCCTAAGAATGATAAACTCTCCGATTGTGCGACAAACCCTGAAAAATCTTCCCGCCATTCTCCTAGGTCTCTGCCTGGGCAGCTTACCTGCCCTTGCCAACGCTGAGGAGGAGGCCGACCCGCCAGCGGCTCCGGAGATCCAAACCCTGCCATCCTTGCCTCAGGCCGACCAACCGGATCCACAACAGCAAACCCAATCGGAACGCCAGAAAACGGTGGCTCGCGCTCTGCAAAATTTACAATCGGCCATAGCTGACGAACGCCGGGCGGCCGTCATGCTCCTCGGAAAATACAACCTTCCGGAAGCCCGCGAGGGTGTTATCCGGGCCCTCACTGACGAAAGCGGTTCGGTCCGGCTGGCTGCCGTGGTCTCACTGTTCGAAAGTCCCCGGAATTTGCCTCGTCAGGCCCAATGGCAAGTCTTCGCTCTACTGGGGGATGAAGAGGTATCCATTCGAAGAATCGTTTCCAATGTTCTACCCTTTGTCGCCTCCGCCTTTCCCGTTTCTTTTGATCGGGACCGCCGGGAACCACAACGTGATCTGCCCGAGGAATTTGAAAAATTGGCACAGGACGCTTTTGCCGATGAAGATGCCTTGGTCCGACGCAACATGATTTCCAATTACCGGCAACTTTATATACCTCTGCCCGAAGAGCGCTTGATCGCCCTTCTCCACGACCCCGACCCCGAAGTGGCTATGATTGCCCTCCAAACCGGTGATCGCGTTCTATCCTCCGAGGTTTTTTCCCGCGAAGCCAAATCCCTGGTGGACCGGGATGAGCGAACCTACCGCCTGAACCTGACCCGCTACCTGGCCCACCACCGCGAACCCGACGCGCTCCGCGCGCTGGACTCTCTCAGCGAGGACGAGGATCGCCAAGTTCGCCTCGAAGCCTCCCTGGCCCTGTTTGCCAATGCCCCCTCCAAGGAAGATTACCAAGCGCTACTTGACGAATTGCAAACCGGTCGTCTTTATCCCGAAACGACCGAAAAAATATTGCAGGCGGCCGCTTATCTTGGCACCAACGGCAAGACCTTTCTGGTTGAAGGGCTAAGCCATCAAAGCACCCTCTACCGACGTCACAGCGCGGAGACCCTTTTCAGGTACTACCCGCGCGAGGTTTCCTTTGAGGAGGTTCAGAAACTCCTCCATGACGATGCCCGCGACATCCGCGAAAGAGCGGTCAATTTCCTTCTTCGCCATGGCCGTCGCTGGTCCCCCCATGAGCTTCAAGGGCTCATCGAGAGTCCCCACCCGGTCAACCGCTTGGCCCTTCTCAAACTTCTTCCCCGAATACCCGAGAATGATCGCCGGGACATTCTCATGGAACTTCTCCTTGATGATCATCACGAGGTCCAAACGGAGGCTGTGGAGTTAATCGCGCAGGAAAAAATTCCCAACTGGGAAACCATTCTCTTCCGCGCGACCCGATTGGATTCTCCGGAGACCCGCCGCAAAGCCATCCACGGCCTTTTGCGCAACCCAACCCCCGAAGCCCAGGACTATTTGAAACAAATCATCGAACTAAACCCCAATTCCCGCGAAGCCCGACAAATTGAGGCCGTTTTGCAAAACCAATAACCACCGACCACGGCACCGCTATGAAAATATTTCGATTAACCTTTCTTCTGGCTTTCAGCCTGAGTCTGCCCACTATTTTGGCTTTCGGGGCCAAATCAGATCAAGACCCACAGGAATCGATCAAACCACCCCCTCCCACCGAGGAGGTTCGCCCCGATGCCCTCCGGATTGTTCAATTGGTGGAAGGCAACCCGCTGCGCCGCAACTACGGCAACGCCCTGCCTACCCTGATCAACACGATCAATGAGAAGACAACTCTGCATCTCGATCCGGACCCCCTTTTTATCGAGTCCTTTGAAGACGAGCGCATCTTCAAACACCCGCTGATTTATGTGAATTTTGCGGATCGCCAGGACTGGACCCTGACCGAAAAAGAGGCCCGCAATTTGCGTGACTTTTTGCAACGCGGCGGCTTTATCTACATCGACGCAGGCATTAACGCCGAATTCTTGCGCGATGACCCCCGCTTCGGTCAAAACCACAGTTTCGCCGATTGGGAAATCAGCCCTCCGATAAGGGATGCCTTCAAGCAGGTTTTTCCCGAGAAATCCTTCGAACGCGTTCCTCGATCAGACCCTCTGTTTCAAGTCTTTTTTGACGGACTCCCCGATGCCACCAATCTGCCCGACACCGTGCGCGATTACGTGGTGGAGGAAAAATGGCCTCAGGGGACCTACTCCTTTCTAGGCATTCAAGTTGATGACCGTTTCTCGGTACTCGCATCCCCGATCATTGCCATGGGATGGGGACGCACCCAGACCGGGGCCTGGTCTAACAACATCTCCTTCCGGGTGCGCGAAAGTGCGGAAGGCTTAAGCGACCAACTCCAGGAGGCTGCCTACGGAGGGGCTCGTTTTGAAGCCACCCGGGAGGATGGCCGCAAGGATATTATTTACTGTCAGGAAGCAGCGACCCCTTCCTGGGTGCAGGAACCCGACGGGCGCTGGCGCATCTTTCGGTACTACCATGGCCGGGAGATCAATGACTATGCTCACCAGTTTTACACCCAGTTGGGGGTAAACCTATTTGTTTTGGCCCTTACCCATTGATCCCAAGTTTCTTCCGGCCTTCCTCGGAAATCATTTGAGGATTCCACACCGGATCCCAAACGATCTCCACCTCAGCCGATTCGACTCCCGGCAGGGCTTCGATCTTGGTTTTCGCATCTTCGGCTATAACCGGACCCATGCCACAACCCTGGGCGGTTAAAGTCATCTTTACGCTTACTTTTTTCTGCCCTTTGGTTTCCCCCTCATCAAGGCGAAGGTCGTAAATAAGACCCAGATCGACGATGTTGATGGGGATCTCCGGATCAAAACAGGCTTTCATGGCCTCCCATACGTGCCCTTCATTTACTGGACCTGAGGCTTCGGGTGGTGCCTTCTCCCGTTCCTTGGAAATCTCTGCGACCACGTCCTCACCAAGAGCATCCAGATCCTTCCCGGCAATACGGAAGAGTCCGCCCTCGGCCCGTACGGTAACGGTCCCACCGAGAGCCTGACTAACAAAGACCTTCTTGCCCTTGGGCAAGGTTATCGGATCCCCCGCCGGAATAATGGTGCTGGGACAATCCCGCAAAAGTTCGATTTCTTTTCCTACGATCATAGGGTAAAGCCTACGTCGTGATTCCTTTGCTGGCAAGAAACGAGAAAAAAGTTTTTCGTTTTTGAGTTGTTGTCAGAATTCTTTTCCCTTTTCATAAGAGCCTCTTCAAGAAAATGCCAAAATACACAATAGAATTTATAGGAACCTACTTTCTGGTTCTTAGCCTAATTTTAGTTTCGGTTTTTGACCAGGGCGGTGGTCTGGGGCCATTTGCCGTCGGTCTGGTATTGCTGGCCATGACGCTTAGTGGGGGCCATATTTCCGGGGGACATTTCAATCCCGCGATTACCCTGGCGGCCTTATTCCACAAAAAAATATCCCTGTCCGAAGGCGGCTGGTATTTTGGTGTGCAATTTGCCGGAGCGCTGGGGGGAGCTTTCACGGCCATGGCCATGAACCCGAGGGAAAAAGACCTTGTTGAGGCTATGTCGTTCAACTTTGACGCTCAGGCTATTCCGATGATTTTAGGAGAATTCGCCTTCACCCTGGCCTTGGTCTGGGTTTTTCTGGTACCTCTCCTCACTTCCAATGCCCACCGTAAATTGTGGCAGGGATTGGTCATTGCGGGTTTATATGCCGGTGGGCTGACCGTGGTGGGAGAAGATCTGGTCGCGGCCTTCAACCCCGCCGCAATCGCCGGTTTTGTGGTTTCCGGTAAACTAGCGGTTTCCACTGCTCTATTATATATGTTCGTCCAATTTCTGGCGGCCCTGACGGTCGCCCTTTCCATCGAACATATTTTTTCAATGGAGGAAAAGAAGCCCGACGATCCTGAGATCAATCCGGACCACCTATAGTTCCGACGATGGCACGGCTACCAACGGAGCTGGAAGGAGACAGGGGCCTCCAGCAAAATTGTACATTTTTTCAACGAAGAAAGAGATTTATTCATCGAGGGCACCCACGACCCCTCGGGACCCCAGGAAGCGTTTTGCCTGGATCACTGCATAGCGGTGCATTTCCGGGCCCGCCGAGCTAAAGCAGTAGTCCGCCAACAGGACAACCGGGATTTTTCGGTGGGCCAAATCAATGAGCGTTCGCATTACGCAAAGGTCGGTATCTCCGCCACAAAGAAAGATGCGTTGAATTGCCTGCCTTTCCAGCCACTGCAAGAAATCCTCAGAAACTCCGGTGAATCCGGTTTTACGAAATACGACAACCTTTGGGCTTGCCGGATTGGTCTCCCAAAGCATCCTACTCTCCTCACTTCCCCCAAGACATCCCTCCCAACCTTTCGCTTGCCATACCGGACTTTCCGGTGAATTCATAAATTGGGTGTAGGCGCGCCGTGCAAAGCGAGGAAAGAGGTCCTCTTCGATCTTATGCCAAAGGCCCTTGTTGGATGAGTTGAGAAACGCGTGCTGGGGGTCAATCACCAGCAGCGCATCACTTTCATTATTTTCCATTACCCCGGACATTGGCAATATGAAGGATTTATAACGAATAAGTTCCTTCCGTAAAAGGATTTTTGGTGACAGAACTCTTCCACCCCAAAAAGCAAAGCGAATCAGAAAATCAAAATTTTCTCCTTGCCAAGAGCTGATACTGAAAGGAAAATAGGCTCATCATCAGGAGAGATGGCAGAGTGGTCTAATGCAGTGGTTTGCTAAACCGCCGTACCGCCAAAAGCGGTACCGAGGGTTCGAATCCCTCTCTCTCCGCCATTTTTGCGTAGCAAAAACATGGCGTCGCGACGGAGAAAGTCCGAAACAGTAATGCATTTGGGAAACCTACCAGAACCTCTCAAAGCTTGGAGTTTACGAATCAACAGGAATAGGTTATGGTCGTTTTATGCGCAACTTTGGAGCCCAACCCTTCGATGAAGCAACAATCCAGGCCGGACAAATGCTCATCGCCCACCCTGCCCTGCCGGATAGTAATTTTAGCCGAAGCGTGATTCTTCTCTCGGCTCACTCGGAAGAGGAAGGAAGCATGGGCGTAATCGTCAACCGGCCTACGGGCCAAACCCTCGCCTCTATCGATCCCGACCTCAAGAATGACATTTTGGGTGATATACCCCTCTTTGAAGGAGGACCTGTGCAACCCGAACAAGTCTTGCTCAGTGCCTGGCAATGGTCTCTGGATGAAGGGGTTTTTCGTTTATTTCTTGGCATTGACCCGGAATACGCCCGCAATTTGATGCAGGAATCCCATATGGAAGTCCGAGCCTTTAAGGGCTATGCGGGTTGGGGCAAAGGACAAATCGCCAGCGAACTGGAGGCGAATAGTTGGATCGTCTGCCCAATCAATGAAAAGACGGTACCTACCGGCAAGGATGAGAACCTGTGGAAATCAATTTTGACCAATCTGAGTCCGGAATTCCGTCTCCTGAGCGAAATGCCCGAGGATCCGGAGAAAAATTAAACTCCAAGGCGTTCTCCCTAATCCCGCTATAATTTTCCCTCCCGGGCTTTTTCGCGAACACCCTTCGCTTGCGTTTGCAGGTTTTTGCGACGTTCATCCGAAAGCCGGTCAATATTCCGGACTTGCAGGCTCATGCGCTGGTTCTTGCGCAAAAGCGTCTCGTGACGTAGCAGAAAGTCCCAGTATAACGTGGTAAAGGGACAGGCCTTTTCTCCCAAGGCCTCATCGGGATTATAGGGACAGTGTTGGCAGTAATTGCTCATCCGCTTGATATACTTCCCCGTAGCGGCATAGGGCTTGGAGGCCATCAGACCACCATCACCAAACTGTGACATCCCCAGGGTGTTAGGCAATTCCACCCATTCGACCGCATCGACATAAACGGCCAGATACCATTCGTGTACCTGACGCGGATGGACCCCATAAAGAAGGGCGAACAAACCCGTCACCATCAAACGATGGATGTGGTGGGCATAGCCGTATGCAAGGGTTGAGCCAACCGCTTCCCGAAGACATTGCATCTGTGTTTCTCCGGTCCAATAAAATTCCGGCAGGTCTTCCTTGGCCCGCAGATGATTGTTTTTCAAATAGCCCGGCATGTGGAGCCAATAAATCCCCCGGACATATTCGCGCCAACCAAGGATTTGCCGAATAAACCCCTCGACCGCAGCCAAAGGGGCATGACCTTCCCGATAGGCTTCCTCAGCCGCCTCAACGACCTCCCGGGGCGATAATAGTTTCAAGTTGAGGGAGGAGGAAATCAATGAATGGTACAGAAATGGTTCGCCGGTCCACATGGCATCCTGATACTGACCAAAAGGAGGTAATCGATTTTCAATAAAATCCTTCAATCTGCCCAGTGCCTGTTCTCTGGTAACTGGCCAGGGGAAAGACTCCAAAGAGCCGGGATGTTGGGAAAATTTCCTTTCGACCAGCGCGATAACTTCCTTGGTGGTGTCATCCAGCTGCGGGCGATATTCCCGCCCTCTTAATTCCGGGCCTTCCTTCCCAAAGGAATCACGGTTGTCGTGGTCATAATTCCATTTGCCCCCAGTCGGTTTCCCGTCCTCCATAAGGATCCCGTGCTTGCGCCGCATTTCACGGTAGAAAAATTCCATCCGCAGGGATTTTCGATTTCGCGCGTGATCCGCAAACTCTTCTCTAGTGGCATAAAAATGCTGGTCCGGTAAAATCGTGAGATCCCGCGAGGCGTTACCAACCGTCTCCTCGATCGCCGCCTGGACACGATATTCACCCGGTTCCACGATAAAAACTTTTTCCGGGGAGAGTTTCTTAAGATCACGGCTTAATAACTCAAATAAGGAGCATGCTTTCCCATTCTCAGAAAGTTCATGGTAGGTAAGTGAGTAACCTTTTTCCCGCAGCGAGTCGCGAAAATGCCGCATGGCCGATAAAAAAAGCGCAATTCTTTGCTTGTGGCTCCACACGTGAGTCGCCTCTTCCTCCGCCTCAGCCATCCAAATCAGGTCGTGTTCCGTGTCGCACTTCTCGAAAAGGCCACTTTGATCGTCCAGTTGGTCGCCGAGAATGATCAACAAATTTCGGATTTGCGCGGTTTTACTCATACGCAAGGATAGGTGGAAGATTTCCATGCGGCAAACATTCTCCGTGGTTTATCGCTTGCTTTTTGCCTATCCGCATTACATTTTAGCAATTGTGAAAAAGCTTATCATTCTCCTATCCTCACTACTTTCGCTGGCTTTCTTGAGCGGCTGCGATGACGTTGTCCTGAACGACCTAACGCCATCCGCAATGCCGGAAAACCCTTCCGGCATTTATACGATCACCCTTGAGGTGGATCGTGCGAATTCTTCGGTGCATCGGGACTCCATTGAGCCAAGCATCGTCATCGATGGCCAGATCTATCCGATGGAGCGCAGTCGTTTAGGATCTGATATTTGGGAATTTGATTACCGCCTTCCACAGGGCCGACGCGATGCAAGCTATTATTTCCAGGCAGAATATGTGCTGGAACCGCGTAAAGGGTTCCCCCGGACCAAAGAAACGGCCTCCTCTGTCAAGTCGCTACGTATTGTCAGCCGATATGCCATGAGTCTCGAAAGCCACCGCGCGCCGGTAGGAACCAAAGTCGGGTTGGTTGGCCGGGGCTTTCGTTCCGGCGATGAAATCATGGTCGGCGATTTAACCGCCGAAACGATTTACCACGGCCCGAATTCTCTGAGTTTCTACGTGCCCATGCTTGAACCAGGCCAAAATTATCCGGTCATGTTGATTGACGGAAACCGTTCCATGCGAGCAGGGGTTCTGCGAGTTGACGGAGCCCAAATGCGAGTCACGCCTTCTTCCCTTTCCTTTGCGGCGGGAGAGTCCCGGAATCTTGTTTTCACGCTCCACCAGGAAGCCCCTCCCGGTGGGTTGCGAATCCCCGTCACCACGGATATTCCCGATAGCGTTATCATGCCCGAGGTGATGGTCCCCGGAGGAGCCCGCACCGTCAATGTCCGGGTCACCGGCGACCGAAAAGCCTCAGGGTCGCTTTTCGTAGAGGCTCCGGGGTTCGATGAAATCGAAATTCCCGTACAGATTAATGACTGAGGAAGAAAAAAACCACTTGGTGGAGGAAGCGACCTTTTCCTTCACCATAGGGGAGAATGACGAAGCAGAAAAAACCCTTCGTGAAGTGCTGGCGGCTGATAACGATTACTTTCCGGCCTGGCATTCCCTGGCCGAGGTGCTTTTTTCCAGCCGCCGCTTTGAGGAGGCCCGCAAAGCTGGCCTCGAGGCGCTTCGACTGGAGCCCGAGGATGTTCATGTCTTCACCAGCCTTTCCCGTATTCACATGGAATTAGGCGACAAGGAAACGGCGGAAAAATACGGAGCCCAAGCCCGCATGCAGGGTTGGAAAAACGAACTTTCGGAAGACTCCAAACAAGAGGACTAAACCCAATTTCTTATGAAATCTGAATTTATTCTGGAATTCGAGCGTCCTTTACGGGACCTGCAAAACAAACTGGAAGATCTCAAGAGAACCTCGGAAGAGAATAAAGTCGATGTGAAGTCGGAAATCGACAGCATCGTCGCGAAGCTGGAGATCACCAAAAAGGACATCTACACCAACCTGAGCCCTTGGCAGAGAGTGCAAATTGCCCGCCATCCCAAGAGACCATATGCGCTTGATTATATCGCGCAAATTTTTACCGATTTCCAAGAATTGCACGGCGACCGCTTGTACGGGGATGACCAGTCCATCATCGGAGGAACCGCCTTTTTGAAGGACCAACCGGTTATGATCATTGCCCAACAGAAAGGGCGCAACACCAAGGAAAACCTCCTCCGCAATTTCGGTTGTCCTCATCCGGAAGGGTATCGCAAGGCCCTCCGATTGATGAAAATGGCGGAACGCTTTCAATTACCGGTCATCTCCTTGATCGACACCCCTGGTGCCTTTCCCGGAATCGGCGCGGAAGAGCGTCACGTCGCCGAAGCGATCGCCGTGAATATTCGCGAAATGAGCCTCCTGAAGATACCGGTTATCTGTATGGTTATTGGCGAAGGTGGTTCCGGTGGAGCACTCGGGATAGGCATTGGGGATCGAGTGCTGATCCTGGAAAACGCTTATTACTCGGTGATCTCGCCTGAAGGCTGTGCGGCTATTTTGTGGAAAGACCGCGCCTATGCTCCCGATGCCGCCAAAGCCCTACGTCTCGGGGCGCCCGATCTTTTGAAACTCAAGATCGTTGATGAGGTTTTGGAAGAACCCCTGGGTGGGGCTCATAATGACCCGGACCTAATGGCCAAGCATATTGATCAAGCGCTCCAGAAAAACCTCCGTGAGATCTCCTCTATGGACACCGAAAAGCGCCTTCAAATCCGCTACGAAAAATTCCGGCGAATGGGCGTTTACGAAGAGAACGGTGCCCTATCCGGCCCGACGATTTGAGCTTTCCGACCAGCCTGATGCTTCCGATTTCCCCGCAGTGTGCTTTGCCCACCGCTTTGGCACCCATGCAGGATGTCACCGACTTGCCTTTCATGACCCTGATTGGTCGTTATGGTCCTCCCGACCTTTTCTTCACCGAATACTTTCGGGTTCATTCCCAGTCCCGATTGGAAAAGCACATTCTGCGCTCGATTACCGAAAACCCCACCAATGTTCCGGTTTTTGCGCAAATGAACGGGGAATCCATTCCCGATATCATCCGTACGGCGCGAGAGTTAAAAAAACACCCGATTGCGGGCATTGATTTAAACATGGGCTGTCCGGCCCCCAAGGTTTTCAAAAAAAACTGTGGTGGCGGCCTTCTTCGGGAACCGGCCAAAGTCGATCAGGTTCTGGGAGCGCTGCGGGAAGAAATCGAGGGCTTGTTTACCGTTAAAATGCGAATTGGCTTTGATTCTTCCGAGCATTTTTCAACCCTCCTGGAATTGGTGGCAAAGCATCGGGTGGACCTGCTTTCGTTGCACGGGCGTACCGTACGCGGAGCCTATCATGCTCCGGTGCAATACCCCCTCATCGCCGAAGCCTCTCGTTCCCTGCCCTGCCCGGTTTTTGCCAATGGCAATCTCACCTCCCCCGGGAAAGCCTTCCGGATTCAAAGGGAAACCGGATGCCGTGGTGCCATGATCGGACGCCACGCGATCCGAAACCCATGGATTTTCCGGCAAATCCGCGAAAAGCTGAAAGGCGAGCCCCTCTTCCAACCGACCCTGCACGATGTTCGGGCATATATTGACGACCTCTACGCGATGAGCGGGAAGCAGGGAATCCCTGACAAACCAAGAATCAGCAAACTAAAGAAATACCTCAATTTCATCGGGGAAAGCATCGACCCTAAGGGACAGTTTCTCTACCGTATGCGACGAGCACATGAACCGGAGAAGATGTTTGCGGTGTGTGACGAATTTTTGAAAGATTGTTCGGACCCCTTTCCCCTGGAACCTTATCCCGGGATCCATGCCCGACCAAATACGGAAAAACCCAAGGTGTCGGAACTGATTTCCCCAGAACCATGATCTTCCTATTTTTATCAAAAAAATTCCGAACACCCACCGACTTCCATGGTCGGTTTATAATCTCTTTTACGCATAGATGATGGTAATCCAACATTATCCCACCGAAAGCTAACCCCTACTAAAGAACATTCTCATGTCCTCCACCCTACTCCGCCTTTGTTCCACAACCTGTCTTTTCGCGATTTCCGCTGGTTGTTTAACCGCCACGCCACCTCCCTCCGAACGCTATCGTGAGGTGGATGGATTGATTAAAATCGATCCTCTTCCCGTTCCCGAACAATGGCAGAATCCACCCTTGCCGGAAGCAGAGGAAAGAGCGTTTTGGGAAAGAGCCAACCATGTGATTCAGCGCTACGAAGGCAATATCAATGTGCGTACCGAGGGGGAGCAGGAAAAAGAAAGTTTTCCCATCACCATGTTTAACTTTTTTCTCGGGCACGAGGACCGGGTCATGGAGCAACTGCAATCCCGTGACCGCCAAGCCGATACCGACCACGCATGGACCGAAGGCATAGATTTCTACTGGGGTTTCACCCTGAAAGGGCAAATGCGAAAGTACTTCTATTTTGGCCCTGCACTGGAGCCCGAATACCGACAACAGATGTTCGACGGCGCAAAAATCTGGACCGCCGAGAACCCACGACCCAGTTTTGAACTGGTTCACTCTCTTACCAGTTCCGACCCCATGGTGCGAGAGTATGCTCTCGAACTCCTGCAAAAATTCCGGGCTAATATCGCGGAACTGGATTCTGATGCCATTGAAGGCTCCCTCGAGGATCAGTTCGCCGGAGAAGATTTGGACGAGGACCCGGAGAAGTGGTATGCCTGGTGGATTCAGTATGCCGTACAAGGCTGGCAGGTTTATGAGGATATTGAACGCTTGGCCAACCCCTACCCTCACCCTCTCCATGGCGTTGGCTCCGGCCCAGTGGGCGCTCGCTGGGATCCCAGTGTGCGGGGCATGCGAACCGATGCCCGAAACACCGACAATCTTCGGGCTATGCGGGATATTGCCATCTATCTAATGGCCGAGGAAACCGAAAACGAAAGAGTGCGTCGTCTCTACAAGGATAAGATCCAACGCTTTGTCAGTAACCTTTATCGTTATCACCATGGTGAATGGGACAGCGAGAACTACCTTCACCATACCATCGCCCCCTACCATAACCTGTATGATTTTGCTCAGGACGAAGACGTGGTGGCCCTAGCAAAAGCGGCGTTGGACTATCTCCACGCGAGTGCAGCAGTCAAGTACTACCGGGGTCTGGCCGTGGCTCCCACCAAGCGGGTCGGCGGGGGGCTGGACCGTTATGTTTGGTTAGCCTTCGGGGACACCCCCGAACCCAAGTCCCGCCCCTACTACGATTTGGTTCATCCGATCACCAGTGCTTACCGTCCACCCATGGCAGTAATCAATATCGGCAAGGGTCAATTTGACCGCCCGGCGGAAATGATCAACAGCAAGCCCAACTACTCTTTTTGGCTTCCCGGAGGTCGGGATCAGCCGGAAAGTTGGGAAACCGTCTACTATGGCCGCTCCCACTACCTTGGTTCAATGGTCACCACCTCTGCCCACTGGGATGCCCGGGCCTTTGAAATTGCCATGGACCGCAACAACGGCGGGGCAAGGTCTATTCGGGCCAACAGCCGCTCTAATATCAATGGAATACGTCGCGGTGACCAGATCGGCCAGTACCGGAATATTCTGGTGTGGCTCCGCAAAGATCAGAACCAGGAATTTCATTTCCAAATCCCCGGAGAGACCTCAGCGCGTGAAGAAAACGGTATTTGGTTTATTGAACATGACCAAACCTTTCTCGCTATTCACCCCTTGAATATTCGAGCCGAGGCCTTTGGCCGCCTCAACCAAAGCGACAGTGGTCAGGTTGAGGTCAAGGCTCCGCAAACTGGCGGTGACTTCGCTGGGTTTGCCCTCGAAACCGGAGACCGTGAAGACTTCCGCAATTTTTCCGATTTCATGGAGAAGATTCTCGCCGCCGACGGATTGCAGGAAGTTGACCTGGAAACCGGGGAGGTTACGTTCCAATCCCTGCAGGGCCATACTCTGGGTTACCGCCACCACGAGGAAAACAATCTCCCTATCATCTACCGTGACGGAGAGCGCTACGATTTTCTCGAAAACAAACATGTGTTTCGCCCCATGGATGACAATGCACCCCTTTCGCTTGACTGGGAGGGCGGAACGTTAACGATTGAGGCAGGCGATGCCCGTTTTGAGCAAACCGTTCATGACGACGGCACAGTGACCTTTTCCGCTGAACAATAAAGTTACATGGAATATCAGGACATACCTTCTGAACCAGTTTCCCTGGCGGTCGCCGTAATCGGCATTGGGGCGATCATCGGGATGATCTCGACGTTTGTTTTTTACCCACTTATCGACCGGTGGATTCGAAACAAATATCGCATGGGACGAGGCGAGGCCATGATGCTATTGTTGGCCTGCTCCCTCTTTGTGGCAACAATTGCCGGAACCATTACCTATTGGCAGTTGCACGACGACCCCCGCTTTCAATCACCGGAGGAAGAGCCTGCCGTGCCCGCCAACCCAGAGTAAAGATATTTCCTCAGTTGATATCCAAAAAACCCCGCCGAAAAAATATCCGGCGGGGTTTTTCCAAAATTGGAGGATTGGCAGATTCCTACTCGACCGTCATATCAACGGAGGAGGAGTTGCTCACCTTTTTGGCATAGGTGTTGATGTTTTTCAAAACATCCATGATTTCAGGATTCTCCACCGCATTCAGCAGAAGCTTGAGCTTTTCTTCGGTAAGGTTTCTTTCCGAAATTGTGGTGTTGAGCAGATCAATGGTAGACTTTTTGCTTTTGCGATATTCGCGATCCATTTTTTTCTTTTCGCGAATCACTTCCTGCAAAGTAAAGTGAATACCACTGACGCCCTCCAACCAGAGGAGAGCAATCCGGCGAATTTCCGGAGAATCCTGATCATAGCCCATTACCTTTAGCAAAAGGGCGACGGTCTTAAACTTAACCTGACGGTTTTGTTCAAGGTTGATAACCGTGTTGCGGTGGACTCCCGCTAGATTAGCAAGAGTGTCGTGAGTGAATCCTTTTTGGATTCGCAGTTGTCGGAAGAATTCAGTGTAGTCCATATTTTTCTAATTTAGTTTATCTGGTAGTGAGGGTTTGCCTGAAAAAAGGCAGATTATGGCAACTAGACCATGAGAAGATTTTCTAAGAAAATCTTCTCATGGTCTAGGCCAATTTGTTAAAATATAACAAGTGTAAATAAGAGCGCAAGCCTGCAACGAAACTTTTTCTATCAAATTCAATCATAGTTTTTAAGACGTTGGATTAAAACTTTTGTTTCCTTGAAAGGCAAAAAAAAAGTACCGATTGCCAAAAAACCTTCTTCCAGCGCATTATTCCAGCCTATATTTTCCCATGTGAGTTCCCATGAGGGCAAGCATTTCAGAACCTTGGAGAGTAATTTCCTTTAAATCTTCAGCAGGAAAAAAATGGTCTCGTGGCCAAAGAGTTACAATGCATGAACCCCCGAAGGAAAAATATCCGGCCTCCTCTCCTTTTTTGACCTCTTGGCCAATCTGTGCACTCCAATGAATCCCTCCCACAAATGTGGCACCAATGGCCAAAAAGCCCACTTTTCCGACGACCGGATGCTCAAGGATAAGCAGTTCACGGCGGTTCTGCCATAGATAACCAAGGTTTTTTACCAATGCCCAGGGGTTTACCGAATAGTAGTATCCATCAATTTCCTTGGTTTTATGCACCTTTGCGTCTAGCGGAAAGTGGAAGCGATGATAATCGACTGGGCATAGTCTTGAAATGACGGCATTTCCTCCCGCCCAAATCGTCGCAAGTTCTTCCGAACCAACCAATTTGGGAAGGTCAAAGACTTGGCCCTTGGCAAATAGGTTCTGTTTTTGCCCCAAATCACGCACCCAAAGGTGACGACCATCAGCGGGAAAGACCAAATCTCCCTCTCCGCCTTCAAGCGGTCGGGCGGAAGGTTTCAGGCGCCGATAAAAAAACTCGTTGAAAGTGCGATACTCATCAACCGAGGAAACCATTTCCTCCGTATCAATCCTGTATTTCTCAATGAAAGGCCGGATTTTTTTTCGGCTTTGGACGCGATTCATTAACCACCCGTAAAATCGGGATACGAACTTGCGCCGGACCAGAAGCCAGAGGGTCCAACGACCTGGAATGCTACCATAAATCCATCGAAGTCCTCGCTCCCCATAAACCTCTTCGGTTTCCCATTGCTGGCGCTTGCGATTGAAATAACGAATGGGCGCGGACATGGGATTCACGTTTTAACCACCTCAGAATTTTCGGAAATTTCTTTCTTCCGAGGATAATCAATGGTGTAGTGAAGACCCCGGCTTTCATTACGTTGAAGGGCACACTCAATGATCAAATCCGCAACCACAACCAGATTTCGCAATTCCAAAAGGGTTGGGTCCACCGAGAAATTCCAGTAATATTCCTGAATTTCCCGGGCTAGATTACGAATTCGGGTACGGGCTCTGGTCAATCGGCGGGTTGACCGAACAATACCCACATAATCCCACATGGTCCGCCGTAATTCCTCCCAGTTGTGTAACAAAACAACCCGCTCATCCTCGGAATGCCCACCATAGTCCACCCATGCCCGTATGGGCTCACACACCGGCGGAACGTTGGCGAGGTATTTATCCACCGCCTTCGCGCCACGATCAGCCAAAACGAGGGCCTCAAGCAAGGAATTGCTGGCCAGACGATTGGCCCCATGGAGACCGGTACAAGCGACTTCACCACAAGCATAAAGTCCCGGCAAAACGGTTTCCGCATCCAAATTCGTAGCCACCCCCCCACAAACGTAATGGGCGGCGGGCACCACCGGAATCCAATCCTTGCCTATATCAAAACCGCTTTTTTGGCACTGCGTAAAAATTTGCGGAAATCGTTTTCTCAGGGATTCCGAGGAGTGGTGCGTAATATCCAACCAAGCATGGCGCGATCCGGTTCGCTTCATTTCACTGTCAATCGCCCGGGCAACAACATCCCGAGGAGCCAAATCCTTGAGCGGATGATATTTCTCCATAAATGCCTCCCCGGCCATATTTCTCAAGATGGCCCCTTCCCCGCGAACGGCCTCCGAAATTAAAAATCTTTTGTCCGAATCATTGAACAAGGTCGTCGGGTGAAATTGCACAAATTCCATATTTTGCACGGGCACCCCGACCCTCCAAGCCATGGCCACACCATCCCCGGTAGCAATGTCCGGATTGCTGGTATATTGATAAACCAATCCGGCCCCACCCGTCGCCAACATGATTACCGGAGCCTGGAAAACATTGACCTCCCCCGACCGTACATCGAGCGCGTAACAACCCACCACCTGATTCGAGGAAGGGTGCAAATGCGATGGTTTTCCCTCCAATTTGTTACGGGTGATAATGTCGATGGCCAGCGTATGCTCGAATACCGTCACTTTAGCCTCACGCTCGATCTGGGCAAGCAAGGCTTGTTCAATCGCCCGTCCGGTGATGTCTTTCACATGCAAAATCCTTCTTTGCGAATGTCCCCCCTCCCGTCCCAGCGAAGGCTGCCCTTCTGGATCAGCGGTAAAGCTTAGACCAAAATCAATTAGCTCCCGGACCCTGGGTGGTCCCTCTTTGACGATTTGCTCCACCACGGCTTCGTCACAGAGCCCGTCTCCAGCCACCAACGTATCTTCTATATGGGAGCGAACATCATCCTCCGGTGAAGTGACACAGGCAATTCCCCCCTGTGCGTAATTGGTATTCGATTCGGCCTGATCTTTCTTCGTAAGGATGGCCACTTGGCAGCCCTTTGCGGCCAACTTGAGGGCAAAACTAAGCCCGGCAATACCGCTACCGAGGACCAGGACATCGTAAACTTTGGTTTTACTCATTTTAGGAAATCAAACTTTATAGTCGCGCCCCCGCTCCCCCTTAAAGCCGGATATTATCGATTAAACGCACCTGGTCTACCCAAGCCGCAAGAGCTAGCAAACTTTGTCCGGGAACGATCTCCCGACATGGTTCCAACGTCTCCGTATCAATCACCTGAGCATAAATCAAACGTACCCGGCGATGCTGGGCGAGCAAATGCGTGACTTCAGCGATTACGCGATCCGTGCTGCGCACTCCTTGCTCAACCATTTCTTTCGCTTCGAAAAGGCTTTTGGAAAGAGCTTGGGCTTCTTCTCGCTGGGCCTTGCTCAGATACTGGTTTCGTGAACTCATCGCCAAACCGTCTTCTTCACGCACTGTCGGAAGCGTGATAATTTCAACCCCAAAGTGCAAATCCCGCACCATTTTTTGAATCACTGCCGCTTGCTGCGCATCCTTTTGCCCAAAAATGGCAATGTCCGGGCGAACAATGTTGAAAAGTTTCCCAACAATAGTCAGAACTCCACGGAAAAACTGCGGACGGGAAACCCCACAGAGGCCTTTACTGAGTTGAGCTTCATCAACGAAGGTGGAGAAATCCCCAGGATACATCTCCTCAACTCCGGGAATAAATACCGTAACTTTTCCCAGTTTCCCCAAAGCCTTTAGATCGGTCTCTTCGTCTCTTGGGTAGCTGGCCAAATCTTCGTTGGGGCCAAACTGCTTGGGGTTTACAAAGATCGTAACCACGACCTCTTGCGCCTCTTTCAGAGCTTTTCGAACCAGCGCAAGATGCCCCTCATGAAGGGCCCCCATGGTCGGCACCAGGGCAACTTTGCGACCCTCCTGACGAACCTCCGTAAGGTGCTGCTGCAAGGTAGCGATATCGCGAAAAACCTGAGGCTCGGAAAATACAGTTTCTGTCATGGATAATACTCAAGCATGTCTGTTCCGATATGTCTAGCACTCATCATTTTCGGAAACAGAGTCGGGTTTTCGAGCGACCCAAAAACGACATTCATCGGCAAAATCGCGAACCTCCGGAGGCTCATTGGCAATTTCCTCTCTCATCGCATCAAACAGAACCATAAATTCATTTTCGTCCAAAAGCGAGCGAACCTCCTCGCGATCCGGCAGGTGCATGAATATCGTCCCTTCCCGGCTGTCAAAAAGGTTATCACCAAATTCCCGCAACCGTGGGTCTTGCTTATTTTCACTCCACATCTTCGCTTGGTTGGCGAAAAATTCCCGGAGCCGCCAATGATTCCGGTCATGAGTGGTAAAAACAAAGTGCCCACCCGGGCGAAGAACCCGAAAGATCTCCTTTACTGCTTGCGAACGTTCCTTTTCCCCGGGAATTTGCATCAAGCCATTGAAGGCAAAAATCACCCCATCAAAAAGATTCTCTTCGAAGCTCATCTTACAGGCATCTTCAACCCGAAAGGAAACCCGATATTCCAGCAATTTATTGAGGTGCCGGGCTTCCTGGATCATGGGTCGGCAGGAATCCACCCCCATCACTTTATCATACCCGATCTCCCAAAGACCAAAGGCCACCCGCCCCGTTCCGGTCCCCAGATCGAGCAGGGTCTGATCCGGCGAAAAAATCTGCCGCAGTACCTTCTCTTCCGAACACCAGAGACCCACGTTTTTTACCGCCTCGCTATAATGCCGCAAGGCTCGCTGGTCAGCAAACCAACCCTGTACAGCCGAAGCATCGACCTTTGTGGTTTTTGCATCCGAATCCATAAGATCAACCCCCTTCTTTAGCGGCCAAGTCAAAGGCTTCCTCCAGAGCCCCGATCAACTCTTCCACCGGCTCTCTCCCGATGGAGAAGCGAAGAAGGGAAAAGGGAATCCCTTTCTCCAATAAAAAACGCTGCCCATCCTTACTCGAAACCAAGTCGTAGTGGGCCAAATACATGAACGGGCAAACCAACGAATTCTGCATGCCAAAACTGGGCCCCTTGGGAAACCGAAGAGCATCATAGAAGACCCGCATATTCTTTTTGAGAGCGATACTAAAGACCGAACCATCTCCTCCGGAAGGTCTTCGGAAACGAGCATAATGCTCCGCACATCGACTTTGCCCAGTCCAATAGACACGATCCACTTCAGGCCTTTTGCGGAGCCAGTCGACCACCTTAGCTGCTGACCGGTTGGTGTCGACCATGAGATTTTCGTAATCACCGATCTCGGCCGCCAAACGGCGCAAATCTCTCTCGTACGGGGACACCAGGGCGGCGGCAATTTCATCCTTGCACCCCAAGGTCTTTTCGCGGCCTGCCGGAAAAACGACCGATCCCATCAAGACATCTCCCTCGTTCCCGGCAAACTTTGTCAAGCTGTTCAAGATCACATCTGCGACCGGAGAAACATCAATATTGTAAGGTGATGCCAGGGTAGGATCTAGAACCATGACTCCTCCTGCCTGATGCATGGCTTCGGCAATCGTTTGGAGGTCCGCCGTCTGTAAAAGCGGGTTGGTGGGGCACTCCGTTACCAAGCCCGCAATTTCTCCTTCATGCTCCTTAATAAAAGCCACAATCTCCTCAGTCCCCAAAACATCGTAAAATCGCTCCACTTTCCCGGGGCCCGGGGCTTCCTCAAAATCATTGAGAATGGTCATGGTGTCGGTGTAGAGCCAACCCAACTGAATCCAGCGAAACCGTCCCTCCCCGGCCTGTTTTCGGGCCAGGGTGTGAAAGGTCTCAAAAAAGGCATTCATGCCATTGGCGGCCAGAAGAATATTTTCCGAAGGCACTCCACCGTGAATTCGCCCCATAGTCTCGGTGATCTTTTTCTGGGCGACCGCCGCCTCGTCCACGAGTTCCTCCTCGAAGGGTTTTTCCATAACGCCTTCCGAAACCAATACATCGACCGCCCGTCGGGAAGATATGATCCGCCCGGTGCTTTGCAAATACCGCCGGGCCCGACGATCCAATTCCGGATCACGGGGGTGACGCACCACCCCTACTCCGCCCGGCAATTCCTCCACCTCAGTAAGGCGGTGACCATCCACCACGTGCGCCATTTCACGGGCCGCTGCCAGATCGGCGGTAAACCATACCGATTTTCCAGCCAAATCCCGAAAGCGAAAGAAATGATCCCGGAGTTTGGTTAAAATCGGATGGGTCACAAATCGGGGATAACCGGTTTCCAGTTTTTGAATGATCTCCGGGTCTTTTTCCTCGTATCCAATAATCGACCGCATAGTCGGCAAACTACAGGAAATAGCGTGTGGAGATGAGGGAATTGGCTTCCCCATGGGGATCGGTTTCATTGGCATAAGAAAAGTCGGACTGGAAAAGCTTCCAGCATGAATTCCAGCAACACTTTGCGCAAGAAAGCTTTTTGCCCAATAAGGGCAAACGGGAAAGCCCTCGACCATAGGGCCGGAATGGAGATATTAGCCTGATTTAATCCAACGGGTGCCTTCCGCGACGCTCCATTGAAATTTTCGCTCATGTTCACGAATCAGAAAAGGTATGTCCGTACGAAAGGCCAATTTCAATTCCTTCCCGATGGTTCTTTGCAGAACTTCCAAAGGGGGTTCCTTGTCCCGCACCAGCCATTTCTCGGGCGGGGCACAGCTCTCCAGCCACGTGTAGGGAGAAGCCAACAGCAGTTGTCCCCCGGGCCGCAATCGCTTGATCGCCTCCTGCAAACATTTCCACGGATCAGGTACCCGATCAATCAGATTGGCCAAAAGAACAACGTCGTTGCCGGGCTCCGCAGGGGTCGGGGGATTCATTGCATCTCCCACCAGAAAAGCCACTTTCCCTGAAACTGGTTTTTCCGGAGGAATCAAAGAAACCGTTTCTTCCAGAGTGCCACTGCGGGGAATGGAAATATCCCGGATTTCTCCTTGGGTAATTTGATTGGCGGCCTTGATCAAAGCCGCCGAAAGATCAAAGCCGGTAACCTCCAGGCCTCTATGGGCCAAGGCAAAAGAGGACGCGCCGACCGCACAGCCGATATCCAAGGCCTTCCCCCCGGAGGGAAGAATGGAGGAATCCAACAAGGCCTCCACCACCCGCACCGGATACCGTAGGGCTCCTGATGGCCCGAAAGACCAAGGCAAATTGGCCTCATCGGAACCGTAATGGAAAAGCAGGTATTGGTCGACCGCCTCGCGGCTTTCGTAATCAGGTGCTGTCATAAAGCCAATCTGACCAGCCCATCGTCAAAGGCAAATCAAAGCAGCTATTCGCCGTCCGAAAGGCCGGTCCATCAGACCATAGAACCACCCCATGATCCAAAGTTCTAGCGAGGCGTAATAAGCCCCTGACGAACACAGAAATCTCCAAAGCGCTCGCCTTGCTCCCGTTCCTCAACATAGGACCGGAAAATCGGTTTCAAGGTTTCGACGATTTCATCTTCGGTAAGACTGCTCCCATATTCTTCGTTCAAGCGCGAACCGTCATGTTTGGCACCGAGGTATAAATTGTATTTCCCGGGAACCTTGCCCACCAAACCAATTTCCGCCAAATAGGGGCGGGCACAGCCGTTGGGACAACCGGTAATCCGCAGACTGATTTCATCATCCTGCAAACCCACTTTTTCCAACTCGGTTTCCAGACGCTCAATCATTCGTGGCAGAAAACGCTCACTCTCCGACAAGGCCAAACCACATGTCGGCAAAGCGACACAGGCCATCGCGTTGAGACGGAGCCCTGACCCCTCATGGGTCTGGGCCAATTTGTACTCTTCCAATAAAGCCTGAATGCGCGGTTTTTCCTCTTCCGAAACCCGCCCGATCATGATGTTTTGGTTCGGGGTCAGACGAAAGTCCCCTTGGTGGATTTTCGCGATTTCGCGTAACCCCGTGAGGTATTTTGCCTCATCGGTATCCTTGATTCGGCCGGAAAGGATAAATGGGGTAAAGTACCACAAACCCTCCGCATCTTTTTGCCAACCATAGCGGTCGGAATTATGGGTCAGGGCAACTTCCCGCCCCTTCTCCAATTTCCATCCCAGATGCTTTTCAACCTCTTGGCGAAACCAATCGAGCCCATGGTCGTCGATGGTGTATTTCAAACGGGCATGCTTGCGATCACTTCGGTCACCATGGTCGCGCTGCGCTTTAACCACCGCTTCGGCCACCGCAACCGCTTGGTCGGGGGTACAAAATCCGAGCACATCGGCCAGCCTCGCGTAGGTTTTGGCATTGCCATGAGTCCGCCCCATGCCACCGCCGACAACAACATTAAACCCAACCAGCTTTCCTTTCTCAACGACTGCAATGTACCCCAGGTCCTGAGAAAAAACATCAACATCATTATCGGGTGGAACGGTGATCCCGATTTTAAATTTACGCGGTAAATACGTTTCCCCGTAGATGGGCTCTTCATCCCCCCCCGCAACAGGTTTTTCATCCAACCAGATTTCATGATAAGCCCTGGTACGGGGAGTCAAATGATGACTGATCGCGCAGGACGTTTCATAAACCTCGCGGTGCACCGCCGATTTTTCCGGCAGGGTATTGCACATGACATTGCGGTTCACATCACCACAGGCAGCCAGAGAATCCATGCACACTTTATCCAAGTGTTGAATTACCGGCTTCACGTTCCCCTTCAACAAACCGTGAAACTGAAAGGCCTGCCGGGTGGTCAAACGAATCGTACCGTT
>JAFIGF010000146.1 GCA_020831535.1 Opitutales bacterium | reverse complement strand
GATTTTTCCAATCAGCGATAAAGACCTTACGGGTGCCCCCGACAAAAGCATTGAAGGTCACATACCGCCAACTTCGATCCCAAGCCGGATGTGGGTCTACTCTCATCGTTGAATCGGCACAAGGTTGAGCGGTATTGATGCGTACGACCACCTGTTCATCGCCACTTTCCAAATCAATCCAACGAAGAGGGATGGTACCGTCATTATAAGACGCTTTCTCAATGGTGTAAGTATCGGTCAAAAGATGCTTTCCATCACGATGCACCGTGGGGTGCCCTGACCCCAGCGCATGATTCAGCATTTTTTGAAGACCGGTCCCATCTTCATTCACCTGAACGAATCTCATATTCTCCTCATCGATGTTCAAATTCATGGAAATTCTCTTCCCGTCCGGAAACCAAGTGCCATGGTGCCCTCCTTTCCGCCACTGATCCTGTCCCACCGCACAATGTATTTCACTTCCATCGACCCCCATCGTAACCCAGGCATAGCAAACTTCCGGGTCTTCATTCAAAAGCATATTCCATCGTGGCGGACAGGAAGCGGGAAACCATCGTAAGCTCAACATCAAGCTATCACCAGACGTATTGAATTTACTGTGAAAGGCGTAGATCTCCTGATTTTCGGCATCCTCAATCCGTACCGGCGGATTCGCCTCCCGCAGCAAATCGGCAATGGAAATCAAAAGCCGGGAGTGACCGGTATGGGTGTCGGTAAGAAAAAAACCATCGTCGCTCGCCGACCCGACATTTCGCCGAACCTTTTCATAAGGCAGGACCACCCCATAACCCGCCTGAGTTCGTCGCATACTCCCCATATTCGCCGAAATCAACCAGCGGCCATCGGGGGAAGCGTGATACACCGTCCCCTCCATCTTCATCTTTTCCCCGCTTATGGGATTCAATTTCCAGGCAAAAGGTTGCCAGGTAGAGGCGTCGACATCATTGAAAAAAAGTTCATTATCCGAACCTCCCCAGTTGAGATTCGCCCCCAACTGAGGCTCCCACCCAATCGTTTCCGCCACCGCACGGTGAGTGCCCTCCTGCAAATCGACAACTACCACTTCCCCCGCCTCCCCGGGCTCGGGCGGACGGTCCTCAAAAGGCAAACGAAACACCGCCAAGTAACGGCCCGAAGGGCTGATCGGGGAAGTGTCAAAGAACCGATGGAAACATCCGGACAAATCCGGCGTCACACACCACACCGGGACTTTCGGGTCATACTCTTCATAACGGGGGAAATAGGTATCAAGGGATTTCATAAGATATGAAAATAGTGCCCTCCTCCGAATGCTACAGGCAAACGAAAAAATTCTTTTGCCACGTTCAACAATAGATTCACTTTTAGGGAAAATACTTTTAAAACCCGCCCGAAAGCAGCCAAGTCGACGATTCTCCACCGGACAAACCGTTGACCTGGCCGGCATTCTGCTGTGAGGTCATAGACATACCGAGGACCACCCTATGGAAAATCAATTACTCACCACCAACCGCAAGGCTTTAACCATAAACCTTGATGACAAAATCTACGGGACTTTCGCCGAAATCGGCGCCGGGCAGGAGGTCGCCAGGCACTTTTTCCAAGCCGGGGCGGCTTCCCGAACAATCGCCAAAACGATTTCGGCCTATGACATGTCATTCAGTGACGAGATCTATGGCAAAAGCCCCAGATATGTTTCCCGCGAGAGGCTTTCGGCCATGCTGGACCACGAGTATCACCTTTTACACGAGCGCCTGGCCAGTTCACGCGGCCCCACCACTCGTTTCTTTGCCTTTGCTGACACCGTGGCCACCAAAAGCTACGGAACGAAGGAAGATGGACAGGGTTGGCTGGGCATTCGTTTTCAACAGGAAGTCGGTGGTGAGCCCAATGATATCCTTCTGCACTGTCGTCTCCTCGACGAGGAAATCATTCAACAACAGGAAACCATTGGCATTCTTGGGGTAAATCTGGTTTTCGGGGCCTTTCAACATCATTCTGAGCCGGAAACCTTGATCGGCAGCCTCTTTGATCACCTGAACCCCGGACGACTGGAAATCAACATGATCCATTTCGCCGGGCCCGCCTTTGCCGAAACGGATAACCGGTTGATGGCTCTCCAGCTGGTAAAGCAAGGACACACCCGGGCGGTTATCTTCAACCCCTCCGGCAAACCAGTTCAACCCTCCGAGGCTCTTTACAAGAAACCGGTTCTGGTTGCCCGCGGCAGCTTCCGCCCCATCACCAAGGTCAATCTCGATATGATGACCTCCGCCCGCCAACAGTTCGTGAAGGATCCCCGGGTCCAAGGGCAGGAACCCGTCGTGGTTATGGAGATTACGATGAATAATCTTCTCGCCGAAGGAAAAGTAGATCCCGGGGACTTTCTTGCCCGCGTCGATATCCTCAACGCCCTGGGGTTCCACGTCATCATCTCAGCTTACCCCGAATACTACCGCCTCGCGACCTTTTTCCGGCGCTACACAAGGGAGAAAATCGGTATTGCCATGGGGATCAATAACCTTCTGGAGATTTTCAAGGAGAAATACTATGAGCAACTGGATGGCGGTTTGCTGGAGGCTTTTGGCCGACTCTTCAAAACCACCGTGAAGCTTTACATATACCCCATGCAAAGGCAGGCCCTCTCCTATTACCGCCGCTTTTCTGCCGTTGCCCAATTATTGGACAAAACCGGCGAAAATGGAGAGGGCCTCGATGATATGATCACCGCCGATAATCTCTTGGTCGACGATCACCTCAAGCACCTCTACCAACACCTTCGGCAAAACGAGTATATCACCGCCATCGAAAATTTTGATACCAACGTTATGGATATTGCCGGTGGCAGAGTGATGGAACAGCTCAACCAGAACAACCCGGAATGGCAATCCGCCGTTCCCCCACAAGCTGCCGATATCATAAAAGTGCGCAAATTGTTCGGCTGCAAAGGATAGTCTCACGGGACGACTCATACGCGGAAACCGGCAAAAGAAGACTTTGCTTTTTCGCCGAAAAGCTTACATCTTGAAAACATGATCGAAGTCAGCGGTGGTATATTTGGACTCATCTTTTTAATTCTGATAATCTATGCGATTGTCCAGACGGTGCAAAGCCGCGCCTCTACCGGAGGGAAAGTCATCTGGATCCTGCTTCTTCTCCTCCTTCCCGTGATTGGCATTATCTTCTGGCTCCTGCTCGGACCCAGCACCAGGAGACGATAAGGAACGACCATGGAAAAACCGCTCTGCATTGTTCTCAGCGGTTCGGGAATCAGCGCGGAAAGCGGGATTCCCACCTATCGTGGGGCCGAAGGCCTCTGGGAAGGCTATCCTTTGGAGGAAATCGCCACCCCAACAGCTTGGGAGAGAAACCCCGAAAAAGTTTTGCGGTTCTACAATGAACGCCGCCAAAAACTTCGCCAAGTGAACCCCAACACCGGTCACCGCGCGCTTGTTGATCTGGAGAAAACTCATCAGGTCGAAATTATCACGCAAAACATCGACGACTTACACGAACGCGCCGGCTCCACCTCCATCATCCACCTCCATGGCGAGTTGCGGAAAGCCCAAAGTTCAGCCAACCCTGACTGGAAGACCCCTTTGGGCGACCGGGACATTCACCTCGGAGACCTCTGTCCGAAAGGCTCCCAACTTCGCCCCGCCGTCGTCTGGTTCGGCGAAATCGTCCAAGGGGTTGCCAAAGCCGAGGCCTTAGTCAACCAAGCGGATGTTCTCATTGTCGTCGGCACCTCCCTTCAGGTTTACCCTGCCGCCGGCCTCGCCTACGTAGCCCCCGACCACGCTCGCAAATTCGTCGTGGACCCCAACCTCGACCCCCAAAACCTCCCACCCGAGTTCCTGGTTTACCAAGAACCCGCCTCCACCGGTCTCCCCAAAATCGTCAAAACCCTCCAAAACTAAAACAGACCTCCTCCCCCAACCCTCAATACCGTCAAGTTTTAAACGACCTGGTTGTTTAAAATCATGTCAAATACTTAAATAACCAGCGTTTTAAGAAATCCGTTTTATAGAAAAGATTGACATGAAATCATTTTCACAGTGATAATCTGTTCATCATGAATGGCCTTACCCTAAAACAGGAAGAAATACTCGGCTTTCTCCGCCTCTTTGTTCAACAAAACAGCTATTGGCCCAGCATTCGGGAGATCCAGGAGCACTTTAATTTCCGCAGCACCAACGCGGTGGCCGGACATCTCCGGGCCCTCGAAAAGAAGGGCGCGATCACCCATGTCCCCGGACAAGCCCGGGCTTACCGCCTGACCGTTGAACCCTCGGGCAAGCTTCCTGAAGACGCCTCGGAGGTCATTGATATCCCGGTTTACGGCTCGATTGCCGCAGGCTATCCCGAAGGCGTTGAACAAGGCGACGCCATTGATCGCATCCAAATCGATTTACAAACTGCCGGAGTCCGCTCCAGTGCCCGCACCTTTGCCTTGAAGGTTCGCGGCGAAAGCATGATCAATGCCGGCATTCACGAGGGCGACACCGTCATCCTGGATACTCGCATGCCGCGCCACGGCGATGTCGTCGCCGCCCTGATTGACGGAGAAACCACCCTTAAACGCTTTATTCAGAAAAACCAAGCCCGCCCTTACCTCCGCGCCGAAAACCCGGATTATCCGGATATCCATCCGGTCTCCGAACTCGTCATACAAGGCGTGGCCACCGCAGTCGTCCGCAAACTGTAACCAAACCGCATCGTCCCTCTCCGCTTTTTTTCGCGGAGAAGCCAATCACCCCCGTTGCCGAACCGCCTCAAAAAGCGTAATCACCGTAGCCATCGCAACGTTCAAGGAATCAGCCTGCCCCGCCATGGGAATGCGCACCGGCAGGTTCGCCGCCTCCAACCAACGCTCCGTCAACCCATATTGCTCACTCCCCATAACGATGGCAATCCTACCGGACAAATCAGCATCGGTATAGAGTTTATCCGCTGCGGGAGTCGTCGCCACGGTGGTCAGTTTCTTGCTTTGACAGAAGTCTATGGCCTCCTCCGTCGAACAAACTGCCACCGGCATGGAGAACAAAACACCCGTCGAAGCCCGAACCACGTTGGGATTGAAAATATCCGTCACCGGATCGCCCACAATTAAGGCATCCACCCCGGCTGCATCGGCGGCCCGTAAAAGAGTGCCCAAATTCCCGGGCTTTTCAATCGACTCCACCACCAGCACCAGCGGATTTTCGGGCAAGCGAATCGCCGACAAAGCCGCATCCCATTGCCGCCCAATTGCCAGAAGTCCGTCGGGTCGGTCACGATAAGAGATTTTGGCAAAGATGTGTTTGGGCAGCAAAAACAACTTCCCTCCCCTTTTCTCCACTTCAGCTAAAAGATCATTCTCATTCTCTCCCAGGAACCACTCCGGACAGAAAAACATTTCTTCCGGGACAAACCCCTTGGCCAAAGCTCTTTTGTTCTCGCGATACCCCTCAATCAAAAATCGTTTCTGGCGATCACGATGACGCTTATTCCGAAGACGGATGAGGTTCTTTATTCGAGGATTCTGGAGACTCGTTATGGCCAGCGGAGACATTCTCTAAAAATAGAAATAGGATCGGCCCCTAACGGACCAATCCGAAAACCACCACCCGCGGGGCCGATCGGTCTTCCAGCGACTCGGGGTCAAAGACCAAATCGATTCGAAAGCGAAGATTTTCCTCCGCTTCGGTTTCCGGAGGAGTTACGCGAACTTGCGCTCGCCGCCCCTCCGAATCCTCTTCCGCTTCCCACTGCACCTCAACATCCTCCCGATTGGCAACGACGTCCTTAAGCTGCAAGGGACTTTCGGGATGAATATCTATACGAAAGTTTTGCGGGGTTCTCGCTTCACCCTTACGCCATTGCAGGACCCTATGGGACAATTCAATCTCCACGGGAATCTGCAACTCCAATTGTAATGTATGACGATTTGTCTCCACGTGGTCCGTTTGTAAAAAGATTCGCTGAACCCTGGTTCCGGAACGATTTCCAACGGTAAAGGTCACCGGAATCACCCCTTCCTCCTCTGGCTCAAAAACACGCTTTTCCGGCATTGCTGCGGTACACCCACAATCACTGGACAAGTTCAGGATTCTAACCGCTTCTTCCCCCGTATTCCTGAAGCTAAAATCCACCGTAATCGACTCTACCCCCAACTCTAATTCCACCACCTTTCGCTCTTCTTCAAATTCCAGAGATGCCAGGAGGGGCAAACTCAGGAAAAAACCAAAGACCGAAAAAAGAAGACTTTTCCTATTTTGATGGTAAACTGTTTTCATAAAGAAAGATTCAGAATTTTGCCAGACTCGCAACTTCGAGGAGTATAACCTGAGACCATTATTTCGGTTTTAGGACTAATCCTTCAAGCCTCTTTTGGACGTGGACCATTGTTTCCGGAGAGAGTTCCCCCGCTGGGACCAGAAACACTTCCCCCATCTGTCGGTGCTCAAGGATTTGGTGGCTTTGGTTAGGGGTGTAGCCAACGGTCTTGAAGACTTTTTTCCGTTCGAGCAAAAGCCCCAAAATTTGTTTCAAGGCCTCCCTTCCCTCCTCGTCGATCAGTAAATCCTCACTCTCCTCACCTTCATTCTCGGAACCCCCTTTGCTCTCCAATGATTCTTCCTCTTCCCCAGCACTGGCCGGAAGATTCTCATAGAGAGAAAAGAAAAGATGCTCGGCCGTTTTCCTTTGCTCGTCGCCATCATTTTTCACCGGTGAACGTTGATACTGTCTTTGCCAACGGCATAGTATTTTCCCCAAAGGAGAAAAATCATTCTCTTTCCCCGCGAGAAAATCCAATCGCTCCAACTCCCCTTTGTGCCCACGATCTATAAGCATGCTGATATACTGGTCGCCATCGGAAAAAGAGCGACCGGTGAGAAAACACTTGCGAGTAAAAGATTTTATCTGCCAATCCATGACAAAACTTGCTTACAATTGAACATTAGATCAATTAGAAAGACAAGTGAAGATGAACCCCAGCCAAATATATCCTTTATGGAACGCCTGATCATCATTGGAGATGTCCATGGATGTCGATGCGAACTGGAAGACCTCCTCAATGATCTACACCTCCGCGAATCCGATAACATTATTTTCCTCGGCGACCTTGTCAATAATGGGCCAGACAGCCATGGAGTCGTCAAACTGCTTCGCCACCTCGGAGCGATTTCACTCCTCGGCAATCACGAGCGGCGCCTACTGTGGTTTCGCCGCACCGGAAACCCGGCTATCCTCAAAAAACAAGACCATAGCACGGTGGCCGCACTAACGAAAAAAGATTGGGACTTCATGGCCCGAATGCCTCTTACCTGGCAATCACCAGATCACCATCTGGTCCTCGCCCACGGAGGCTTTTTGCCCCACCTGCCCTGGCAAAACCAAAATGCAACTGTCGTCACCAACCTGAAATTTCTCCCCCCTGAGGCCAATCCGCCTCATCCCAAGACTCATTGGTCGGAAATTTGGCATGGCCCCCCTTTGGTGGTTTACGGCCATACTCCACGACCTGCCGTTGATTATCGACGTTGGGCCATAGGCATAGACACCGGATGTTACCAAGGGGGACAGTTAACGGCTTTCATCTGGCCGGAAAAATCCTTCCGCCAAGTACCTGCCCGAAATAAATATGCCTAACCTGATAAGCTCCTTCTCTCCCTTCCCTCTTCAATAAATGAGAAAACCTGCTTCACGCTTGTCGTTCAAAAGAGAAAACTTCACGATAAGCTGGGCTGATAAAGCACTTCGCAATGACATCCTCCCTACAAAAAATTCGCGGCGTTCTCGAAAGGATTGTTTTTCTCAATGAGGAAAATCAGTATTGCGTAGCTGAAGTCAAACCATCAGATGGATCACCCCTGGTCACCATCGCCGGAACCCTCCCTCATGTTCAGTGCGGAGAGACTCTTTCTCTGGAGGGACAATGGAGCCGTCATCCCAAATTCGGAGATCAATTCAAAGTTACCCAGTTCAAAGCTGAATTGCCCGCCACTGTTCACGGTATCCGCAAATATTTGGGCAGCGGCTTGATTCAAGGCATCGGACCCGGTTTAGCGGAAAAAATAGTAGACTTCTTCGGTGACCAAACATTGCGGGTTCTTTCGTCGGAATCCGGACGATTACAAAAAATCCCGGGCATTGGGAAACAGCGGGCCAAAGCCATTAAGGACGCCTGGGATAAGCAAGCGTTGGAACGGGAAATTATGATTTTCCTGCAAACCTATGGGGTCAC
>JAFIGF010000141.1 GCA_020831535.1 Opitutales bacterium | reverse complement strand
TTCGCTACGCTCAACAGCAACGGTCGGGTCTAGTCGCAGGACTCCTGACCCCACATTTCCCGGAAACCCCCATCGAAAATTTCAAGTTGTTTTTGAATAAAGACTTAAGCGCAAGACGATAGGTCTACTCTGATGGATCGTGTGAAACGGCAAATGAAACCCCTTTCGCAAGAGAATACCAGCAAGTCATAGGATGAGAGGTGAAAAGAAACCTAAGTCCCGGAGGGACGGGCCGATGGTAGGCGTGGATGGCAATCCACGTAACTTCCAACCCCAAATCAAAATGTCTCGCAGAGCGAGACCTGAGAGGGTTGGGCTTGGGGTTTTCCATTAGCCCGAAACCGAGTGACTCCCCTCCTGCTGTCGCTACCCCATTGGGACGGGACACGCCGCAACAGGCTGCGGCTGGAGAAAGCGGCAAGTTGAGCTTGCGAAATCCCGCCGAGCAACGCGAGGGAAACAAGCGAAGCGCAGTCGGGAAACTTGCCGCAGTCCAAGGTGCCTCCGGCACAAGCCCATTCCGTGGATTTTCATCCACTATCCTTTTGCCGTCCCTCTCGGACTTACCTAATGCCTGCGCCTTCTACCTTAACAAAATTCCATTGGTGTCACCTTTACTTCACAGGAATCAAGAGTTCTGAGACTCACGTCTTCGGCTACCTTAACCGCTCACCGTAGTCGGGCTGATTCATCGCCCGACAGGACACCGCCAAAACCGCCTGATTAACCAACGTCACAAACCAGAGCCAACCCGTCCACATCAACCCTATCGGGGGCTGAAGCTCCCCGACTACGAAAACAGCCATCCAAACTCTCACGAGTTCGGCTACTGGTCAAAACTGATCTCGGAGAAGCTGCGCTTTCCGGATTCCATCTCAAGAGCGACTTGGCTTGATTTGACGAATCGTTGCCAACGATGGGACGGGTTGTCTTCATCATGGTTTCCCCCTCCGGTTAATGAGATGTGAGAATCTCCCGGCTCTCCCCCGGCGCAAGGGTGTAGGCGGGAAGGTGCTGCGCGTCAATCGGAGTAAACGGCTTCGTCCGCGCATCCTTTTCGGTTTCTGCCATCACCCGGATACGGGCCGGGAAACGGGTCGGATTGTGCAACCTCACCCCCCTCCGGTCGGAGTCACTCCACGTTGCCTCCACATGGTCAAGGGAGACCAATACGTCCCGATCCCGATTCAAATATATCGAAGGCAACTCAACAAAGGTTAGCAACAAGGCGACCTCACTCCAGGTCGATCCGTAAAAAACACCCCCGACATTGTGATCCCAATCACTGGTATTGACCCGTTCATTGATCCAGCCGGGGGGAAGTTGCCGTCCGTCAAAGGCATAAATCGGTCGATCCTCCCGCGACACACACCAGGGCAGGAACCGGGCTATCGAGGCGACAAGTTGTAACCAACGTATGTCACCGGTTTTTCGATACAACCGGAAAAGCGCTAAACCACTGTGCGTGCAGAGCCCCGGTGCGGAGTGCTTGTTTTGTGCATTGGCAAAAACGCTTCCCACTGAAGGCATCGACAAACGCCCGAATTCCGAATCCGGCGGAAAGGTAAAATCGTAGGGCATCACCCAGGAGGCTAATTGCGCTCCGGCCGCACAGGCGCATTCCAACCAATAGGCCGCATCCGGCTGATCATCACTCAGGGCAAGGTAGGATTCAACCAGGCTCGCCCCCGACTCACTGTCGGGAGATTGCATCGCGTCCGCCGGGCCCCCGGTGGTTATCCCGCGACGGGTGAAATGCTCCTCATAAAAAGCCGCTATGGCTCGGGCGGTATCTCCATAGCGTTTTTCCTGGAAACGTTTTCCCGCTGCCACCAAACCAGCCGGTGCCAACGCTCCGCTGGCCGATCCTCCCAACCGAACCTCATTCGTCTCTATATCGATAAACTGCCCCAATTGCCCTTCCTCCTCCCAAGTCTGGCAAAGCGCTTCGGCCAATTGCCGGATCGCCTGAACCCAGGCGTCAGGAGGTGGCTCTTCTGTCACATCCACATAGCGATCAACCGCCACCTGCAGATACCAAAGCGCATCCGCCTGCCGTCGCACCAAGGTCCACCGATGCGTCCAGGGTTGCTCCGCATCATAGGCAAAATCAGCGGTCCAACCGCCTTCCAGGTGAAATTTGCCCGCCAGATAGCCATTGGGTCGCAAAGCATCACGGCTGATCGTGGTCAGGCTCCTCCGGGCCCGCTGAAGGGATTCCGGCTGACCCGCAAGAAGGGCCGCCTCCTGGAGAATACCCCCACACCATCCGGTTTGAAAAACCTCTCTGGCCTGTCCCTCGGCGAGATTCGTCGTCAGAAAAAGCCCCTCCTCTTCCCGCCAATCCTCCCGGTTGCGCTTCTGCTCAACCAGATCAAATGCCGCAGCAAGGGGCAACTCATGCCGCCGAACGGCATGACTTTCCCATTTGGCCCAAAGCGAAAAATAATGATCAAACAAATCTCCGGGTGAAGCGGCGGCAATCCTCCCCATCGTCAACTCCATTTGCACCACCTCACCCGCCGCAAACACCCGACCCCGATCCTCCGATGGGAAATCCGTTCGGATATGACGCTGGTAAAAGCTGTAACGCTTTTCCCGCACCCCGGGCAAGAGCAAGGAAAAACGGGCTCCGGAACGATCCATCGTTTCCACGACTTCCCACAAAAGATCCGGTTCCGCCTCCGCCACCGCAACCCAATAGCCCTGCTCCTTTCCCGGGTCAACATAACCCCAATAGGGTGCCGCCAAATCCCCGGTACGCAATTGCAACCGCGAGGGCTGACCCTTTTCCGCGTTGAGCCGGGGAATATCCGCCACCAAAGGCCGGGCCAAAGGGCCAGCTACCGCATCCTCCTCCGGGTATCGCGGAGAATACGTCACCGGACGTGAACCCCATCGATTACCATCATAAACCGCCCCGGGCATCAGGACGTAATGATCCTCCGACCAGGAATCCAGGATAAAATTCACCCCAACCGCCATCGGGCAGGAAGACGGCTCCACACAGGTTAGCGTTAACTTGATTCGGTTACCGCGGTGATCGGAAAGAGGCTTCTCAGTGACCTCCACCCGCCATGCTCCCCCTTCAAGTCTGACCGTTCCGTTATCCAGGGGAAAGACAGTCTCATTAAGGGTACTGGCGAGGGAATACTGGCGAAAACAAAGCTGGGGTTTCATCGTATCTTCAGTCTGCAACCTTTCGGAGAACCTGACAACCAACCAACCCGATTCCTGATGTTATCGTAAAACTTGCCGAATAGAATGCCACGCACCGTGTCCCGTCCCAACGGAGTAGCGGAGAGCAGGAGGGGAGTCGCTCGGTCTTCGGCTTGATGGAAGAACCCCAAAAGATGGGCTCACTCGACAGGGCATAAGGCCCAGGGCGACTTCCTTGTTACGATAACCGCCAACCTCGTTGGCGCTTCCTCTGGATATCATGCAGAGTACCTACCAAACCATTCTATCCTGCTATGTCCTTTACCTCCACTCCTGCTCAAAGTGCTAAAACGGTTCGCGTGACCCCTGAAGACGGGGAAGACATTCAACAACGCCTTGACCAACTCGAACCGGGGGATCAATTGATCTTTGCTCCGGGCATCTATCGCCAATCGCTGGTCGTCCGGGTTTCCGGCAAAGCGAATCACCCCATTACCATTGCCGCCGAAAGCCCCGGCGAGACCATCCTCACGGGAACCGATGTCATTGAGGACTGGTCCCCTCATCCCGAAAAAGAGGGGGTATTTACGACCCGTATCGATCTTTCCGCTCTGACCGGACCTCCCAAATACGGCCTTCTTGCCAGTCGCCAGGAACAGGTTTTTATCAATGGTTCGGCCCTGCGACAGGTGACCCACTTTGATCAACTGCAGGGAGGAACTTTTGCTTATGATCAGGGCGAAGGAGTGCTGGCCATCTGCCCGCATTCCTTTACCGGTGAACAACATTCCGGTGCAACCTCGATGGATGCGGGGGCCATCACCGGAGGGGGACGCAAGGAGGTGGACCGCTCCGATCCGGAAAATTGCTGGCCCTTTTTGATCAATCCCTTTCAACCGGAAAAACACCGGATCGAAGTCACCACCCGTTCCGGCATTTTTCGCTTTGCCGGCGACCACCGCAATCCGGAGGTCGCCCATGTTCACCTCAAGGGATTGATCTTCCGTGGTTCAGGGGATGCTCCCCAAAAGCCCATGGTTTGGATTGCAGGCAATCATCTCCTCATCGAAAACTGTATATTTGAGGCGGGTGCGGCCCGGGGTTTTGATTTCCGTTGTCACCACTCCACCATTCGCCGTTGCCTATCGCGCCTCAATGGGCAGATGGGGTTTTCCGGATACGGTTCGCACGACCTTATCGAAGATTGTACCTTTGCCTATAACAATACCAAGCACTCGGATTTTGTCTGCTTTGAACAGGGGGGCAGCAAGATCTGCCGAGCCCATCACTGGACCGTCCGGAATTGTCGCTTCATCGGTAATGACGGACCCGGGCTTTGGTTTGATATCGATAACCATGATGTGATGATAGAGAAGTGCTGGTGTGAGGGCAACAGCGGACCCGGCATCATGTATGAGATTTCCTCCGACGCGGTGATCCGCAATAACGTCTGCCTGCAAAACGGTTTTGCGTACCGCAAAGATGAGCGTTTCAATTCCATCAAAAACTCGGTCGGGCATGTCGAACCGGTCTATGGGCAAGGCATTCTGGTACAGATGTCGCGAAACATCACCGTTCACAACAATACCTGCGTCAATAACCGCCGTTGCGGCATCGAATTGCGCCACCACCCCTACCAACAGGCGGGAAACCCGAACCACTCCACCGAAACCTATCGTCTCGAAAACAACACCGTCTTCAATAATGTTCTGGTGGACAATGGGTGGGACAATCTGATGGTCTCCCACCCTCCGGCCAATCCCAGTAAAACGGAAGAGGTGCGGGGAAATCAGCATGACTTTAATCTCTTTCATCACACCGAGGCCCTTCTTCAGCGCGGGGGAGATCTCGCAGCCTATGCACGCTGGGGTAAAAACCTCGGAGCGGGTAGTCAATCGTTGGAAGAATGGCGGGCCGCCCGCCACCAGGATCTGCACTCTCTTCAATGGGATCCCTACTTTGTCAGCCCAGCTGAAAAGGATTTTCGCCTGGAGACCCAGTCTCCGGCGGCCAGTGGCGGGCAGCCGGTGAAGGGTTTTGACGAAGATTTCAACGGACACCCCCGCAACCCTCAAAGCCCCGGAATGGGCGCTTTTATTTCTGTAGCCAACCCATTGGAAATCATCTAATACGCATGCCTTCTTTATCCCGCTCACTGTTTTATACCGCTTCCCTGGGGATGGCCTTGATCACCATGAGCAGCGCTGATCAACCCAAGCCAACCTGGCAAGCCGGAGAACCCGACATCACCTTTTCCCGCGAGGACCTTCCCGAGGGATCCTTCCGCATCGATTCGGAGGGCCACTGGATCATTGCCCCCACCGGATTAACCGAACAGGGCAGAAACCGGATGGCCCTACGCCAAACCGTGGACCTCGAATTGTCAGAGGGGGATTGGGTGGTTTTACGGGCCAGGGCCAGAGCCCTGGATACGGCGGAGGGCTCGGAGGGACAGGCCGGTTTGATTCTCAATTTGCACGGTCCACTCAATGAATCCGACGAGGCCCCCCATCCCTTTTTCCGTCACATCATCCTGGTCGGTCCGGAATGGGAGGATTTTGAAATTCCCGTTGAAATCCCCAAGGATCTGACCGCCGATGATTGGTTTCTGTGTCTTGTCCTAGTATAGGTTGACACCCAAACCATGAAAGCGATAGAAAAACCGAACCGGAACATACGTTACAGCGAGGCCTTCAAACGGCAAGTTGTCGATCAAGTGGCAAGTGGTCATTTTGTCAGTGCCTATGAGGCC
>JAFIGF010000061.1 GCA_020831535.1 Opitutales bacterium | reverse complement strand
CCGCCCGTGAAGACTTACGCCCTGGCCAAGGGTTTGGGATGGGCATCGAGGAAGGCGGTCCAATTGAAAAACCTTCGCTTGTAAGCACCGCGACGGCATTGTGCAAGCGCAAGCCCTACAGGGAAAGCGGCCCGCGCGGTGTGGTGGGGCGTGTCTTATGTCCCTGGCTTGAAGCACTCCGCGCAGGGACACGAGGTTCCCGCTTGGGGCAAAAAGCGAACGGGGGCCTTGCGCCCCTGTGCGCAATGCTGTGGAAAACGGAAATGTCGCCCCTTTTCGACAGCGAGCGGGGACTTCATGTCCCTGCTCGCAACACTCTGGAGGCCTCGGAAACATCCTCAGCCTCACACAAGACCAATCTCCGCTTCGTCCTGTCCCTTTTTGTTTTTTTTGTAGGGCCTCCACTTGTGGAGCGCCGCCCGTGAAGACTTACGCCCTGGCCAAGGGTTTGGGATGGGCATCGAGGAAGCCGGTCCCATTGAAAAACCTTCGCTTGTACGCACCGCGACGGCATTGCGCAAGCGGCAAGCCCTGCAGGAAGGATAGGAACGGTTGGCTCCCCAAGGATACGTTTCCTTCCTCCTTATGGGAAATTCCCTGATCTCACCCCAGAAAGAAGAAAATTGAAAAAGCGTCCCGTTCTTTCTTGCCAGATTGGGGAGAAAAGTTTTCTCTAATTGTTTACGTTGGTTTTCGACGCCTCCCTAGCTCAATCGGTAGAGCAGTTGACTCTTAATCAATTGGTTCGGGGTTCGAGTCCCCGGGGGGGTACCAGCGAAGAAAGACCAATTGAACGTAAAAGATGTTTTCCAGGATGGTTGCTCCTCTAATAGGCTGAACAGTTCTTTATGGGTGAAATACTGAAACTCTCTAAATACCAACCTTGTGATGAACCCCAATGGGATGCCTTTGTCAAAAATGCCCGAAATGGTCTTTTCTGGTTTCAGCGTCGTTATCTGGGGCATTACGGGGATCGGATTCAGGATCATTCGATCTTGTTTGCAAGCGACAACGGTAAAGTGGTTGGAGCGCTTCCGGCAAATCGGGAGGAGGTCACTCTGCGCAGCTATGGAGGATTGCCGTTTGGCGGGCTTGTATTGGCGCGGGATGTTGGCGTGAATGAAATTTCGAAAATGTTGGACTTGCTGTCGAAGCACATGCGTGAAGAGGGGTTTAGCCGGTTGATTCTCACTCCAATGCCAAGCCTTTATCAGGAAATTGAAGGGGATGAGTTGGAAGCCCTGCTGCAAGAGCGTGGTGCCCTTCTCCGGGAGTCCAGGCTTACGTCGATGCTCAGGGTGAACGCGGATGGTTTGCCTGGGCTTCTATCAAGTCGTTATCTGAAAAAAATCCGTCAGGGGCGTCGTCGTTATCCGCTGGAATTCGGTATAACAGAAGATGCCGGGGAGATTTGGCCTTCATTAGAACATTTTCTGCAAGAGCGCTTTGGCCGGGATCCGGTCCACTCGCTAGAGGAAATCAGGGAATTGAAGAGGGCTTTCCCTGAAAATATTTATTTTTTGACGGCAAAAGAAGAAGCTCGGCTTGTCGGAGGCCTTCTGGTGTTCGTTTTTAAAAATGTTTTACGATTGCAAGCCTATTTTCGGGCTACGGAAAATCAGCCCGACTATCTTTCGGCGCGTTTGGATTTATTTGCGATGAAAACCTTTGCAGATTCGTGTAGAATTTGTGACGTTGGAACCTCGTATGATCCTTGTTCGGGCAAACTGCAGGATGGAGTTAATTGGTATAAAGAGCATTTGGGTGCGCGCGGTATTCTTGTTCGCAGCTGGGAATGGGTTCGGTAAGATGGAAGCTCCTTTTTTCTCTCTCTGCGGCGTATCTTCACTTTTCAGAAGAACTCTTTTAAGCCCACGTTTCAGGCGATAGAATGTTAGACAAAGAATATATATTAAATTTCGTACCCACGGGGATGGTGCCGCGATCCGCTGATTCAAAGTATGTCCCTTTGACCATGGACAGGATTCTTGAAGACATTGCCAAGGTAGAGGCAATGGGGGTCACGATGGTGCATTTACATGTTCGGGATGAAAAAGAGGAATCGACGTTGTGTGTGAAGCGATACGGAGAGCTCATCACAGAAGTGCGCAAATTGAATCCAGAGCTGATTGTCTGTGTCTCATGCAGTGGCCGGAAGACACCCGATTTGGAATCCCGATTGGCGCCTTTGCAACTCACCGGCGACGCTAAGCCTGATATGGCTTCACTTACGCCAACTTCCTTGAATTTTCCCCGCCAGGCCAGCATTACGGAGCCGGCCACTGCAGTAGAGCTTGCCCGGGAAATGCTCAAGCGCGGGATTGTGCCCGAGTTGGAGGTGTTTGATGTCGGGATGCTGAATGTAGTGAAATATCTAAGAAATCGGGGTTTTCTTCGAGATCCTTGTTATGTCAATTTTCTTCTTGGAAATCTGACGACGGCCCAATGTGAGCCGGGAGTCCTCGGCCATTTAATTGCAGGATTGCCCGAGGGAGCCTGTTGGGCCGCAGGAGGTCTCGGTTTTTCGCAATTTCCTGCAAATGCCCTGGCTCTAGCCAGTGGTGGCGGGGTGCGTGTCGGGTTGGAAGATAATCTGTTTCTGGATTCAGACCGCACCCAGTTGGCTACGAATCACGATTTGGTTGAGCGGGCACGTCGCATGGCGGCCATTTTGGGCCGACGGGTTATGCGCCCGGCAACCTTGCGGAAGCGGTTGGGCATGCTTCCGGGGCACGGCGAATATGGGAGGAGCCCTTGGCATGAATAAGAAATCTCCGCAGCGTTATGTTTTATTTGGAACCCATCCCCTATTCGGGGACTATGTGGATGCAATCCACTCGGTCGGCGGAATTTTATCCAGAGTGGTTCAGAACATGGAAGAACCGGCGAGAGCAAAGGGAGACCGATTTGAGGACCGAGTGAAAAACTACCATGATTGGCTGGGAAAAAAGGGTATGGACCACCGGGTTCAGGTGGATCAGCTGGAAGATTATGTTCCGGTCGAGGGCGAGAGACCTGTTGCAGGATTTCGGGGGCCGAAGCTTGAGCCTCTGGTCAATTTGCTGGAGTCGCGATATGGATTGGCCTTTTCCCCACTCCTGCATGCTAGCGCAGTGGTCTCTCCCATGTCGGTGTTGGGCGAAGGCTGTTTTGTCGGTGCGAATACCGTGATCGGTCCCAATACAATGGTCGGGCGTTTCTCATTTTGTAACCGAGGTGTTTCGATAGGGCATGATGCCGTATTGGAGGATCATGTGATTGTGAGTCCATCGGCTGCGTTGGCGTCAAGGGTTCGGCTTGGTCAAGGATGCGTGGTGGGTATTGGCGCGACGGTCCTGGAAAATGTCAGTATCGGTGAAGGCAGTTACGTCGCCGGAGGAGCAGTGGTACTCAAAAACGTTCCACCCCATCGATTGGTTGCAGGGGTTCCGGCGGTGGACAAAAAGGAATTTAAAAGAAAATAAATCGCCTGACATGTCTGAAAACCCAGCATTGATAGAGCCCCGTTTGCTAGAGCTTCCTTGTTCGGAGCATGCCTTTGGCAATCTGTTTTTCGCCCAAAAGGATTTGCCTTTGCCCTTTGCTTTACGAAGGGCGTATTACGTGTGCGGAATACCGGAGGAGGCCCGGCGTGGAGGCCATGCGCATCACGATGGAGTGGAACTGCTATTGGCGCTTCAAGGCTCGCTGACCGTAAGGCTCCTGAATTCGCATGGGCGGAATGTCACCTTTCACCTTGATTCTCCAGGCATAGGAGCGATTATTCCTCCCCGCTGGTGGGTCGATCTTTTTGGATATTCCGAAAGCGCGATCACCTTGGTCTTGTCCTCGGTGGAGTATTCTGAGGACAATTATGTGCGCGACCCAAACCTTTTTTTCACCGGACCAATTCCTCCCGATGTTATTCCGAGATCTAAAGTCTGAAATTGCTGAGATCCGTGACGAGATTGACGGGGCGTTGGCAAGAGTCCTGAACAGCGGAAATCTTATTTTAGGAACGGAGTTGGAAGCCTTTGAGGATGAATTGGGCGCATATCATGACGGACTTCACGTTGCCGGAGTTGCCAGTGGCATGGCGGGTCTGAGACTATTGCTTCAGGCTTATGGGATCGGTTCCGGTGACACGGTGATGGTGGCGTCCAATACCTATATCGCCACTTGGCTGGCGGTGAGTGCGGTGGGGGCCAAGGTGTTACCCGTTGAACCATCCATTACAAGTCGGAATTTGGATGCCTCGGCCTTACCGGAGGTTCCCCCTGTCGGCACGCGCGCGATTCTGGTCACCCATTTGTATGGAGAACCCTGCGATATGGTTGCTCTGCGCCGCTATGCGGACAGGCATGGGGTGCTTTTGTTGGTCGATGCGGCACAGTCTCTCGGGGCCGAATGGAAAGGCTCTCGTTCTGCATGTATGGCGGATGGTGCGGCCTTAAGCTTTTATCCGACCAAAAACCTGGGCGCCCTTGGGGATGCCGGAGCGGTTATTTCTCAAAACTCGGAAATCATTTCGACGGTGAAGGCTCTTCGGAATTACGGAATGAAAAAACCGGGGATACATGATTTGCGCGGTGAAAATGCCCGAATGGAGGAGTTGCATGCCTCTGTATTACGCGTGAAGCTTAGGTATTTAGGGGAACGGCAGGATAAACTTAGGCGGTTGGCCGGGCTTTATATAAAACAGTTGGCCGGGGTTTCCACTATTCAACTCCCGGCTCCGCCCCGACAGGTGACCCATGCCTGGCACCTTTTCACCGTACTGGTAAATGACCGGGATCTCATCCAGGAAAAAATGTTTCAGGTGGGGATCGAGACGGCGGTTCATTATCCAGTCCCACCGCACCGAACGGGTGCTTATGCTTCTGAATTTGCGTGGGATTCTTTCCCGGTTGCGTCTCGTATTTCTGGATCCATTCTGAGTTTGCCTTTATATCCTTCCATGCGGGATGAGGATGTTTTTCACGTTGTTTCTGTGCTTACGGAGGCGCTGGCGCTATGAGCAAAGGATACAAACAATGCGTACAGGAAGGATGGGATCTTTTTCACCGGGGAGCCTTGGACGAATTGTTGATCAATCTTCATGATACTGCATTAGAGCTTATCTGCCAAGGCGATATTGGTCCGTTGCCCTTGGGGATGGAGGAAATCGATTTTCTGATCGAGGCCTGTGGAGTCAAAATCGCCGCGCAGTATAGGGGGAAGACCTACCCCAAGCCGTCCGGTGAGCTTGTTATTGCAACCACACTTTACGCCGAGGGAGGGCATACCGCACTCATTGGTGATTTAGTGGCTGCTTGCCCGGAAGATACCGTCAAGCTTTGTTTTCCGCATCCGCTTGATGATGAAAATCCAGTGCCTCCGGGGGCGCTGGAGCGTACCGGTCTATGCTCTTCAAAGGTCATGAAAATCCCCGGGAATTCACCTTCTGAACGCATCCGGGCCGCAATCGAAGCCTGTTTGGTTCAACCGCCTGCCCGCATTCATTTATTTCAGCACATGCATGATGTTGAAGCCGTCGCTGCTGCTGTAGCCGTTGCCAGCATTGCAAATGCGAAAATTTACATGTTTCATCATGCGGATTATTCACCCACGGTTGGATTGTATCTGAAAAAGGCGCAAGTGATCGATCTCACCGAGCGAACAGCGGCGTTTACCCGTTTTAATTTGGGCCTTCCGAACCAATACCTCCCCCTCACTTGCCCCGATCCCGGCTGGCAGGGAAAGACGTTTATGCGAAACGGTGCGGTGACTACAGGGATGGCTGTTTCTGCGGCAAAGCTTTTCCGAAGAGATTTGTCCGGTTACGGTTATTTAGGTGTGATCTTATGGCTTCTGAAAAACACCAAAGGAACTCATGTCCATATTGGTGAACTTCCCGCAGATTTGTTAGCCACTATTCATTCCGAACTTTCAGCGGCCGGAGTGAGAAAAGATCGTTTCCAAGCGGTAGGACGTTGCGAATCTGTCGCAAAGATTATCGAAGAGCGGGGTGTGGATGTGATGTTGAACAGCTTTCCTCTGCCGGGGGCGCGTACTTCGGTGGAATGTATGGCTGCAGGGTTGCCTATGATTTGGCATGGCCGGTATTCTCAAAACAATATCCGCCAAAGTCGAATGGCTTACCCCGGTGCCCTGACGTGGTTTCACCCTGATGATTTGTTAGAGAAAATCCGCAATATTGATGTGGATTGGTGCCGAAACCAAGGAGCTATGGCACGAAAGCATTGGGAAAAGACTCACGCACCTCATATTTGGAAGCGTTTTTTTCAAGATCCGGATCATTTTGAAACCGAATTGGATGAAGAACTTTCAACAGAGTTGATTACGATTTGGCACTCTGCTTTTCAACACAACCGATTCTTGGAACGTGCACTGATTGAAGTAGACTCTGATGAAATCCACCGCCTCAAGATGGAAATCCTCTCGCTCAAAAAGAAGATGAGCCAATGGCACTTGGAGTGTCAAAACAACATGCAAGCCTTGCGGAATCAGCATAGAGAGTTAATGCGGCCCTTACTATCCCGGGTGATCCGAAAATTTCGAAAATATTTTCGTTCCCGTAAGTCATAATACGGATGCTCACATTGGCATCCGGGAAACTCCCTGGTTCTGGCGATCACAAAAGCAGCGTCAAGGCTTGGGAAAGTTCGGGGTAAGCTCTCCGAAAATCCTCTTGCCGTGGGGGGAGGGGTTTTTTAGGATAGGTGGTTTGATTGTCTGAAGAAGTCGTTTCTATTTATTACTATGGCCAAAGAAGAGCACAAAAACCATTCTGACGAGAAGGAGGAAGTTTCTGCGGAGAACGTGCCGGAGAACGAGGAAACCGAGGAGGTTTCCCGGGAATCAGCGGAGGGTTCCGGAGAGGATAAGGAGGACGCCGCCGAGGAGGAGACTCCGGAAGAAGACCCTCTGGAACAAGCCCGGGTGGAAAGTAAGGAAAATTATCAGCGTTACCTGCGCTCGGTGGCGGATCTTGAAAATTACCGTAAGCGCGCTTTGAAGGAAAAAGAGGAACTCCGCAAATATGCGGTGTCAGGTTTGGTCGAGGATCTCCTTCCAGCTCTCGATAATCTGGAACTCGGGTTGTTGTCTGCCGAAGGGAACGAAGGCGGAAAATCGGTGGCCCAAGGGTTTGTTATGGTCGTTCAGCAAATCAAAAGCATTCTGCAGCAGCATGGGTTGGAAGAAGTTAATCCGGTGGGGGAGCAATTTGACCCCCACCAACACGAAGCCACCGCGCATGAGCCTTCGGAGGAATTTTCCGAAGGGCGCATTCTCCGGGTGAACCGTAAAGGCTATAAGCTTCAGGGGCGGTTGCTTCGTCCGGCAATGGTCGTGGTGTCCAGCGGAATTGCGGAAACGGCCAACGAAGAATCCTAAACCACGACGACCAAGTTACTTATGGCGAAAGAGGACTATTACGAATTATTGGGAGTGAGCAAAGACGCTTCTGCCGATGAAATCAAAAAAGCCTACCGCAAGATGGCGATCAAGTACCACCCTGACAAGAATCCAGGGGATAAAACGGCCGAGAACAAATTCAAGAAGGTTTCGGAAGCTTATGAAGTTTTGAAGGATCCGGATAAGAAAGCGGCGTACGACCGTTACGGTCACGCGGCCTTTCAGCAAGCCGGAGCTGGTGGTCCCGGTGGTATGGGCGGGGGCGCCGGAGGATTCCAGGACCCCTTCGATATTTTTCGCGACGTCTTTGGCGGCGGTGGCGGCGGCGGTGGTGCCGGCAGTATTTTCGAGGAGTTTTTCGGTGGAGGCGGCGGAGGCCGCC
>JAFIGF010000126.1 GCA_020831535.1 Opitutales bacterium | reverse complement strand
ACACCGCGCGGGCCGCTTTCCCTGTCGCGCCGTAGCTTTAGCGAAGGCGAAAGCGGCTGCGCGGAACACTCCTGTACCCCGCGAGTCTCTTAATCGCATATTCCAGCTCTGCTGGGGGCGGTACTGACCTTTGACGTCTGCCCTCGGTCCTCCGGCTTGTTACATTTTTGGACGAAAATCACTTCTTGTTCGCTTTTGGCGCGAATATTGCCAAGAATTTCTGCATGGTTACTTTGGTTACGGGAATGCTAGCGGGCATGGATGACGATCGCTATCTTCAACAGGTGGTTGAGATGGGCGCGCAAAATGGTCGCGAAATTAAAGTGTACAACGCCATCGAGGAATTTACGAAAGGCGGCAAAAAGCCTCTCCAACGGCTCTTAGGGACAACGGACTATGTTTTTGAACTGACCCGGGAGCGGGAATACGAGAAAATCGGTTATCAGATTCACGCCCAAAAGCACGAGGATGTGATCATTCGTTGCCCGGCCACCGTCGAGTGGAATCGCATCAATCGAAAATTCAAGGATCAACGGATTATCCGGGATTTTATCAAACCCGATTTGATTGTGACGCTGATCGACGCCGAGTGGATGATTAAGCGAAAACTTGAAAATCTGGATGCCGCCGACCCTTTCTTGCGTGCTTTGCGCCAACGCAACCACACCCTTTATGAGATCCTTTCCTGGATGAATGAGGAAGTCTCACTTTCCGAGGATTGGGCGAAATATATGGGGATTCCTCATTATGTGATCGCCATCGGGGAGCCGCCGGAATGTCTCTACAAATTAGTAACCCATCCGGATCCCTGGGTCGTGTACGTCAGCTATTCCATGACTCATGCTACCCCGGAAATGCGCTTGGTGGTCAATGAAGTGATTCACAAGCTTAGAGATTATGCGGTAATCGTTGATCCGCAAACGGTGGAGATCGGCAGTGAATTTGACAGCGAGGAGGATAAGGAGGCCATTTATGCCTACACCGTCCACCGCGATTTGCATTGGTACGTGGGGAAGGTGCATTCGGTGGTAGCCATTCATCCCTATCCTGATCGTCCGCCCCTCTCTGCAGGGATGATGGATGAGCTCGGGCACGCACGGGATTACATGAAGGGGCGCTACATGATTTTTCCCAAGGGATTTTCGCCTTTCACCACCGACAGCTACATCGAGAAAGGCCATCTTTTCGAAAGCCCGGAAGACTTTTTCGATTTTCTCGAAAACACCGAAAAGCGACCGAAATTTTCCGAGGACTTTAGTTTACAGAGCGAAATGAAGCTCTAACGAAAGACTTCCGCTTTGCGGACAACGTCCTTGGTGAGTGCTTGGTACCATTCTGGCAGACCGGCGTAGACTTCGGTGGCCCCAGCAACTCGTAAGGCTTCCCGGCTATGGGTTCCCGTCTCCACCCCATAGACGGCCATGCCGACAGCCTTGCCCGCATTCATGTCGAAAGGAGAGTCACCGACCAAACAGCAGGTTTCAGGTGTGGTCTTCACCATTTTGAGAATATGTCGGGTAAATTCCGGTTGCGGCTTGCGATAGGCCGTATCGTTGGTGCCCACGATGGCTTGGAGAAAGGGGGTTAATTTGAGGTGCTGACAGACCAAACGGGCGGCACGCCCGTTTTTATTGGTAAATACCGCCTGCGGGCAATTTCGGCGCTGAAGATCAGATAAAACCGCAATGACCCCCGGCAATACCGAAACCTCGTCCAGGGCGATTTTTTGAAAATGCTCCCGGAAAAGGCGAACTGCCTGTTTATGGTTTTTCGCATCTACAAAGTGCGACATCGTCACTTCCATGGATCCGCCTACCGTTTCTATGACTGTTTTGCGCGAAGGCACCGGCAACGACAAGGCGGACAGCGCAAAGGAGTAACAACGGTAAATGACATTGAATTGGTCGATGAGAGTTCCATCAAGGTCGTAAAGAACCGTTTTGTAGGGAAATGACATACAAACTATTCAGCATGTTGCTCAAAGAATCGCAAGAACTCCTGAGATTTTCCTTGTTGAGGGGGCGAAAAAAGTTTCTTTGTGGGATTGACACTTCTTCCGAAGACGTTTTTTGCTCCTACACGCCTTTATTTAATTTTCTCTATGTCAAATCCGAAAAATAAACTGGACTGGTGTGTTGTTCGCTTAGGCAACGACATGAATTGGTGGGTCGAAGAAATCAGCGACCCCGTAAGCTGGGACGTCGATGCTCTCAGCATTATCGACCCCCGGCAAATAAATTATGTGGTCGATTTACTGGAACCGCTTTATGATTATGGGTTCGACAAAGACTTCTTTGAGGCGGCCTTTTATTCCTTTCGCATTGAAAAAACCCTTCCCAATAAACGGATTCGCTTGGTCCGGGTAAAGGATTCGATTTTGGATTCGGATGAGCCGCTTTTTGCCTTACCTGATATTATCGATGAAGAAAACGGCCCTTACGCGGATTTTCTCGATCATATCATTCAACTTCGGGTGAAATTGCTGAATGATGCCATCGACTTTGAACAACAGCTTTCGATCGAGGAATTGGAGGAAGAAATACGGGAAGACGAAAACGCTGATTTCATCGAAGGCACCGCCACGCATCTTTTCAGTGAAATCGTCAGAATTCTGGAATATGTCCCGGCGGGTTATGAACTTGATAAAGAAGCCGACGACAGCGACGATTCCGACGAAGAGGAGGTGAATGATGAAGATATCCCTGACCTTGAGGATGCCGAAGATGAGGAGATTTTAAAACAGGATAAATCCTTGCGCTGGGATGAGGATGATGAGGAGGAGAAGGAAGAAGACTTTGACGAGGAGAACGCACCCCCGCCGGATCCAGATGAAGAAGTCATGGATTTGGATGACCTCAGTGATGACGATGAAGAGGACGATGAGGAAGAAGAGCCAAAGCCTGCAAAGAAAGCGGCAAAGAAGAAAAAGTCCCCAAAAAAGAAGTAACCCTTGGTCATTTAACACCTTCATTATGCTTTCTTCGGTGACGGTGTAGGCATTGTTTTTCCCATAACGACCGATATCCTTTGCATTGTTTTGGCAAGTTGTATCGACCGTGGCGGGGGGTGAATGAATTTTGGTAAAATATCAATAAACCGTAAAGAAACAGGGGGTGCTTGACCTGCGCTCTCTGATGCCTTAAAAAAGTCAACGGAAGCAATTCCTTACACCCGCCTGATTTCCGATGAACAAAGCACCCATACTCTCCCGTTGTTTCGGCTTTTTCCTGTTAGCGGTCCTGATCTCTGGTTGTCACACCGTTCCGGAAACCGGCCGCCGGGCTTTTACCATTTTGTCGGTTCAAGAGGAGATCACTTTGGGGTCAGAGGCCTTTGCGGAGATAAAGAAGGCGGAAAACATCTCCAGCGACCAGGAGAAGAATGCGATGCTTCAACGGGTAGGGGAACGCATTGCCCGGGTTGCCGAAGTAGACATGCCGCAGGCTGAATGGGAATTTGTTTTGTTTGAAAATGATGCGGTAAACGCTTTTGCCTTACCGGGAGGAAGAATCGGATTTTACACCGGAATGTGGAAGGTTGCGGAGAACGAGGAAGATATAGCGGTCATCATGGGCCATGAGATCGCCCACGTTACGGCGCGCCACGGGGCTGAGCGATTGTCACAATCTTTGGCTATCATGGCCGTGGGCATCGGGGTGCAGCAAGCGGTGCGAGATCGCAGCAAGGAAACGCAAATGGCGGTTATGCTGGCTTATGGTGCGGGGACGACTCTAGGCTTACAGTTGCCGCACTCCCGCCGAAATGAATCCGAGGCGGACGAAATTGGCCTCTATTATATGGCCAGGGCCGGGTATGATCCGCGCGTTGCCCCCACTTTTTGGGAGAAAATGGAAGCCCATGCCGGGGGAGGATCGCCCCCGGAATTTCTCTCGACGCATCCCTCCCATGGCCGTCGGGTACAGGATCTTGAACGGGCTATGCCCCGCGCCCTCGATTATTACCGTGCCGCCGGTGGGGCTGTGGATTAAGTTTTTCTATCCCCCGGTTTTGGCACATTCGTGTTTCCCATTGCTTGCGTGCTCGCATTGAGATTTGACATCCTCTCCCCCTTTACGGATATTCTTTTCATAATGAATTCACTAGCCCCTGGTCTTCTTTTAAACCTACTCCTCTAAGGAGCGGGTGGTTGGCCGTTTTTTCGCTTTTCCGTCCCGCTTCGTTTTCCGCGTTGCGTTGGCTTCGCTATTGCCTTTTTTTCAACATCTTCCGTTATGCAAAAATCACCGATAACCAAATACCAACCCTTTCCGCAAATCGATTTGAAAGATCGTGAATGGCCGGGAAGGACCATCACCCAGGCACCCATTTGGTGCAGCGTCGATCTGCGCGATGGCAATCAGGCTCTGCCTATTCCGATGAAAATCGAGGAGAAACTCGAAATGTTCGATTTGTTGGTGAAGATCGGATTTAAAGAAATTGAGGTAGGCTTTCCCTCTGCCTCCAAGACGGAGTATGATTTTTTGCGTCGCTTGATCGATGAAGGTCGAATTCCTGCCGATGTTACGGTTCAGGTATTGACTCAGAGCCGGGAGGATTTAATCCGGAAATCCTTCGAAGCCATCGATGGTGCACCCCGAGCGATTGTCCACTTGTACAATTCCACCTCCCCGGCGCAGCGACGATTGGTTTTTGGTCTGGAAAAACCTGAGATTATCGCAATCGCGACCAAAGGAACGGCCTTGGTGCGGGAATTGGCCGACCAGATGAAAAATACGGAGGTAATGTTTCAGTATTCGCCGGAAAGTTTTTCCGGAACGGAAATGCCTTTTGCCTTGGAAATTTGCGAAGCGGTGGCGTCCGTCTGGGGTCCGACCCCGGAAAAGAAAATGATTTTGAATTTGCCCGCTACTGTTGAATTGGCGACCCCGAATGTGCATGCCGACCAGATCGAGTGGTTTCGGAAAAACCTGACCCAGCGGGAGAATTTCCTGATCAGTCTGCACACGCACAATGACCGGGGCACCGGCATCGCAGCCACCGAGTTGGGCTTGCTGGCCGGCGCTGATCGGGTCGAAGGCACTCTCTTTGGCAACGGGGAGCGTACCGGCAATGTGGATATCGTGACCCTGGCGTTGAATATGTACACCCAAGGGGTTCATCCAGGACTCGATTTCAGTGACCTGAACGGTGTGCGACAAGTGTACGAAAAGGTGACCAAGTTGGATGTGCCGATTCGGTTGCCCTATGCAGGGGAACTCGTCTTCACGGCTTTCTCGGGCTCCCACCAGGATGCGATCAATAAAGGTCTGGCCAAAATGGACCCGACCCCCGGGGCTCTTTGGGAAGTGCCCTACCTCCCCATTGACCCGAAGGATATCGGACGAAGCTATCGGGCGATTATTCGTATCAACAGCCAATCCGGCAAGGGTGGGGTCGCCTACATCATGGAAAAGGAATTTGGCTTCCAAATGCCCAAAATGATGCACAAGGAGTTCGGTAAAATAGTCAACGACGTGGCTGACGAGACCGGCATGGAAATCACCCCTAAGGAGGTGTGGTCAATTTTCGAAAAAGAGTATCTGCAACGGAAGGTCCCGATCGATTTGCTGAAGTTTTCCTCGCATCCCCCAAGAGACCAATCGACCGATCCGGAAAGATCGGTGGAGTGCGAGGCAAAGGTGATTCTGCAAGGGGTGGAAAAGACCTTGCACGGTTCGGGAAATGGACCGATTGCGGCCTTTTTCGATGCTCTCACCAAGGAATCCGTGCCGAAGGTTGAATTTCTCTCTTACTCCGAGCACTCCCTTGGTCGGGGGGCTAATTCTAGAGCGGTCTCTTACGTGGAAGTAAAGCGGGAAGATGGCAGCACTTGTTTTGGCGCAGGGATCGATACCAATATCGATATGGCCTCGGTGAAAGCGGTGGTCAGCGCCATCAACCGTGCGGCTTTGGGGTAAGACGGAACACAGAGGACGGCAAATCAGTTTGGGTCTTGTCGCCGAGCCACTCTGTTGGCTCGTTGAGCGTGAGCTGGCAAGTCGGTGGACGGGGTGGAACCGATCCCTCCAAACTACCAATGGACATCACCGCTTGGCGGGATTTCGCTGTGGCTCAACGAATGAACACGAATGAGTTTGAATCCTTTTCTTTACAGCCTGCCACCGTCCCTTTAGCTTTTCTTAAATGCTATCCTTATCGCAGACGGCTGGTTATGTAATTGTGGCAATGGCCGAGCTAAATCCGCCTGAAGGGCCTCCCCGTTTGGTGAAGGAGGTCGCTAAAGATGCAGGCATTCCCGCAGCTTATTTGAGCAAGATCGTTCACCAACTGGGGGAGAGTGGTTTGCTGATCAGCCGTCGGGGACGTAACGGGGGCATAACCTTGGCCAGATCTCCGGATGACATCAATCTCCTGCAAATCTGCGAGGCGGTGGAAGGTCAGGAATGGTTGGGGCGATGCTTGCTCGGCTTGGAGATCTGCTCGGACGAACGGGCCTGCCCCACGCATGAATTTTGGAAACCCTTGCGGGAAAAGGTTCGGAGCCGCTTGGCCGAATTAACATTGGCGGATATTATGCGCTTCGAGGGAAAAGCCTGGCGCACCCAATTGAATTTACCGTTTCTTGTCGATGGTTCCGAACTCGCCGCCAAAAAAAGGGTCGCAGTTGGTAGATGAGTCTTATTTTGAAACCAGCATGCAAGAAGAACATACGATGAAACAGATAACGGTCATAGGATTGGGGATAATTGGCAGCATTTGGGCCCGGCACTACATCAGTGATGGCTATGCGGTGCGGGTTTGGAACCGAACCCCCAAGCCGGATTTTCCCGGCTGGGAAGAAGATTTGGCGAAAGCCGTGGAATCCTCGGAGGTGGTGCATATCTGTGTGGCCGATCCCCCCGCAGTGGCTGCCGTTTTGCAAAAAATCCTTCCCGCTCTGCCAGTAGGCACCCTGGTGATTCAGTCCAGCACCATTTCACCCGAGGCCTCGAAATTCTTCTCCGAACAATGTAGGCAGGAAGGCTTCGCTTATGTCGAGGCGCCATTTACCGGCAGCAAACCAGCGGCCGAGGCCCGGCAAGTGGTTTTCTTTCTCGGCGGTGAGAAAAAAACGAGAGGGCAAGCCGAAGGCGTTTTGCAAGGGTTGGCCAAAAAGTTTTTTCATTTCTCCAGCGGGGAGAAGTCGGCCGCCATTAAACTGGCGATGAATCTACAGATCGCCGCCATCTCCCAAGCTCTCACCGAAGGTCTGTCTCTGGCCCGCCAATACGGACTGGGGGAAGGAGAGTTTTTTCCGGTTCTGGAAGCCAATGTCGCGCACTCCGGATTGGCTGATCTGAAACGCCCTAAACTGGAAGCCCGCGATTATACGCCCCAATTTTCCGTAAAGCACATGGGCAAGGATCTTGGCCTTGCGCTGGAGGCAATCAAAGAAGGCGAACTCCCGCAACTCCGACGGACTTGGGAAATCTACCAAAAAGGCCTCCAAAAGGGCTTGGGGGATATGGATTTTATTGCCTTGGAACAGCTTTTAACCGATAAAACGAAATTTCAACCCCTCTCTGAATGATCTCCTTCAAACCCTATCGAATCTTCGTGAAAATTATTCCCTCTTTCTTTTTAGCAGCTTTGCCTGGACTCTGCCTTACCCCCTTGGCAGGGGCGGAGGAGGCACGCCACCCAGGTTTGTCCCATCCGCTTGAGGAGACCAATTGGGTGCGGGCTTATGACCGAAGGGCCAACTTTATCATCGAACAAACGGCGGCCAGCGATCTGGATGAACTGCAGGCTTGGTTTGACCGGGTCAGTTTTTTTCAAAACGGGGGAGGGGACCCCCACAAATTTGCCTTGCCGGCGATTACCAGTCGCTTGTTTCTGGATCCGGAGGATGAGTCCGCCCGATCCTTGTACCGGCATTTGATGGAAGTTGATACGTTGAAGGATGACCGGGGGCTTTACCATTTTGCGGCCTTCATGCGGGCTCGTCTGCATTTGGAATTGGGCGATGTATTGCCGGAGGATTTTCGTAAAGCCACCGAATATGACGTGCGCAATTATACGCGGATCCTGCGTCGGGGCGGGACTGAGAATCACCGTTTCATGCACCGGGCCAGCGGTTTGATCTTTGCCGAGAAAATTGAGGGTGAGTACGCTGGCGAGGAGAGCCGGGAAGATCATTTGGCAGCTCTGCGGGAATGGGCCCTGGAAGAAGGCCGCTTGATGTTTACCCGGGGGAGCGGTGAATATGACAGCTCCACCTATGTGAGCTTTACAGTGGCCAGCTTGCTGAATGTTTATGACTTCACCGAGGATGAGGAATTGCGGAAGGCTGTTCGGGCCATGTTGGATTGGCAGGCGGCGGGAATGGCACATAAGTATTTTCACGGAGTTAATATGGGCCCCGAAGCTCGGGGCTTTGCTTCGAATGCGGTGGGACACCGCGACGAAAAACCCGGTTTCCCGGGGATTCAGCACCTGACCCATGAACCTGCGGGTTCCAATACCGATTGGATTAGCTGGCTGTGGTGGGGCGCTTCCAACGGCAATGTTCGGATGGGGGAGCCCGGGGCCGCGGTCCCACGTTATCCCGTTCACATCCCGGCCATGTCCGGGTACCGTCCCCCGGAAATCTTGCGCGACCTCGCCCGTAAAACGGTGGAACTCCCTTACGAGGCCAGAGGATCAAACCCAGACTTTCGCCGAAACATCGGCGGGCGCGACCAAGAGGTTTTGTTTGTGGACCGCGAATACGCTATGTCGACCTTGTATTCGCCCCTGTCGGGGGAACAACGAAGCGGATCCATTCTCCCACAGACCACCACTTTTAAGATTTTGATGCGCGATGAGAATGCCATCCGTGCCTTTGGCGCACAGAACGGGTATCACAGCCACCGCCCGCTGGAAGGGCTATCTCCCTTTGACCAACACCACCAAGCGGGCAATGCGGCTCTGGTCGTGACCTATGTGGATGCAGAAGAGGAAGGTCCGGTACATCATCGCAGCTTATTCGGGTTTCCCCAAGCCGTGGGCAATCCGGTTCAAGATGATTCCGGCTGGAATTTCTGGGAAGTGAAGGATGCGTTTCTGGCCGTCTACCCTCTAGGGAAGGAACCCACTTTGGTCGATGGCCCTCTCCCAGGGTATCGCCGCGACCAAGGGTTTCGTTACTTGCACTCCGCTGGCCCCTTGGGTGGTTGGGTCATTCAATTGGGGCAAAGATCGGAAGAATACCCTGACCTGGAAACCTTTCAGGAAGCGGTTATATCCGGGACCAAAAAAGATTTGGAAGCCTTCTCGACGGAACGTAAGGTCCGCTTTACAAGCTTGTCGGGGGAAACGCTGGCCCTGCGTCACACCGGTGGCCCCGGGGGGCATCCGGACGCTTGGCGGAACGGAAAAAAACTCGATTGGGAAAACTGGCCGGTCTGGGAATCGCCCTATCTGCACCAGGACCTGGAAGGGGGCGTTCTGACCCTTTCCAACGGTAAGGAAACGCTCACCATCGACTGGAATGACGGAGCGCCACAGTGGACCCGTTCGGACGTTGAGAACGATGAACAGTAATTCGGGCCGGATTCTTTTTCTGTGCACCGGAAATTTTTACCGGAGCCGTTTTGCGGAGGCTCTTTTCAACTTTGAAGCGGAGCGCAGAGGCTTGGGAGTGCGCGCCTTTTCACGCGCCTTGGCGCTGGAGAAGTTGGATTCTCAGGACCCTCTTTCCCCCTTTACGAAACAAGTTTTGGAAAAGCTGGGGATCGCCTTGCGCTATACCCAGGAGCGTCCCCGGGCCGCCTCAGAAGAAGATTTTCAAGCCGCTCGGGCGCTCTATGCCCTCAAGGAGGCGGAACACCGCCCCCTCATGCGGGAGAAATTTCCGACGTGGGAGTCTCTGGTGGAATATTGGCACATCTCCGATCTGGACGAGGCCGAGCCGGAAGAGGCACTGCCTCAAATTGCCGAAAAAATATCCGCTCTTTTGGCCAGTATTGGCAGTTGCGGTGAAAGCCCTTCGCGCTAAACTTCGGGATGCCTGATTTATTTGAACAAGAACTTGCCGCGGGCAGTATGTTTTTTTCGGTTTGGGCCACCATGTTGGTTTTTGTGGGCTTAGGGGCCTGGCTCCATGCCCTGGTACACCGCAAATGGCTTGTGGCAGTGAAGGGCCCACCACCGGAATGGAAACCGCCACTGGCCGATTTTGCGCTCTTGGGCATCGCTTTACTTTTGGCCTTGGTGATTGTGGGACCGTTGATTGCGGTGGAGATTATACGGCTCCTCCCGGGCCATCCGGAAGAACTCTCCGAATGGGCGTTTCTCCTTCAATCGCTCTCTATGCAAGGGACGATTCTGCTGACTTTAGGGCTTTTTTGGAAATTTCAGCCAAAAACCTTTGAGACGGTCGGAGGAAAGCCTTCCAGAGGCCTTTTTTATGCCGCGAAGTGGGGCGCTTATGGCTTTGTTCTGGCCATTCCGTTGGTCGCTTTGGCCAATATCGTGACGATTTTCCTCTTCAATCATTTTGGTTGGGAATTCAGTCTTCAGGAAACGGTGGAAGAAATCGTTAGCGTGGAGAGTACGCTCTTGTTTTTGCTTATGCCATTGCCCGTGGTCATCCTGGCCCCGCTGTGGGAAGAAATCGTCTTTCGTGGAGGCCTTTTCCGGTATCTGAAAAATTGCCTGCCGGGGTCCCTTGCCCTATTGCTATCGGCCATTTGTTTTTCCCTGATACACGGCCAACCCGCACAGTTTGGAGGAATTCTAATCCTCGGCCTAATCCTGGCCTTGGTGTACCAAAAGTCCGGATCCCTTTTGGCCCCGATCCTAATGCACGCTTTTTTCAATGCCAACACTCTCCTGGGCCTCTTTTTCCTGCGCTTCCTGTAAATTCGCCAAGATCCGCCGACGATTTGCGGATGGGGAAGGTTGCGGTGAATTTGTCCTGCCAATCCAACCAGAGCAGGTCCCGGTTTCCCCAATCCTCTATGACTGTAATCGCCAGAAAGAATGGTTTCCCAATCAAAAAGGGTCTTTAACCCTTTACCTTTACCGGGATTACTGATATGGTTTCTTAAGATTTTTTTATGCCCCAAAATAAACTCCAGAATATTGTCGGGAAACGGCTTTCTTTAGCAATTCTCGTTTCTATAATTGTCCATTTTGTCTTACTTGTGCTACTCGGCCTATGGACCGTTTATCGCTACGTACAGCAAGGTGACCCGGGGATGGAGGTTGCCATGGAGCAGGCGCATGAGGAAGAAGCGGTGCAGGAAATTGAAATTGAAGAGGTTGAAGTTGCGGATGTGCAACCCGAAGTGGAAATCGATTTGGAACGTTTGACGGTAGATCCTCTCCATGACATAAACCTACCTGAAATTGTTGCCGACACCCAGGCGGTGCCAACTCCACCTACTCCCTCTATTCCAACGACGGCCGCTGATACCGTAGCCTTCCGGCAGGCAGGCCGGACTCCCAGCATTGATTGGGATCAAATGTCGACCAGCGAATTCAGTGAACAATTGATGGAAATGCGTTTTTTTGCCTCATCCTCGCCTTATGCTGATGTCGAGCAATTTGTTCGAGGGGGCTACGACCGCTCGTTTTTTGAAGATCTCAATGAAATCGGGGACGCTTTGTATGCTGCCCATGTTCTCCATTCGAGAGTTCAATCGGACGAGCTGAATGGAATTTTCGAACGGTCTTTGCCCAATGATTTCATCATTCATTTGCGGGGAGAAATTACCCCCCAAGAGGATGGCCGGTATCGTTTTTATACGGCTTCTGATGAGTTGATTACGGTGGGCATTAATCGTCAGTTGGTCTCTGCTCGAAGAGGGGCAACTTCTGCGGCCCACGATTTTGCCGGAGTGAGTCTCCGCCGAACTGGGCTTATTCCTCTGGGTGGGGCAGCGTCTTTTTCCAATACGGTGATTGGATTGAACTCGAAAAAGGTCAGACGTATCCTATCGATATTGCCATTGGGGTAAATGGTCCGAATACCCGCTACTCCGCGATGTTGCTGGTGCAAAAAGAAAACGAAGACTATACCACCCATCCCGGCGGACCTTTTTTACCGATCTTTTCAGTCGTTCCCTTGCCTGATGAAATCGACGGGGAATTTGGCGAAAGAATTCCGCAACTCCATGAAATTCCGGCTATGGTTTTTCCGAATCAGCTGCCCTCGGGGCGGCGGTAGGGAAGTTTAGGGCTCGTGGGTTGTCAAATGACCTTTGGTGAGAATGCCGTAGGTGCTTTGAGCGTTATCGAGGCAATAGGATCGCCCTTTTTTGCGAACTTCGATGGCAAAGGCATTCACCGTATGGCCAACGATCTGGGGGTAGGGGAGGCTGTCGGTGAATTCGTCATCCCAATCCAACCACAGGAGCCCGCCGGTTTCCTGAAATCCCCCGCGACTTAGGCCCGCGGAAAAAAGAGGCTCGTGGTGGTGGCGAAAGTTTTCCCAAGCGGATTGGCAGCGGTTTTCAAATTCCACCAAACTTTTTTCGGGAGCCGCTTCCTTTGGCCAAAATTCCGGAGCCACGCCAGCGTGCGAGAGCAAAAAGCCTTGGACCATCGTTATCAGATTCAGATTGGCCAACCAAGGGATATCCCATTCCGCAAAAATCTCCACTCCTTTGCGCGGATCGAATCCGGAGCAAGGGTATTGTGGGGAAAAATCGGGTAGCCCCTTCGCAAAGTGCGGAGCGCCCTCAAGATAGGGAAGGTCGTGATTGCCCACCAAAAGAGTCACCCCGGCCCCAAACCGGCTTTTCACCTCTTTGATGAAAGCCGCCGTTTCCCGGGCCGAGGCAATTTCAAAATCCGGTCTCCGGGAATCGAAGTAATCTCCCAGAAAAACGATTTGGTCTGCCTGACCGGCTTCTTTTTCCAAAACCAATTCGGCCCAGGCGATATCCTGATGCAGGTCGGGCAGAATGAGACAGCGTTCTTTCCTTTGCTTCTTCATTATCGCAGATTCAATTCTATCGTCTCCCTGAATTGGGGAAAAGAACTTTCCCCAAAAATCCGTGAGTCCGGCCATTCTTTTCCGAATCCACAGTTGCCCGAAAAGGAGAAGTTGCTAGGATGATTCGATGGATTCTCGATTTATTGATTTAGCGGAAGTTTTGTCCGGGCACTCCGTTCGTTTAAGCAAAGGCGACAGGGTCTTTATTGAAGCTTTTGATATCCCTGCGGAAATGGTTTCCGCATTGCTTCGGGTTACCCGTGCGAAGGGGGCGGAGCCTTTTGTCCAATGGCATCATGCGGAAACCACCAGAGAGTGGATCCGGGAGGGTTCAGCCGAAGCCTTTGCCGCCCACGCGGAGGTGGAAATGGCCCGCATGAAAAAGATGGATGCCTATGTCGCCATACGGGGCTCCCATAATATCTTTGAGACCTCCGATATCCCGGCAGAACAGATGAAGGCTTATTTGCAGGCTATGAAACCGGTTTTGGATCAGCGGGTAAATGAAACCCGTTGGGTGGTTTTGCGTTGGCCGACGGCAGCTATGGCCCAGCAAGCCCGCATGAGTACGGAAGCCTTCCGGGATTTTTATTTTCGTGTTTGCACTATGGATTATGCCCGCATGATCCCCGGGATGGAGGCGTTAAAGGCCCGGATGGAAGCCGCCGACCGGGTCGAAATCAAGGGCCCTGGTACGGATCTGCGCTTCTCCATCAAGGGGATCCCGGCCAAATGTTGCGGTGGAGAACACAATATCCCCGATGGAGAGGTCTTTACCGCACCGGTCAAAGAGAGTGTGGAGGGAGAGATTTCCTTTAACGCGCCAACGGTGTACCAGGGGAATTCCTTCGACCGGATTCGTTTGGTCTTTGCCCAGGGAAAAATAATTGAAGCCAGTGGAGACAATCAGGAGAAACTGAATGAAATTCTCGATGCGGATGCCGGTGCCCGTTTTATCGGGGAATTTGCCATTGCTTTCAACCCGCACATTACCGAGCCCATGCGGGATATTCTTTTTGATGAAAAAATCGCCGGGTCTTTTCATTTTACCCCCGGACAAGCCTACGAAATTGCCGACAACGGAAATCGTTCCCAAGTTCATTGGGATATGGTGCAATTGCAAGACCCGGCCAATGGGGGAGGGACCATTGCCTTTGACGGCGAGGTCATTCGCCGGGATGGCCTTTTCGTGGTTGAGGACTTGCAGAAGTTGAATCCCGAATACCTGCTCGGGTAGACTCTGTTGGTCCCAGACGTGGTTCGGTGCCGGTGCTTCTGCGGTAGGGCCCGTGCTTTTCGCGGTGCCGCTGTCAAGAGACAAAGAGTGAACAACCACTCGCGGACGGGTCGGGGCGTAAAGCCCCTCCGACAGGGAAGCAAATCCGCCAGTAACCACTCAATTCGGAGTACGAAATCTTCCGATTTCCCAAAAACACAACCACCACTTTGTAGGAGGGGGTTTACCCCCCGACCCCGACGAGCCAAGAAACCCTCCGTTCCATCAATTCGTGTTTATTCGAGTCTATTCGTGGTTCCTTCCGGCGGTTTTCAACGGTCAGAGGTCGAAAGTTCCAGGGCTGCTCACCTTGGGCTAAAGAACTTCGTGCAGGGACACAAGGTCCCCGCTTGCCGTCCCTCTTCGTGCCTTTGTGCCTCCGTGAGAGATACGGCTGTTTTTCCTCATCCCTCATCCCTTTTCTCCCTGGCTGTTTTTCCTCTCCCCCTTCCGCCCTTAGAGGGAATCCAAATCGACGAGGATTTCGCGGGGGCTGGACCCGTTTTCGGGGCCTACAACACCGCGGTCTTCGAGTTTTTCGATGAGCGTTGCGGCACGGTTGTAACCGATTTTCAGCCGACGCTGGAGCATGGAGGCGGAGGCCCTTTTGCTGGTGCGCAGAACGTCCAAAGCCTGTTCGTAAAGGTCGTCGCTTTCCTCATCCCCGTCATCGCCATCGCCGTCCGGTTGTTCGATTTGTTGTTGCACCGTTTCCTCAAATTGGGGTGGACCATTTTGCTTGAGATGATCGACGATCGCGCTAATCTCTTCATCCGAGACAAAAGCTCCCTGGGAACGAATCAGGCGAGAGGAACCCGGCGGGAGAAACAACATATCTCCACGACCGATCAGTTGGTCGGCTCCCATGCTATCGAGAATGGTGCGGCTATCGACCTTGGAGGCGACCTTAAAGGAAATCCGGCTGGGAAGATTGGCTTTGATGACGGCGGTGATGACATTTACGGAAGGTCTTTGGGTGGCTAGGATGAGTTGGATTCCAGC
>JAFIGF010000121.1 GCA_020831535.1 Opitutales bacterium | reverse complement strand
GCGCGTCGAATTCCACCACAGGTGCACGATTGATTTCCAGCGCAAAAGTCTCTTCGGTCGTATTGGCCGAATCGTCAGCGATAAAGGTGAGGCTCACCGAACCTCCCGTTCCGATGGGGGGCGTACCGCTCAAGGTGCCCGTTCCGTCTCCCTGATCGGCGAAACTCAACCACGAGGGTAGCCCGGCTGCCGAAAGTGAGAGACTCAATCCATCCGGGCTTTCCGCTTCCAACGTAGCACTGTAGGCTTCCCCCTCGTGTGCCATAGGCAGGCTTTCGGTGAGAATAACCGGCGCATCAAAGGTGCCCAGTTCAAAGGAAGCTGTATAACTTTCCGCCAAAGCATCTCCCGAAACACTTTGAACCCCCGTCCCCAGCGTGAGGGTATAGGTACCATCCTCATTAACCCCCGTCAGATCCAGCCGCAAACGGTTCTCCGCTGTCCAGGCATAGTCCACCACATCAAAGGAAGCATCGGCTCCACTGATCCCACTCAGATCACTTAACGAGAAACTTCCGGCATTCATCGGCTGATCAAAATCGATCCAGATCGAGTCAGGAGCCGAAATCACCGCCCCGGCCGGCATGTGCCCCACCACCTTCGGCGCAGGCGGTGGACTAAAGCCCGGTCCAATTCCAACTCCCGAAACAACTAAATCATCAATATTCCAGCCATAAGAAAGAGAACTTTGATTTCCTGTATCCAGATTGAATCGAATTTGAACTGAACTTTGGTTTTCCACTTCAGCAGGCAGGGAATAGGTTACCTGGTTCCAACCTCCGTCATCCAATGCCCCGTTGTTCGACCAAATTTCGGTCCAGGCATTATTCCCCACTCGGTACTCGACCCGCCCACGGTCCTGGCGATTTCCCTGTTGCGCCCAGGTCAATCCCAACCAACGCTGAAACTCTAGTTCAATCTCTTCGTGATTCTCGGTACTGAACACCGGGGATGTGGCGTATATGTCGATGTTTTGGGCATAGTTCCCGGTGAGATTCGTCGCCAAAACCCTCTGACCACTATAAGCCGAACCTGGTCCACCTACACCTTGCTGCTGGGGAATTCCCCTGTCCCAAATTCCCTGCCAAGTAAAACCTCCGGCATCTTCTTCAAAATCATTTTCATAAAGGGCCAATCGAGCACCTGGACCTCCATCATCCAACTCCCCTACCCGAAACGTGAAGCCAAAGCCATCATCCACTTCCCCCGGAATCTCATTGCCGTTCTGGTCCATCGGAAAACCCCGCGTATCCAGCAGATTCGGACCGAAATCAATCCGGTAAAAGCCCGGATCCTGCAGGGGGGCAAAGGAGAACGTCAGCACCGTATCATTCTCGGACCAGATGTAATCTGTCAGGGTGCCTCGAAGATCTTCCCCATCCGGACCGACGAAACGGGTCACATCCGTGCCGAGAGCAAATGACTCCGTATCGATACTCCGGTTAAAGGTCACCGACACTTCATTCAATCCCGGCTCGGCCACGCCAAGGGGGGCGACAAAGGTGCTGACCACGCGGGGATAATCCGGTTCGATCGTGAACGGGGCGGAGAGCACCTCTTCCTCGCCATCATTCAAGATGATTCGAATCTGGTAATCTTCGCTGCTGGAAAGACCCGAAGGCGTCCATTCCAAGGTCCGCGCCGTATTGGGAAAATCCTCCGCTAAAACCTCCAACAATCCGCCATCCCGCCAAAGCTCGATGTCCACGCTATCGTCATGGACGCCGCCGACCCATTCGATCCAATACGTTTCACCGATAGGTACGATTTCACCAGCCTGGGGGTTGGTCAGCCCGAAACCAACACGGGTCAGTCGGTTCGCACTGGTTGAAGCGTTATTCACCAAATAGTGCGCCGATCGTGCGCCCAGATTGGAATTCGTGCCATCATAGCCCCGATCCACCAACTGCGAATGCACGGTGGGGTCGTTGGTCCCGTCGAAGCCGTTCTCGGCTCCCGTTCGGGCATTGTTCACCGGATGAATCACATCCGGATTGGAAAAATGCATGACTCGTGTCCAGGACCCGTACGAAAGTATCGTCCGGCGACGGTTATTGCCATTCACATCCTGAAACCGCCAGGCGTAGTTATGGGCATTGACCGCAGTATCATTGGCCGAACTACTATCCCGATAGGCATGCCGAAGACCATAATTGTGCCCAACCTCATGCACAAAAACGAGCTGGCTGTTACTCATGTAATTTCGTGCAGTCACTGAATAAACTCCGGGACGGAAAGCCAGTCCGGCATGACCGCCAAAATGTTCCCGGACAATGAACGCCGAAAAATCCGCGCCCAGATCGAACCGCAACTGGGCGATTGTGTCCAAGCGCCCGTTGGTCGCGCTTTGCAAAGCCGCCAGTTCCTCCCCCAGGCCACCCCAATCCGGATGAGTTCCCCATTGCTGAAACTCATAATAAGGATCCTCCTTCAACGCTAAAAGAACCAAGCGGGTATTATCAACCAAACTATTTTCGAAACTAATGTTCATCCGATCCACCGAGGCTATAATGCGCCCCTCAATATTTGCCGTGCCCCCATCGGCGATCCGCGCATCCCGCCCATAGCCTACGACAATATCCACGATATGATCCACCGAAGGATCACCCTCCGGTGCTCCCTCGCCGTCCAGCAGACCATCGTCCTCCACCGTGTCGAATTCATCCAAATGCAAATCCGCCACCGGGTGATGCCCTCCGCAGACCCCACAAGGCTTCCTCAAAAAGGTATCCGAATCGACTTCCTGCACGGCAATCAAACCCTCTTCCATTCCTACGAATTCATAATTTACCGTCTCATGATCCAGCACCCCATACAAGCTGACCCCTCCGGCTACCGTGCCTTCGTTATAAACCAATATCACTTGTGAATCGGGATGTTCTTCCACCTTTCCCCAAAAAGAAAAAGTATGAGGACCGCGATGCAATAGCTTCTCCATATCCACCGTCACCGTCCGGTCCTCCGTCAGAGGAACTTCCATTCGGTGAAATTCCCCACTGGCCGCCTCATGAAAAAGCCGATGCGACATCTCCACCTCAATTGCTGAACGTACGTGAGGCGTATAGGCAAAAAGCGAATCCTCCCGAGCCGGACGAGGAGCCGCAAAGGGCTGAACCGGAGTCGGGTTATCGCGGCGAATCTCCCGTTCCACCGGATCATCCAAGATCCGACGCCCATGCTGTCCACGGGGCGTCCGCGGGGCGGGTTGCCCTTCCCGGTCCACCCGGTCCGCCCAGGTCAGAATCGGAAAATCCTCAATCGGACGTAATTCATGCATCCCCTGAACCGGCTCTTCATCCCCTTCCGATGGGACATCCTCTCCCGCTATATCCTGTTCTGATGAAGGTGACGGTTCACTCTCCGCTCCTTCAGAGGATGCGAACACAGGCTCCTGGTCAGCCGAAGCCACCTCGTTACTCATTTGCTCACTTCGTTGTGACCAAATCAAAACCAAGGCAAAACCAGCTATTGCAGGGATAAGATAAAGAAACGTTTTTTTCATAAATGGGGAAGGGGTGAAATAGATAACCTTTATACTGAAAACCTACCAAAGATTACAAATCAAACTTTTGCTAAAATAATTCATATTAATACCAAGTTCATTTGAATATCAAAGTAAGATAGACGATATAACCTCACTCCGGAAAACTCACCCTTACGCGGAAGAACCGGCGGGAATGTTCGGAGGAATCCATCGGTACGGTGAAGAAACGGGTTTCGCCATCGCCGGAAATACTTTCCTCGCCATAGCGAGACCAGCTTTCCGTAGCGAGATCATCGCTTACCTCAATCGTATAAATCCGATCCGGTAAGCTGGGAAAATACATATTTATCGTGTTTCCTTCAGGCTGTGCCACGATCCCGGTAATCCGCAACACATCGTTCGGATCATGCGGATCGTCCCCAAGCAGATAGGCTTCGCGCAGGGTGACTTCCCTTCCGCCCTTGGTAACGGTGGTTTCACCGTCATCCTCCAGATCGAAATCTCGCAACCAACCTTCATAAGGATCTTCTTCGACCGTCAAAACAGTCTCATCACTGGTTGTATTCCCGCCGTCATTGCTCACCACCACGGTGTAGATTCCGGCATCGCCAAGGACCACCGGATCCAGGGTCAGGGTCGAAGAGGTGGCGTCAGCGATCGCCTCACCATCCTTCCGCCATTGATACAATAAGGTTCCCTCACCTTCGGCTTCCACGGTGAAGGTAACCGATTCCCCTTCCGTCACGGTTTGGCCCTGAGGCTGACCGGTGATAACGGGGGCTTCCACCGTCACCGGACGGGGATCGTCCAGA
>JAFIGF010000116.1 GCA_020831535.1 Opitutales bacterium | reverse complement strand
CTGAATTCTGGTATACCCGAGCCGGAAAGAAGGCGGCGAAGGGTGATTTGGAAGAAGAATGGGAGAAGATCGCCAGGGCGCTTTTGGATCGCTACTTTTGATTTCCCCGACGAAAAAGGAGCTTTTTTATAAATAGGGGCTAAAGAGTCGGGCGAGTCCATTTCGCAGGCGGAGGACCAAGGGACGGTCAAGGACACTTCGGATGGTTACCATTTCGGCGGTGGCGCGTTTCTTTTCAAAAATATCGCCAAGCTTTCGGGCTAACTGGGAGTCGTAGCATTCGACGTTGAATTCGAAGTTTAAATTCAAACTGCGGGGGTCCCAGTTGGCCGAGCCGATGAGAGACCAATAATCGTCGATCAGCATGAGTTTACTGTGATCGAAGGGAGGTGCGGAGCGCCACACCCGGCAGCCCCATTGCACGAGATCCTGGATGTTCGATTGACAGGCCCAGTCGACGATGGTCAGGTTGTTTTTATCGGGGATCAAAATATCCACCCGGACTCCCCGCATAACCGCAGTATTGAGAGCGCTGACCAGGGTTCGGTCGGGCAGGAAATAGGGAGTGGCAATACGGATCGAGCGTTTCGCGATACCGATGGCTCCCAGTAGCAGCATACGCAAGCGATCAAAGTTTTCATCGGGGCCGTCGGTAATCCCACGGGCGACGGTATTTCCGCTGGGTGGAATTTTCGGAAACCATTCCGGACCGCTCAGTTTTTTACGGGTGACAAAATACCAATCGTCAGAGAAAATGTCCTGTAAAGAGGTTACCAGAGGCCCTTCAACTTTGAAATGAATATCGGAAATCAGATGGGAGGGTTTTAGGTGGTGGACATTTCCGGAGGCGATATTCATACCGCCGGTAAAGCCGTGCTGACCGTCCACAACGAGGATTTTCCGGTGGGAGCGCAGGTTTATATAAGGCATTTGCCAAGGGACCAAAGAGGGCATGAAGCGGGCGCAGGGAATCCCTCGGCGGCGCATTTTGCGGAGGATGGAAGGAAAGGAATAGCGGGCCCCCACCGCATCGATCAAGACTCTCACCTGCACGCCTCTTTGGTGGGCGGCGGTCAGGGCATCGAGGAATTCATCTCCGGTCCGGTCATTGGCGAAAATATAGGTTGTTAGGGTGATGGTTTGCTGAGCGTCTTCGATGGCTTTTAGCATCTCGGGGTAGGCTTCATCGCCGCAGATCAGCGGGGTGATCGTATTGCCCTCAAGGAGGGGACGACTGATGATATTATTGGCCAATTCGGCCAGATCGAGCAAATGTCCTTTCTCTGGAGGAATCAGCTCCTTAAGTTGCGCCATTGAGCAGGCGCTACCGGTATGGGGCAAGTTTATGGTAGGCGTGATTGATTCGGGAGACGCGCGGAAGGCTTTGCGCCGGATGCGATTGATCCCGAAGAAAAGATATAAAATTGGCCCGATTAAAGGCTGTAGCCACATGACCCCGATCCATCCGATGGCCGCGCTCGTTTCACGTTTGTTTAGAATAACATGGCCCGAGGCGATGAGGAGAAGGGCCAAGCCGCCAAAGCCGGCGAGGGTATACCAAAGAATTTCCCAGAGGTATACCAGCCATTGACCGTTGGCAAAGAAGAGGAGCATTCAGGCAGAGTTCTCAGTGGAGGCAGGGGGAGCAGATAGGATCACTTGGGTCTTTAGGCCGAGGTGACGTTCCGACAGTTCCTGGCCTTCTTCACGGTGGCGCAGCAAGCGCTGAACCATGCCCATTTTGGCGTCGAGATTATCCACCATGGAGACAAATACCGCTTCCGGGGTGGCGGCCATGGCGGCGGCTCCCCATTCCAGTTCGCCCTGGTGACTGAGGACAATGTGTTCGAGTCGCTCCAACAGGTCGGGGTTCAGATGGTTTCGTAAGCCAGCCTTGCGCACCGCTCGGTATCCGAGGACGACATGGCCTTGCATGACTCCCAGAGGAGTTTTGCGGAAAACCGAACTGCCTTGGTATTCGTCGATTTTGCCTACGTCGTGGACAATGATGCCGGCGATAGCCAAATCGGCGTGCACTTCCGGGTAAAGGGGAAGAAGAGCTTGGCCAGCGCGGATCATATGAACGGTATGTTCCAGTAGCCCGTGGCGGTAGGCATGGTGCATGGAGATGGCGGCTGGCGCGGTTTTAAAGCTTTCGCCGAAGTCGTTGACCACTGCTTCAACGGTTTGGCGCAAACCTTGGTCGGAGATGTTATCAATGGCCTCGAACAGTTCCAGAAACAACTTCTCCGGATTTTCCGGGCAGGTTTCGACAAGGGTTTGCAGGAGATTTTCCTGCTCGGCCTGGTCTTCCGGAATGCTCTCCAGGGATAGGAGGCGGGGGGAGAAGCTGTCGTTATAGGATTCGGCATTGCCCTCCAGGCGAATAATCGTGCCTTCGGGCAGGTCCTGGTTTTCCTGGTAGAGAGTGCTGTCGTCAAAAAGGTTGGCGCCAAAGGATCCGGTTTTGTCGGCAAACTCAAGGCGGAGAAAGGGGTTCCCTTTGCGGGTGGTTCTCATCTCTTTTCGCTGCAAGAGGAAGATTCCCACAAAGCGTTTTCCGGTGGGGACTTTGCCAGCTTTTAGTTGAGCTACAGTATAACGGGGAGTTGGTTCGCTTTCGGCCATTTCCTCTATTGTGTAAAG
>JAFIGF010000111.1 GCA_020831535.1 Opitutales bacterium | reverse complement strand
CACCGCGTCACGAGTCGTGCCGGGAATGTCCGAGACGATCAAACGGTCAGAATGCAACAGGCTGTTGGCGAGGGATGATATGCCCACATTGGGGCGCCCGGCAAAACAAAGCCTGATCCGGGGCTTTTCCTCCACTTCCGGGTCTTCGGATGTCTCCTGCCCGACCGTTTCCCGTACTTTTTCCCAAAGTTGCTCGGTGCCGCGGCCATGCTCCGCAGAAACGCCAAAAACCTCCTCGAACCCTAGTTTGGCAAATTCATTTTCGGCGAAATTGTCGGTATCGTGGTCGAGCTTGTTGACTACGAGGAAAACCTCTTTACCGGCTTTGCGCAGGGTCTTGGCGACTTCCAGATCTCCGGCCGCCAAGCCGCTGCGCCCGTCCACCACAAACAGAATGAGACTGGCCGTGGTTAGCGCGAAATGAACCTGTTGCTGGGTCGCTTCAAGTAATTCGGTTTGTTTTTCCTGGTCTTCCCGCCCCAATCCACCGGTATCCAGCAAAGTGATCCCTCCAGGAAGGGTATGGGAGACAATGTCACGGGTGACCCCGGGTTCATCATGAACAATGGAAACCCGACGGCCAACCAAACGGTTGAACAAACGGCTTTTGCCCACATTGGGGCGACCAACGAGGGCGACAAAAACGGGATCGGTGCTCATAAATGATTCTTTTCTTTCTGCAGGAAGTCTTCCATCCGGTTGGTGGCTTCCACCAATTGATCATAGGCGGTGGCAAAGCAGGCCCGGACGAAACCTTTGCCGTATTCGCCAAAGGCGGTCCCGGGGACCACGGCCACATTTTTGCTTTCCAATAATCCAAGGGAAAACTCCCGCTCCGAATAGCCGGTGCCCGCCACCGAGGGGAAGGCGTAAAAGGATCCCATGGGAGAATGGCAGCGCAAACCTATTTCATTGAACCGGCGAACGATAAAATCCCTCCGCCGACAATACTGCTCGCGCATTCTCTCGACGCTTTCCTCGCCATGGTTGAGTGCTTCGCAAGCGGCCTCTTGACTGAGAATCGGTGCGCAAAGCATGCTGTATTGGTGGATTTTCATCATGGCCTCGATGAGGGGCGCCGGACCGCAGGCCCAGCCCAGACGAAAACCGGTCATAGCGAAAGCTTTGGATACTCCGTGCAGAAAAATCGTCCGTGCGGACAATCCGGGCAAGGAGGCAATGCTGATGCGCTCGCCTTCGAAGGTCAGCTCGGAATAAATCTCATCGGCGATCACCACCAGATCCTTCTCGACGGCAAAGCGGGCGATGCGCTCCAAACGCTCCCGATCCAAAACCCCTCCGGTTGGATTGGTCGGAAAATTTAAAATCAATACCTTGCATCCCGGTTCCCACGCCGCCTCCAGATCCCGGGGATCCAGGGCGAAATCATTTTCCGCCCGAGTGGGGACCCCTACCGGTATGCCGTGGGTCAGGCTGATGGAGGGGTGGTAGGAGACATAGCAAGGCTCATGATACATGACCTTGTCGCCGGGATTGACCAAGGCCCGCAGCGCAATATCCAGCGCCTCGGAAACCCCTACGGTGACCAGGATTTCTTTTTCCGGATGATAGGATACCGAAAAGGCCTTCTCCACGTAACGACTGATCGCTTTACAAAGCTTGGGGAGTCCCCTATTCCCGGTATAGGAGGTGGCCCCTTTTTCCAGGGCATAGATGGCCGCCTCGCGGACATTCCACGGGGTCACAAAATCGGGCTCTCCCACACTGAGAGAGATGACCTCTTTTTTCTGGGAGACAATTTCAAAGAAATCCCTGATCCCCGAACGGGGCAACCCCACCACGTGGGAGGCCACAAACTTTTGCATACTATCGGACATACCGTGCCTTCTCGAAGGGTTGTTTTGCTTACGCCGAAACCTCCGGGCGTCCGGTATCCTTGTCTCCGCCGTTTAACAGAAACCCTTGTTCCTTGTAGGAGCGGAGGAGGAAATGCGTGGAAGTTGACAAAACCCCCTCGATGGTTGCCAAGCGCTCGGAAACGAATTCGGCGGCCCGGGCCAGGTTTTTTCCCCGGACAATGACCATCAAATCATATCCCCCGGACATCAGGTAGCAGCTTTCCACTTGGTCGAAACGACTGATTCGTTCGGCCAGGCGATTGAAGCCACCCCCGCGTTCAGGGGTGATTTTCACCTCGATGACTGCGCGCACGGAATCATTTTCCTCTTTCCCCGGATAAAAAACGGGGCGCCAGCCCAGAAGAATTTTTTGGGCTTTCAACTCTTCAATTTGGCGTTCCACCTCGCTTTCCGCAACGCCAAGGATTTTGGCCATTTGGGAAATACTCAAGGTTTCTTGCTCACGCAGAAGGGAAAGGACATCACTCATAACTCAACAAATTTAAAACCGCTCATCATGCCCCCTTTGCCGCAACTTAGCAATGGAAAAGGCAAAGAAACGGAAAGGCCGCCCCCAGGGCGCAAATCGAGTCCCCATTCCGCCCCACAGTGGTCCGTAAGGCCTCGACGTCTTCAGGGACTTTCTCCTTCTTCCGGACGACTCAAATAGAGCAAGGCCACGGCCTCCACCAAATGCTCCCGGGGCACATACAAATCGCTGTAAAATGGGTTTTTCCCGCTGAAGAATCCCTGTCCTCCCAGACCGCCAAGGGATTCGTCGTTGAGCAATCGCACCGGAAACCCTGCCGCTTCGAGAAAGCTCCGTTGAACCTGCAAAAACTCGGGCGGACCGTGGGAAACCGAAGCCCACTGGTCATGTCCCCGTTCCGGCAAATGAAAACCGGTTTCCCGCCAGAGAAAGAAGAAGGTTTTGAAGGTCGGCGAGAACTTTTCTGCTCCCTCCATCAGCGCTTTGAGCAAATTCTCCTCGGTCCACCAACGCAAATCATTGATTTCCTCAGGGTCCGCCCGAAAGCGCTGGGCTTTGGTTTTTTCCACGTGAAAAAGGATCCACTCCTGACCGTTTTCCTCGGAAGGTTCCAAGAGAAACAGGGGGAAAAATTCTTTCGGCACATAGCCGATTTCCTCGGCGGCCTCCTTCACTACCGTAGCCTCGAAATCATCCCCGGCCACCACATGGCCCGAAACCGAGGAATCCCAGTGCTCCGGGTAATCCCGTTTACGGGCACTGCGCTTTTGCAAAAGAAACCGCCCCTTCCCGTCGGTTAAAAGCAGATGCACCGCCCGGTGCACCAGCTTTCGCCGGTGGATTTCCTCACGGGTCGCCTGTCCCACCACATGATTCTCCCCGTCAACAATGTCCAAAAGCTCTTCGTTTTCCGATAACATGGCTCCACTCTAGCCCGAAATGCCCCGGTGACAACTTTCCACTGGGCTAAATCCGGTGGCCACGACGGAGATTGCCCCCTCCCCTACTGTCGGACTTTGGCGAGGACGCGGGCCGAGAGGGCCGTCCCCAGGGCTTTCGGAAGTTTGGAGGAAACCGCGACGAGTATTTTGTTTTTCCATCCGGAAACGACGAGACTCCGGTTTTTCTCCAGGGCCCGCATTGCAGCCTGGACCACTTGCTCGGAGGTCTGCCCGAAAGCATCCGGCACGACTTTGCCCTCAAAGCCAGCCCTTCGGAAGAAATCTGTTGCCGTAGGCCCCGGACAGAGGGCCAGAACTCTGATTCCGTCTTTTTTCAAATCATGGTGCAGCCCCATGCTCCAGTGCAGCAAAAAGGCCTTGGTCGCACCATAGGTGGACAGAAAGGGTGTCGGCTGAAACCCGGCGGTACTCGCCACATTGATAATGGCCCCACCTTCCCGGCGTAACCACGGCAGTGCTCTGCCGACCAGCCAGACCGGAGCTTTGACATTTAAATCCATCATATTCAGATGGTTCTCAAGATCAGGCTGGGGAAAAGGCCCATACGACCCAAATCCGCTGTTGTTGATCAAAAGCACCGGGCCTTGGGCAAAAATCCGGGGAAGATCCTGCTCCAAGCGCTCCAGGTCCGCCGGATTGGTCAAATCGACCGATATCGGGTCATACAGAAGCTTCTCTCCCTCCGTAGGGTGACTTCGTGAAAGCCCGTAAATATGAGCATCCGGACATTTTTCCCGTAATTTCGGCACGAAAGCCGCTCCAATACCGGAAGAGGCTCCGGTGATGACGATTGTACGAAACTTTTTCCAAAATGACATGACTGTAAGACTCATGGTTGGTTTCCCCATGACCGCAAGAATTCTCTCGATTAAAACACAAATCCGTCGGTTTTGCTTGTCTTTTCAGAGAGTTGCGGCAACGCTTAAAGAACGAATCGATATGGTTCTTCTTTCTTTACCCAGCCCTTGGTCCTTCACTGGACCGACAAAAACATCCCCGTTTTTCCCAATGCCTTTTCCGTCTCCGCGGAACGGTTGTCGCTTCGTGCGCACAGCTTGACTATTCAACGGAGACTCTAACAACAAACCCATAACAAAAGGACAAATACCATGAGCAATGAAAACGAACTGATCCTGACTGGTCGGCATATCGAGCTGACCGATGCCCTCAAGCAATTTGTTGAGGAGAAGGTGGACAAGCTCTTCCGCCATGAGGAACGCATTATCAGGATCCGATTCGAGCTTGATATCGATAAAAATCACAATAAAGACCGGCCCTTTATCGCCAAGGGCATCATCGAAATTAATGGGCCCCAGATGGTTGTTACCGAGGCCACGCATGATATGCACAAATCGATTGATGAGGTCGTCAACAAGCTCGATCGCAAAATTCGGCGACGCTGTCGAATGGAACGGGTCAAACGCAAGCACCCGCACGAAGTAGAACTCGACGCGCAATTACCGAAGGTGAGTCCTGCATAAAGTTTAACAGATTGCTTTTCAACAAAAAACCCGGTCCTTGGTGGCCGGGTTTTTTGTTGCTTTAGCGTGCCCTAGATAGAAGGGACGAGTCCCCTCTATCGTCATTTCAGAATTGCTTCGCGGTCTTCGGTCCCGGGTCTCATCTCCCACCAACAATCATGCCAGCGGCGACGGTTTCGTTGGTAAACTCGTCGATAAGAACCAGGCTTCCGGTATTCCGGTTGTCCCGGTATTCGTCCACAAACAACGGCATGGAGCTGCGAATCGAAACCCGGGCAATCTCATTCAGCCCCACCTCAAGGTCGTCTTCGATTTTATGCAAAGTGTTGATATTCATCTTGTATTTGACCTCTTTAAGAAGACAACGCGCTTCACGGGTAGTATGGCGAATGATATACTTCCCGCGGGGCTGAAGCTTTTTCTCATTGAACCAGCAAATCATCGCATCGATATCCTGCGAGACTTGGGGAGGATTATTGCGTTTCACAATCATATCTCCCCGACTCACATCAATCTCGTCTTCCAGCGTGAGCGTAACCGACATGGGGCTGAAAGCCTCGTCCAAGTCCCCGTCAAAGGTGTGAATCCCTTTAATCTTGCTATTGAAACCTGAAGGCAGAACGGTCACTTCATCCCCTGGCTTGAAAACTCCACCAGCCACCCGGCCGGAGAACCCGCGGTAGTCGTGCCAGTTTTTGCTTTGCGGGCGAATCACATACTGCACCGGAAAACGAGCCTCCACATGGTTCTGGTTACTACCGACATAAACCGTTTCCAGAAAATACAGAAGGGACTCTCCCCGATACCATGGCGTGCGGTCGGACTTATTGACCACATTGTCCCCGACCAAGGCGCTGATCGGAATGAATTTGATATTGGCAAGATTGAGTCGGGAGGCAAATTGTTTAAAGTCCTCCACAATCTCCCGGTACACCTCTTCCTTGTAATCCACTAAATCCATTTTATTGATACACAGCACAACATGCTGGATGCCGAGCAGAGAGGCGATAAAAGCATGGCGACAGGTCTGCTCGATAACTCCTTTGCGCGCGTCGATCAGGATAATCGCCAAATTCGCGGTCGATGCGCCGGTCACCATATTGCGGGTGTATTGGATATGCCCGGGCGTGTCCGAAATAATGAATTTCCTCCGGGGGGTGGCAAAATAACGGTAGGCCACATCAATGGTGATGCCTTGTTCGCGCTCGGCACGAAGCCCATCGGTCAACAAAGCCAGATCGAAATCGCCCTCCCCGCGGTGCGCACTCACCCGCTCGATGGATTCCAACTGGTCATCAAAAATCGCCTTACTATCGAAGAGAAGTCGCCCGATGAGCGTGCTTTTGCCATCATCCACACTTCCTGCGGTAGTGAAACGGAGAAGATCCATCTCCAAATAAGTATCTTTTTCTTTCTGCATGGTCGTTTTACGTTTGCGAATTTTCGTCGGTGTCGTCGGGGAGCTTGTTTCTCAGAAGTAGCCCTGCTTTTTACGGTCTTCCATCGCCGTTTCGGAACGGCGGTCATCAGCCCGTCCTCCTCTTTCGGTTTGCTTGGCGGCGGCTACCTCGCGGATGATGTCATCCAATGAGTGGGCCACGGACTCCACTGCCCCGGTACAAGTCATATCGCCGACCGTTCGAAAGCGAACGGTCCGGGTCTCGACTTTTTCATTGTCTTGCGGGGTAATATACTCGCTGTTAGCCAGCAAAGTGCCACCTCGGTTCACCACTTCGCGCTCATGACTGAAGTAAATTTCCGGGATCTTCAATTCCTCCTGCTTGATATACTGCCAAACATCCATTTCCGTCCAATTGCTGAGCGGAAATACGCGGAAATGCTCGCCCACATTCTTCCGCCCATTGAAAAGGTTCCAGAGCTCCGGACGCTGGTTTTTGGGATCCCACTGTCCGAATTCATCCCGGTGGGAGAAAAACCGTTCCTTGGCCCGCGCCTTTTCTTCATCCCGGCGAGCCCCGCCATAAGCGGCATCAAACTGAAATTCCTCCAGGGCATCGAGCAGGGTGATGGTTTGCAGACCATTCCGGCTTGGATTCGGCCCCTTCTCCTCAACCGCGCGCCCTTGGTCAATACTGTCCTGAACCGAACGCACAATCAACCGCTCGCCCAAGTGATCGACCAACCAATCGCGAAATTCAATCGTTTCGGGGAAATTGTGCCCGGTGTCGATATGCATTAACGGAAAAGGAAACCGGCCCGGAAAAAAAGCCTTCTGGGCCAAACGCACCATAACAATGCTGTCTTTTCCTCCTGAAAACAGAAGAACCGGTTTTTCAAACTGAGCCGCCACTTCCCGCATGATGAAAATGGCCTCGGCCTCGAGTTGTTGCAGATGGGTTAGATTATAGGAATGCATGAACAGATAGACTATTAGTGAATCTTAGGTGAATCGAATAAAGAAATTATGTTTGCCAATGGGTGCGCAAATACGCAACAAGCTTTTCCAACGCTTCTCCCTCGGTCAGCTCTTCAGTATCAAGGACAAGGTCCGGCTGCTCGGGCTCTTCGAAACTGCTGTCCTTCCCGGTAAAATTGGCCACCTTTCCTTCCGCCGCTTTGGCATACAAGCCTTTCACGTCGCGCTGACGGCACGCCTCAAAGGAGCAGCGGACATAAATCTCATGAAGGTCGCTCCCCAAAATCTCCCGCGATTTTTTACGGTAGACCTCCAATGGGGTAATGAAGGCGTTGATGACAATCAGGCCATTGCGCACGAAAAGCTTCGACACCTCGGCCACCCGCCGGAGGTTTTCTTCACGGTCTTCTTCTGAAAACCCCAAATTCGCATTCAAGCCCGTGCGGACATTGTCACCGTCAAGCACTACGGAAAGACGGCCCAAGCTAAAGAAATACCGGTCCAGGGCATTTGCCAAAGTGCTTTTTCCGGAGCCGGACAACCCCACCAGCCAGACCACCAAGCCCTTTTGTCCGGTCAACTTTTCCTTCTCCTGACGGGAAAGAAGCTGCCCATCAGTGGGAAAAAGGTTTTTTGTTTCGTATTTCACTTAAGAAACTAAAGATTAAGCTGCAAAAGATGGCAAGTACGAATTTTCGTAAAAAAACCCGCATCGGATCGATGCGGGTTTAGCGATGAAATTCTACGAAAAATTAATTTTCTTTTTGCACGGCGGCCTTGGCCTTTTCGAGGATAGCCTCGAAAGCGGCTTCATCATTGATCGCCAGTTCTGACAGGCTCTTGCGGTTGAGCTCGATTCCGGACTTCTTCAGGCCATCCATAAAACGGCTGTAAGAAATTCCGGCTTCACGGCAAGCGGCATTGATCCGAACGATCCATAGCGAGCGCCAGGTCCGTTTCTTTTGCCGACGATGGGCATAGGAATACTGATCCGCATGGTGGACCGCTTCTTTCGCATAGCGAAAGAGGCGTGATTTATTTCCGTAATAGCCTTTGGCGCGCTTGATCATGCGCTTACGACGCTTACGGGAGGCTGGACTGTTAGTTGAACGAGGCATGTTGTATAATCTCCGGTGGGTTAAGAATGTTCGGGTCGCCTAAAAGATTCACCCGGGACATTGCGATAATAGAGGATTCAAATTTAGCAACCGAATGGTAGAGCGGGCGAAATTCGCTTGGCGTCACCTTTGGCGACAGCCTTATCCTGAGTCAGGGTACGACGACGTTTACGGCTTTTTTTAGCCAGAATGTGTCGCATTCCAGGACTCCGGCGAAGGAGTTTGCCCGTTCCGGTTTTCTTGAACCGTTTTGCGATGGATTTCTTTGTTTTTTGCATAAGAAGCTAGGGAAAAACCGTTTATTAGGGAGACTTTTCGCGAGTAAGGCAAGGGTAAATTACGACTTTGTCCCCGAAGCACTCATCTTTTTCAAAAGGGAGGGAAGATCTTCCATTCGGGTGAGATAAGCATCCGCGCCGGCCTTTACCTTTTCCCGTTCCACGACTCCGCCGTAGCCAAGAAAAAGATCCACCTCCGGCTTGGTTTCCAAATCACTGACCCCATCGCCAACCATGACCCAATAGCTTGTTTCCGGGCATTCCTCCTTGAGCCGTTGCAAGACCTCAGGTTTCCCGCCGGTGCGCGTGGTCGGGTAGGCCTCATCAAAACCCCGGTAATTTCCCGCTGCATCGAATCGCAAATCAACCGCTTCCACCCGGGCAATCCCCAATTCACGGGCTAAGGGCAAAATCGCCTCGCGGAAACCTCCGCTGAGAATGACAAAACCCCAGTCGTCTTTCCGCAACTGCTCCAAAGCTTGCTTGAGCCCCGGCACCATCTCCCGAATATACAGAAGCCCCACCTCGGCGATATCATCCCGGCTTGGGTTCAACAAAGCGAGCCGCTTCGCGAACACCTCCTCAACGGCAATTTCGCCATTCATGGCCGCATTGGTCATGGCCTCGATCTCACGGTAAACCGACTCCCCCTTGAGACGAGCGAGTTCATCAACTCCCTCGATGCTTGAGAGAGTACTGTCACAGTCAAATACAATGGTCTTCTTCATGGGATTTCCGTTATTCAGTGGGATTATGACAAAAAAAAGACCCTCCCGAAGGAGGGTCTTGGATGGGAGGAGAAAATCTTATTTTTTGACCCGAC
>JAFIGF010000108.1 GCA_020831535.1 Opitutales bacterium | reverse complement strand
ACGCAATAAATCTGCAGAAGGGGCTTCCCCAAGCAATGACACACGAAATTGGGCTAAGCGGGTGCGGGCGAGCAAGGCCGGCCCCACCTCCATCTCCAGGATTCTTTCATACCAGTCACGGGCATTCTCCATGCGGCCTCGCCGTTCCATGTGCAAGCCCCGTAGAAAATAAAAAATTCCCCGCTCCGCTTCAGGCAGCATCTCGGCCGGAAAACCCGCAATCAAACGGTCCAATTCCCGGCGGTCTTCCCGCTCAAAAGTGACAATCGCCCGGCGCAAGTCCCAGCGAGGGCCCTCAAATTCCGCATTCGCCTGCAACAATTCCTCAGCCTCGCGCAACTGCCCAGCCGCCAAATAGGCTGCGGAGAGATCGAGAAGGGCTCCCTCCCGCCGGGGATCCTCAGATGGCAAGGCGGCCAAAGCTTCCTGAAAGAAGTCAATCGCCAGCGAAGGAAAACCTTCTTCATGAGCCTGCTCCCCTAGGGAAAGTGCCCGCAAAAACCCGGATTCCCGCTCAATCTCCAACCACCCCTCCTCTTCAATTAAAGGGACCCGAGGCATCGCGTCTGCCGGACTGTCCCCTTGAACAGGGACGAGCAGCGACAACACTACCGTCGAAACACCGAGGACCAAACTTCGGCGAAGGGCTTTTGCTGGAAAATTCACGTGAAAATTAGAATCTTGCGGGAGGAACTTTCATTCGACAACAACCAAACCAAAAAGTTGTCTCCTTGCCAACTTTAAGCATTGGCATTTTTTTTGACATCCCCTATCATAAAATTTTCATCTTTATTGTTATGGACTCACTTCTTATCGTTTTACTCATTCTCGCCCTCCTGATCGGGGTATTGGTTATTTTTGCGGTCAGCATCTACAACGCCCTGGTCACTCTCCGGAACCGCTACAAAAATGCCTTCAGCCAGATCGACGTCCAACTGAAACGCCGCTACGACCTCATTCCGAATTTGGTCGAGACCGCCAAGGGCTACATGAAACACGAGCGCGAAACCCTCGAGGCGGTCATCCAGGCCCGGAACACTGCCTCCCAGGCCAACCAAAAAGCCGCCCAAAACCCTGGCGACCCCTCCGCCATGAAAGGTCTCATGGGAGCCGAGGCCGCCCTCACCGGCACTCTGGGCAAACTGTTCGCCCTCTCGGAAGCCTACCCTGACCTTAAAGCGAATCAGAACATGATGCAGCTCACCGAGGAACTCACCTCCACCGAGAATAAAATCGCCTTTGCCCGTCAGGCCTACAACGACTCCGTCATGCGCTTCAATACCAAGCGGGAGGTTTTCCCGAACAATCTTTTCGCCGGAGTTTTTAATTTCCAGGAAGCTCAGCTGTTTGAAATCGAGGAGCCTGCCGCCCGTGAGTCGGTTAAGGTGGATTTCTCCTGACCCGGCCTGAAATCCGCGGCAACGCCACGAAATGGATTTTTTCGAGGCCCAACATCAGGCTAAAAAAAGAACCGCCCTTCTCGTGGGCCTCTTTTCAACAGTCGTAGTCATCATAACTGCGGCCGTTTATTTTGCCGTCTTCTTCACCCTCGACCTGACGGGCCTTACCACCGAGTATATGGAGGCCCGCCAAAGCCGGTGGTTCGACCCTTCCCTTACACCTCTTGTCATCCTCTCCTCCCTCGCCATTATGGCCATCGGGAGCCTCACCCGCACCCTTCAGTTGCGCGGCGGCGGCTCCACCGTCGCCCTTATGCTCGGCGGGGAGCTGGTCGCAGACCGTCCGGATGACCCCAAAATGCAACGACTCCTCAATGTGGTTGAGGAAATGGCCATCGCTTCCGGCGTTCCCGTGCCCGCCACCTATATCCTCCCGGAAGAAACCTCGATCAATGCCTTTGCCGCCGGACATTCTCTCGACGATGCCGCCATCGGCGTCACCCGCGGTGCTGTGGATCAACTCTCCCGCGACGAATTGCAAGGGGTGGTCGCCCACGAATTCAGTCACATCCTCAACGGCGACATGAAGCTCAACATCCGCCTGCTAGGTCTCCTCAACGGAATCCTCATGTTCTATGTCCTGGGGTCAATCTTCTGGCGGTTTTTCTTTTTCTTTCTGTTTCCCTCCCAGGCCGAAAGTCGCTATGGAAGATCCTCCCGCAGAGGAGGCATTTATTTTGGGGGCAGCTCCGGAGGACGAAGCCGAGGCGGCGGAGGCGGAAAAGGCGGCGGAGGCGGTGCCATTATCATTGCCATCGTCGTCCTCAGTACGCTCTTAGTCATCATTGGGCTTATCGGACTCTTTTTTGCCCGCCTCATCCAAAGCGCCATCTCCCGCCAACGGGAGTACCTGGCCGATTCCGCCGCCGTCCAATTCACCCGCAACTCCGACGGCATCGCCGGAGCCCTGAAAAAAATCGGCGGTCTACACCGCAAAAGTTACATCCGCAACGACCACGCCGAGGAAGCCGGACACCTCTTTTTCGGCCGCGTTGCGGCCTTGAGCCTCGGTGGCCTGACCAACACCCACCCTCCCCTCAAAAAACGTATCCGCGCCATTGATCCGTCCTTCGACGGCCAATTCCCGAAAGTCAAAATCATCCCCACCTCCCGTCCCAAAATTCCGGATACGGCTTACGAGCCGGTGCGCAAAAAGCCCAAAACAAAAAACCCTCCCGTCATTCGACCGGAAGTCCTCATGGCCGGGCTGGGAATATTGGAGCAAAGCCAACTTGAACGGGCCCAAAATCTCCTCGAAAAGATTCCCCGGCTCGTTCGCCAAGCCACCCACGACCTCACCGGGGCCCGCGCCGTCGTTTACTTTATCCTGTTTCATCCTGAAGGGGATACCCGCACCCGACAAATGGATCTGCTGAAGGAAAAAGCCGACCCCACGGTCTTCCGTGAATTAACCAATCTGCTCCCCCACCTTTCCCAACTCTCCCCGGAGCAACGATTGCCCGTCATCGACCTCTGCCTGCCCGTGCTTCGCCAACTTTCCCCCGACCAATGGATTCGGTTTCACGATAACATCAATTTGCTCATCGAAGCCGATCAGCAAGTCAGCCTCTTCGAGTTTTGCGTCAAAAAAATCGTGTTCCGCCAACTCGGACAACATTTCAAGGAAGGAAAAGCTGGCCCGCCCCGCTACTTCAGCATCAACGCCCTAAACGACGAAATCTCGATCCTCCTGTCGACTCTCTCTTACGAAGGAGAAAAAGACACCCGTAAGGCCTTTGGAGCGGCTTTGGGCCGAGCTGGTGGCTTGCGAAACGAATTACAGCTTCTTCCCAAGGAAGAATGCACCATGGAAAAAATCACCGAAGCAGTCGACAAAGTCGCGGATTCAATTCTACCCATCCGCCAAAGAGTTTTGGAATGCTGTGTGTATTGCGCCGTCGCCAATCATGATATCGCCCCCGGAGAACGACAACTCCTTCGCGCTATCGCCGAGGCCTTCGCCCTCCCCGCTCCCTCGGTGCTGTAAGAAATTGATCACTGGAATCGATTGAGGATCGGAGCCGAACCCGTAAAACTCTGGTCAGGCTGTAAAATTTGATCTCGATCCCGATTTACTGGCACCATCTCAGCTTCGCTACGTCGATAGCGATCCCCATTTCTTTTATACAATGACCGCAAAGCAACGAACCAACGGAAGCAACAATCTATCTATTTCCTTGGACTCCCGTTCAGAACTGCTTTTGTTACTTTAATGACTCAAACTTTCGCTAATACACCCTCCCCGCGATACATCCTGCTCTGGGATATTGACGGAACCCTGATCTCCGGCGGCGGTGCCGGAGAGCGCGCTCTCGAAAAGACCGGGCAGGAATTCCTCCATCAGCACATCCCCCTTCACTCCATAGATTACCATGGCCGCACCGATCGCCGGATCAGCCGCATGCTCTTCGAACACACCGGACGTCAACCCACCGAAGACCAAGTCGCCGCCTTCGCCTCCCGGTATTTGGAAAAACTGCGCCACGAAATAACCGTCAGTCCGGAAGCTCACGTCAAACCGGGCATTCGCAAGATTCTCCCCCTCATTGACCAACACCCCAAGCTCGCCCAAGGACTCCTCACCGGCAACCTTCCCGAAGGCGCCCGGATCAAACTGGAGCATTTCGACCTCTGGGCCTTCTTCCCCTTCGGAGCCTTCGCCGACCATGCCGAGGAAAGAAACGAACTCGCCCCCCACGCCCTTCGCCTCACCCGGCAACATATTTCCCCCGACTTCCCTCCCGAACGCCTGATCGTCATCGGCGACACCCCTCATGACATCACCTGCGGCAAGCACATAAGAGCCCTCACCGTTGCCGTCGCCACTGGCCACTACTCCCTCCGCCAACTCCAGGAAGCCACCCCCGACGCCGCCTTCTCAAACCTCGAACCAATCTCCATCTTCTTCGATTGGCTCACCCAACACACCGGCACTCGCATTGTTTCTTAAGACCTCTGACCTCCAACCCCCGACCCCCGACTCCCCCGGTGGATTTGCCCGGACCAGGGGACAAATTTCGAAGACCGCAACAACGCTGGCTCGGCCTTCCCCAATTCCCCGGTCAAAGCGTCTTCCCACAATAAACCAAAATCCCACCACCCCAAGCGCTCCTCCAACACTCCCGTTCCCTCAGGAATCGGCTGGGAGCAAAACCCCTGCGGCAATAGATACCGCCTCCCCGGCAACGCCACCCACTCCTCCGACGAAAGCAATTTCCAGGAAGTTTGCCCCACCGCATCCACCACCAACACATTCCAACTCTTTCGCCGGGCATCCGACCCCAGAGAAAAAGCCTCTCCCCGAAGTCTGGATTTCAACGCTGCCGCAACCCCCTCGGCGTGGTGATAGAATCGCAGTTTCGCCGGCTCCCGCCCCTCCAAACGCTGCCAAGCCCGCCAGCTTTCCACCAACATAGCGGCAATCCGCAGGCCTAACAAAGACCCCGGCCCCGCCTGATACAAAAAGGTCTCCACCTCCAAAGGAGAGGTTTTCCCCAGACAAGTTGCCACCAATTTCCACAACCCCTCTTCCGCCGAAGACTCCTCCGCCGCCAGCCCCAGAATCTGGCCCTTTCTCATCAACCCACTACGCAGACAGGGATTTCCTCCGTCAAGAAGCAGCACCAACCCATCCCGATGATCAAGGGGACGCCGACCACGGGGAGCAAAATAAGCCGTTTCGCTGCCTGCCGTCATATCTTCCCCCGCCGGCGTTGTAACAAAGACAAAGTTTCACCCAAGCGTAAACGCCCACCAATCACTCCCCCATGGCACCGCACCGGACTACTCACCCTGCAACTCCTCCAGCAAGGGTTGCCAGCGCAACAAATGCTCCCTCTTATAAAGCGAACGGGCCAGCGCAATCGCTTTCTCCAAAATCTCTTTGCGCGGCGCCGCCGACAAATCCGTTCGCCCCACCAGTTTTTCGTAAAGAGTAAAAGCTTCACTGGCATGCCCTTGCTCGTGAAAGTGATCGGCAATCTCCATCACCAAACCCAATTCCCGATCCCGTATAAAGGTCAAATACTGCAAAAACCGCAAATTTTCCGGCCAATCCTCCGTATCCCCCTTCCTTGCCAAGCGCCACGCCAAGGCGATGCCGGGACGATCCAAAAATGCTTGGGCGCCCCAATCCAACACCGAATCACGATCCTTCCCCTCCGCCAGCCTCCGGTTCAATTCCCGCAGCACCACATACTGGTCGTAATGATCGTAAGAAGAAGAACCGGCTTCCCCCAGATTTTCCACCTGCTCCTCCAACGAAACCAGCATCGGTTGATACAACGGGTCCCCCAGAACTACCCCCTGCCAGCCCACCGCAGGCATGGCATACCACGCCGCTTCGCCAAAACTCATCTCCTTCTCCAAAAACCCCTCTACCAGCAGATCAGGACGGTGACTTATCTCCAAAAAGGGTTCCCACACGTTGCCCACCGTCGCCGCAATCCCTTTTCCAATCAGCGGCCCGACCCATTCCCGGTCCCGCGAACGCACCGTAGCCGCCGAAAAACTATGGATGTGAAACCCGATCGCCCCAGGCGCAAACTCAAACCCCGCCAAGGCAAAAGGTCCACTCATTCGACGCGTATACCAGCCAAAATACCAGACCGGCGCATCAAAACGGGCCAACGGTGGAAAAACCTCCCGGGCCTCGTCAATGGTGAGGTCAAAATGATGTGCCTCAAGCTTTTCTGCCGACGCCTTGAGCCATTGGTCGCCTGCGGGATGAGGACGCCCATCCGCCAGATCAATATAAGCCCTCCCACGTAAACCGTTCTCCTCCGCCTCCAGCGCCGAGGTCAACATTCCCTCCACCGAGCGAACCGTCGGCCCGTCCAGACGTGCCACCCGTACAATTTGCGACAATGCCTGGGACGAAGGTTCGGCTTGTTGAAAATAAGGATTGGGGAGCGGACCATTGAGCGGAAAACGCCCGGCGGCCAACAAGGAAAGAATCTGGTCCACCGCCGCCCGGTTGGTTTGCTGCGCCTCCGGCAAGCGCTGGCGATCCTCCTCGGTCAGCAAATCGTCTTCGTGGCGAATTCGCAGAGGCACCCCCCGGGTCGTCACCAGGAACGCCATCCGGTGACCCCTCACCTGATGTCGCACCTGTCCCGTTTCCGCTTCCCCCGAAACTTTTCGACCGGAGATCCACCCACGGTCGATCAATTCCCCCTGTAAAGGGTGGAAAATCTCCTCCCAAAAAGTCTCCCACCCCACCGTCTCCGCCGACGACATGGGCAGTGCAATAAAGTTTTCCTCCGGAATCCCTCTGTGCTCCCGATAAAACTTCGCCACCCTCCGGGAATCCCGGTCTTCGCTATTGACCAAAACCACCACCCGGGACGGATCCCCCCCACGAGACACCGTTTGCCCACCAAGGTAAGATCCGGAAAGTCCAAAACCAAGCATCACGAGCAGCAAAATGCAGCCCCGGAATCCTGGCTGCACCAAACCAAAACACCGCCGGAAACGAATGGAGAAAAAAACTGAAAGACAAGCACTCACCGTAAAAAGTAAAGAATGTCAGTAAAGCCCATATTTTCCCAGGCTTCAACCCCAAAGCCACCCAGCCTAGCATCCAAAAAATAACCGGAACCACGAATAAACCCGAACCTCAATTCATTCACTTCCCTTCATGGAGCAAAAACAAAAAAACCGCCGTCGCCGGATTAAGGCATTTTTGTTACTTCTAGGAAAACTCCACAGTAAAGAAGTAAAAGAATTGACAGGAAGAACCTGCTTCTTTTTTTTGATTCTATGAAATTATTACTGATCATTTCTTGTTTATTTCTCTGGCAAGTTCAGGTTAGCGCCGATCAAAAGGATGCTTTCTATACCTTCACCAACCAGGAAGGGCAGCAAATCCGGGCGGAGATTATGCAGGTTAACAATGACCAGGTCACCATTCGACGGGAAGACGGAGCCCGCTTCCAGGTTCCGGTCTCCCTATTTGTGGAAAAAGACCAAACTCACATTCAAAACTGGCAATTCAGGAATACGATGGGGGATAGCTTAAGGAGTCCCTTCGATATCGAATTGGACACCATGCAAATTCGCCGAAGTGAAACGCAAGCCCATAACTATCAACATCGGGACTGTCAGGTAAAGTTTACCTTTACGAATCATTCCTCCTCTGAATGGTCGGACCTCGAAATTGAATACCGGGTGTATTATTTGGACCGCAGTGCCTATAGCCGCGGTGCCTCATCGGGTAGGGTTAGAATGATCGAAGGAAAGGAAAAAGTGAAATCCCTCGCTCCCCGGCAAAGGCACGAATTCACCTCATCAAGTTTCACCCTAACCCGAATGAATCTGAAACCTCGTTGGCGTTATCGTGGTACCAGTAACCGAAGTTCCCAGGACGTATACAACGGAACTTGGCTACGCGTCTACTGGAATGGGGAATTAATCCGAGAGGAAGTTACCGACGATTCACTGAAGGAGGATCACGACTGGCCCATGCGCAAATAGAAATCCTTCCCGAAGATAATTTTATTGCGAAATTTTCGCGAATAAGTTTTCTTTGCGGAAATGAAATCTTTTTATTTCCAAACCTACGATGAGTGGCACAAGGCCATCACCCTCCACTGCCGCCTCGAACTGACCAAGACTTATACCGAGGCACGATTGCAGGCCCTGCAGAACAATGAGGACCCTACCACCAAAGAGTTTCTCCAGACCTACGGCGAAGACTACCGCAAGCAAGTGATCCACTGGTTTGAACGAGCTCACCGGGAAGCATCCTAGCGCGAGCCCTCACCCAGGAGGCCATCACTCTCCTCGTTTTTCCCACCACGTCGGCAGATCGGCAATGGAATCAAGCAAGGCGTCAGGCTGAACATCGGATTCATCGAGGAGATTTTGCCGGAACTTGCCCGTGCGCACCAAACAAGCCTGCAGGCCCTGGGCCTTGGCCCCACCTATATCCGATTGAATATCGTCGCCGACCATGACTGCGGTGGCGGCCTCACAATCTAGCTGTTGCAGCGCCAACTGAAAAAAATCACGGGAGGGTTTGCCAATAATGACCGCCTTCTGTCCCGTAACATATTCCAACCCCGCCACAAAAGCCCCGATGTCCATCCGCAACCCATCCTCGTCTTCCCAGAAACGATTCCGGTGCATGGCGATCAGTTGGGCACCGTTCATCAGCAGTCGGAACACCCGGTTCAAAAGGTCATAGCTCCACGCCGCCCCGATATCCCCGATCACCACAAAATCAGCTTCGCCCTTTTCGGTCGGAGGAAATTCGGCAAACTCTTCGCGGGCGGACTCCCTCGTCAAAAGCTCGACCCGCGGACGGGGGCGGCCCTGATTTTCCAAATAGGCTTTGGTCGCCGAAACGGCACTGAGAATCTCTTCCGCCTCTACTTTCAAGCCGAGATCCCTCAGTTTGGCTACCAACTCCTGCGAGTTCCTGGTGGAGGTATTGGTCAAAAATCGACAGGACACACTCTGCCCCCGAATCCACTCCAAAGTTTCCCTCGCCCCCGGCAAAAGGCGGTTCCCGATGTAAAAAACACCGTCCAAATCGAGCAACAATCCCTTGGGCAAAGGCATACCTACAGAAAGCAAAAATCACGCCACCAACGATAGCCAGACAAGTCGAATGCGGGAGTATTTCATTCCATACCCGAAACCCGCTTTACCTGAAAATCTTTCAGAAGGAGGTCACGCTTCTGAAGTTCAGCAAGCACCGAGTATATCGGCCCGAGCACAATCGGTCGATAAAACTCATGCCAAGGCAGAATGCGAACGCCCTCATCCGTCATCCGGACCTCACTCTCGCAGCAAACCAAAAGCTGTTTACGCACCCCCGGATAATCCTGCCGAAATTACAACAGATGCCGGGTATCGTGGGAACGTACCCGAGCCTTTCCTTTGGCCTAGGGAAACAAACAATAGGCGAAAGATTTCGGACACGAACGGTTCATGAATTAAAGATTCTCAAGAAATTCTTTTACAGCCTTAAAAATTTCTTCCTCACTCATTGTTGAAAACCATTTTACAGGTTCATAACTCCCTTCAATAAATTTCTTCACTTTACTTTTAGGGATTTTTGTTAGTAACAAATCATAACTAAAGGGATCCGCGCCAATATATCCGATTCCTTCAAGATTTCTTATCCCAAAACGTACCGTATACCCCAAAAATCCATCTACTCTGACGTTGAATTTATCTAAATATTCTAATTTTTCTATTTTCCTTAAATCATCCTCATGTATGTCGAAGACGGTGACAGTAAATTGTCGGTTTGCGATATTATCGATATTAACAAACTTCATCTCGTTGGTTTGCCTATTGAAGAAGAGTCCAATATCATCGGATTCCAGATTGACCGAAACAGACGATATTGCATCGAGCAAATTTTGTTCGGGATCACCCTCAGAGGATGAGCTCTCTTTTGCGCCTGAATCGTCCTTGTATTTGATTATTTCGATACCACTATCCCTACAAGCAAAAAAAAACAAGCTCATGCAAAGTAAAAAAATAATCTTAATTAAATTCATCAACAACATTTCCTTCAAGTTTTCAGCCAATCTATCAGCAAAAAAGCTCGCTGAGCGAGCCGGTTCGGACCAGGAGTAGCTCAGTTTGCGTCGTTTGGTAGTTCAAAAGCCAGTCCGTGCGGATGTGGCATTCGCGGCAACCGGCGTAATTGCCAACCAGAACATGATCGCGGAACGTGGGGTCGAGAGGTTGTTGGCTTGCCAATAAATCAATGACGGTAAGCAACTGTTCCTCATCCCGATTCGACGACTTTAGCTTCTTTAAGTCCTTCTTGAAACGGCTCTTAAAAACAACGTTAAGCATCACGAACGAGATCTTTGACGGCGTTGCGGACCTCACTCATGTTGCGGTAACGCGGTAGGCCTTCATTCGGCTCAATCAACCTTGTTAAATATTTTGGATAATATTCATCAAGGTCATAAAAAAAATGTATAAGCGGAGAACCCTCATTGTTCTTATAGCGTAGATCAACATGTCCTGTGAGTGATGATAGATGAAAATACCCGAATCCAGTTTTTATTACAATAACATTTTCTTTCGGCTGTATAAAAAATGCCTCTCTTCCTGACCAATCAAAACGGAATGAACTTTTATCATTCGGCCAAAGGCATGCAAAAGTGAATCCTGCAAAAACTCCAATCAAGAGAAATAAAGTACAGTACTTTTTACTCATCTTATTCTTTCCTTTTTTTCACCATAAGTCATTCGCCTTGAATAACTTTTCAACTTTCCATTCAGTTCGTGACGGAATGGTTCGTAGTGGTGGATTTGGAGAGGGAAAAATCCCATGAATTAATTCACGCTCAAATTACCGTTACCTGTCAAGGGTGCTTGTTGCGTGTTTTGTTAGATTGCTTGGCCTACCCCCCTTCGACTGCCTGCTTTTCTTTATTGTTTTCCGGCTTTTCTTGCTCTTCGTCCGGAACTTTCCAATCCGGGGCGTAGAACTCACCAGCGGTGACCTCCTTCCATTCGGAGGCGCTGTTTTCGGCAACAAGACGAATCCTTATCACCGACGAGGGCCCTACCTCATCTCTTAGCTTCATAAATAAATCATGCTTTTTTTCGGGATAGCATGGGTCTCTTCATAGACAATGAAATCTTCTACAGGCCCACCCATAGTTCCCATTTCAATAGCCTCTGGCCAGGAGACATAATTTTCCGACACGAAGGATTTGTCCCAATCCACTATATTAAATTCAAGGTGATTCTCGGCATACCAGCCTTTGCTCCAAAGTATATCGATCGCGACTTTTTTCTCCGCAAGCGGATTCCACCCAGCCGAGCTCACCTCTAACAAAAAGGGTCTTTCCAAATCTTGCACCTCGATTTCTTGCAGGTGTTCTAGGGTATTCTTATTGCTTTCACGCAAAAAAGATCCGGAGCTCGTGTTGTAGACAAGATGCTCATAATACTCCCTAGTCACCTCCAGCCGCCGCTGTTCCTCCGATGCTAAACACCCGGATAAAAAAATGCAGAATAAAGCACTTAACCCCCGAAAGTTGAAATTCAAATTAACTCTAATCATTGTTATCTAAAACCTCTCTTTCAAATTCCTCATGGGCTCGCCTAAGACAGGCAGATATTCCTGTTCACATTCCCTTAGTCTTCCGGCGGGTATGAAACAATCAACACATGATCAACCCAACCGGCTGTCGCGTTGTGCATTTCGGCAAGATAGCCCACAATCTGACCCACCTTTAAATTCTTCCCTTGTAGATTTCGAGTTTCTTTGGACAAAGCCAATTCCGGTGACAGGAAAAGAAACAGTTCTTCTCCCGTTGTTTCATAATAGTCTTCCTTAATCTGCAAGCTCGCCTCAGCGATGGTCATATTCTCCAAGGACGTTTCAGGAATGATCGTTTCCGCAATCGATTCTCTCGCCACGGCAGCATTCGTAAAACAAAGAAACAGGATAATAAGACAGACAAGGGAATAATAGTTTTTCATGGGTATTTATTTATGGGTTACAATTACCCTTACCAGAACCCGATAACGGCGAAAAGAAAATTGCGGTTGCTCCGGGCGGGGATTTCTTTGCTTTTGGAGTTTAAGATAAAATAAGGCTTTTCCAAAGTTTCCACGGTGAATCTGTGGATGAAAGACAAAGAAAGCTGCGGGCTACGCAAAAGTCCAACAATCCCCCTCCCCCTGGGAGGGACGAACTCCGTCCTGGCCTGAGCTTGCCGAATCGGCGTCGTCCACCGAGTGGTTGTTCGACCTTCCCCATTGGAACAAGAACACCTGCCCCGCCAACCTATACCCCTCCAGCCTGTCGAGTTGTCAAAAAAAATCTACTCTTCGATACAACTTCTCCCGCCATCCATCCCGCATGCCAGGATATACTGCGGAAAGCGTAAAACCGTCTGAATCAGGGGAAAAATCAATGGGCTCTCCCGTGAAGGGATTCTACTGCCAACGATCATCTTCCTGAATCTCGGGCAGCTCTGTCAAAGACTCGGGAAGGGCTCGATGCGCCACACCATAGCGCCGCAAGGCCAAGGACAGATAGGCTAATCGAAACTCCGCCAAATAGAGGATTTCGCGTTTCAACAGAGATCCCATTACCTCTTCATTCATACTACTGAAGAGATAAAGGGAGTCATCCGGAGTGGCCGCCTCTTCGAACCATTTTTCATACGCCTCCAGGCGCTCGTGAGGGGGCAACTCCGCAACCTCAAACTGTACGGAAAATAGGCGCATCAGTTGCGCCATATCTTTTTTCCAGCCGCCTTCCGTAAAGTAGGCTTGGTAAAAGGCCTTCTCATCACCGATATCCTCCGCAAACCCAAGCCATCCCAATTGTTTCCGCGATTCGCTGAACTCATCGTAGGATTGGCCCACATAGGTAGTCTTCAGTTCATTCAACATGTTACTGGCTTCCAAAGGGACAACCCTTCCGAAAATCACTTCCCGATCATGCAGTTTCCGCAGCACCTGCTCCCAAACCTCAGGCTCCTCGTTGGGCCACAAGGACCAACCCATCTCCCACAAGGAATCGAGCGACATATTGATGATGGCCAAAGCCGTTAACCCTTCGATCTGATTCATGGGCAAATAAAGTTCCTCTCCTAAAAAGAGGCCGGCTTCAATAAACCGGAAGGCCTCCTGTGGATTGCCCCGAGCCGCTTCGACTCTTGTCGCTTCCACAAAATAACGAGCGATATTCCGCAGTTCGGGAAACCGGGTATGGGGCACCCCCTCCGATAGCTCCGTAAAAGTCTCCCCCTCTTGAATGAAAGAATATCCCAGGGGATACGTATCAAGGGCGAACACACGATCCCGGAAACCCCGCGCTTCCATCAAACGGTCACGCGAAAACCAACGTGTCATCACCTCCCCTCTTTCCTTCTCTAAATTAGCTTCTCTCCACCCTTGCCGCTGCAATGTCGATTCAATTTCCTGTCCCAAAGACTGAAACCGGGAAAACCGCGTCTCCCCGATTTCCTCAAGGTAGGCATTATATTCTTCAACAAACGTTGCTGGCCAAAGAGCAAAGGGGTGAGAACCAGTATATTCCGCCACAATCTCCTGCCATTCCTCCGGCACCTCCCCGTGGGCAGCCGAATCCCAAGACCACAACGCCACCAGTACACCCGCCAAAAAAACGCTTCCTACTGATATTTCCTAAATAGATTTACATTCGAATGATTTGGTATATTCTTAGCTGCAAATGGCAAGAATATCCAAAAAAACCGTTACGGGTCGTCGAGAGAGACAGTTAAAGCGCCGAGTGGAAGCAGCCAAACTTTTTGA
>JAFIGF010000076.1 GCA_020831535.1 Opitutales bacterium | reverse complement strand
GCCCCCCGGCGTTCGCCGGAAGCCCCTCCGGGACCTTGGTACACCCGCAGGGAATCAAAAAACAACACCCCCAGCAACCCCGCGCCGATGGCGGCCTCCGCCAAGGCCACATCAGGTGCCCACAAACGAGTCCAGGCGATTGCCATGGAAAGCCCGAAAGCGATAAAAAACAGGGCTGACTGATACAGCGACGATACGGTCAGCGCACGCAGGGCACAAAACAGCACAAAGGCCGCCAACAAAAAATCAAACCACGTAGCCTCAACGCTCATCAGGAGTCCCCTCCTTTCCCGGACATTCCCCCTTCTCCCGCGCAAAATGGCCAATGGCGTAACATCCGGTCGAGCCGGCCAACAAAGCGACCGCCCAAATCAGCAAAAGCTTCCCTGCGGCGGGCCAGGATTCCACTTGAAACAATAAAGCCAAAACCACCAAACCAAGCCCCAGATTGTCCGCCTTGGTAAGTGCATGCAACCGACAAAACAAATCCGGAAAGCGCAATAAGCCCACCGTTCCGGCCAGGAAAAAGACCGCCCCCGCCGTTCCCAAAAGCACCGTCGCCAAGTCAGCCACCGCCAGCCCCCCCTTTCGTTTTTCGCCCCGGGGAATTCCCGCTGCGCACAAAACAGACAATCACCAACACCGCCAGCAGCACAAAAACCAAGGCCACATCCCGCAAAGCCTCTTGTCCCGTCCATTCACTCAAAAGCAGCAAAATCGCCACCCCCGTCGTTCCGAACAACTGCGCCGTCATCAACCGGTCCGCCGTGGTCGGGCCCCGCCATACCCGAAACATTGAGACCACAATGTTCAGCAAGAGAAAAACCAGAAGGATGGCATAAAAGGAATCCATGGCAGGGGACAGCTCGGTACTTGAAAAAACGGGTTTTCTATCGACTTTTCTCTCACCGGGCAACTGTAAGCCGCCCCCAAGAGGCAAATTCCTTCCGGTCCTGCCTTGGCTTGAAGCCCTCCGCGCAGGGACACAAGGTCCCCGCTTGGTCCCTGCGCGAACGGGGGCCTTGTGCTATCTGTTGAGCCCCAGCGAAATCCCGCTCAGCGGGGATCGCAACACTCCTTGGTCAGAAGCCCTCCGCGCAGGGACACGAGGTCCCCGCTTGGGCCAACAGCGAACGGGGGCCTTGCGCCCCTGAGCGCAATGCTTCTGAAAACGGAAATGTCGCCCCTTTTCGACAGCGAGCGGGGACTTCATGTCCCTGCGCGCAACACTCCTGGTGCCTCGGAAACACCCTGGTCTCACACAAGGCCAATCTCCGCTTCGCCCTTTCCCTTTTTGGCGGGGTTTGGTCTTTTTTGTAGGGCCTCCACTTGTGGAGCGCCGCCCGGGAAGACTTACGCCCTGGCCAAGGGTTGGGGATGGGCATCGAGGAGGCCGGTCCCATTGAAAATCTTCGCTTGTAAGCACTGCGACGGCATTGCGCAAGCGCAAGCCCTACAGGAAGGATAGGAACAAATCCAAGGCCAGGTTGGGGGTCAGTACCGCCCCCCAGCGGAGCTGGAATATGGGATTAAGAGACTCGCGGGGTCGAAGTGTTCCGCGCAGCCGCACAAGAATCGGGAGCGGCCACACGGTGTGGTGGGGCGTCTCTTATGCCCCTGGCTTGAAGCCCTCCGCGCAGGGACACGAGGTCCCCGCTTGGGCCAAAAATGCGAACGGGAACTTTACGTCCCTGCTCGCAACACTCCTGAGGCCGCCAAAAATTCCTCCTTTTTCACCCCCTAAAGGTGGTTTTGACATTCCAGCGAAAAGCGGGACAATGGGAGGCCATGGAACATCTGCACGCATACTGGCGCATGGAGTACGTGGAAGCCCCCCGCCTGCCGGACTCCGCCAACCCCTTTCAGGACCTGATCGCCTCCGGCGACGATAAAAAGGCCCTGATCGTTTACCGGGGCCAGCATACCTGCCTCATGCTCAACCGCTTTCCCTACAATGCCGGTCACCTCCTCATCCTCCCTTTCCGGGAAATCAGTGACCTGCCGGATTTGCAGACCGGCGAACGCGCCGAATTTATGCAGCAAATGATCAACGGGGAAACGTTGTTGCGCCAAGCCATCAAACCGGACGGCTTCAACATCGGCATCAATATTGGCAAATCCGCCGGGGCCGGACTTCCCACGCACCTGCACGCGCACATCGTCCCCCGCTGGACGGGCGATTCCAATTTCATGCCGGTGATCGGCGGCACCAGCGTTTTACCCATCTCCCTCGAGAAACTATGGCAACGCCTGACCGACGTCGCCCGCGAAATCCTGCCCGCCTATGAGTGAAATCACCTTGCATTTCGACAACCCGCGTCAACGGGAACAGCTTTACCGGGGGAAGGAAGAACTTCTGGAAGAAGCCGAGAGAAAATTCGGTGTTACTCTGGTAGCCCGCGAGGAATGGATTCGGGCCGAAGGCGAGGAGCCCGGGTTGCAACGGACCAAGACCCTTTTTGAAATCCTGCAGATGGCAAGGGAACAAGGCTTGCGGATCAGCTCCCGGGACTTTTCCTACATCCTCGAAGGCATCCTTAATGAACGCACCGAAGACCTCCGCAACCTCTTTGCTGAATCGACGGTGATCAGTGTCCAACGGAAAACTATTGTCCCCAAGACTTTTGGCCAAAAAGGCTATCTCAAGGCCATCCTGTCCTCCCAATTGACCTTTGGGATCGGCCCCGCCGGAACCGGCAAAACCTACCTGGCCATGGCTTGTGCGGTCTCCGCCTTGCTCAAAGGCGAGGTCCAGCGAATCATCCTCACCCGACCCGCCGTCGAGGCCGGCGAAGCTCTGGGCTTTTTGCCGGGAGACCTGAAGGAAAAAATCCTTCCCTACCTGCGTCCCCTTTACGATGCCTTGAACGATATGATCGCCGGCGATGAGATGGCCAAGCTGGTGGAAAAAGGGGTCATCGAAATCGCCCCCTTGGCCTATATGCGAGGCCGAACCTTGTCCAAATCCTTTATCATACTTGATGAAGCACAAAACACCACAGTGGAGCAAATGATGATGTTTTTGACCCGTATTGGCGAGGATAGCCAAGTGGTGGTTACCGGCGATGTCACCCAGGTCGATTTGCCCCGTTCCCGCCAATCCGGTCTTATCGATGCGTTGCGGGTTCTCGAAAATGTGCCGGAAATTGCCTTTTATTATCTTCGCGGAGAGGATGTCGTGCGACATCCCCTGGTACGCAAAATCATCGAAGCCTATCAGGAGGAACGGGAGAAAGAGCATCCCCGGGGAACCCCCACGGCCAAAAAATAAGCCCTATGAAATTTTTCTTCAGCTTTTTCGATCGCAAGGATGCGCCCCGCCGGAAACGGAAAACGGGACGGCAAACCCGGTTCTACCAATTTTTGGAGAGCAGCCCAGCCATTGCCTTCTTAATCTTTATCATTGTTACGGGGGCATTTATTGCCCTCAGCACCATTGGCGTCTCACCTCTCGGCGTATCCATTTTCCCCAATCAACCTTCCCCCGTAACGGTTCAATCCACCATTGATTTTACCTACGAAAGCCCTCTGGAAACAGAGCGAGAGAAGGAACGACGAGTCCAGCGCATCATCCCGACCTTTCGTCCGAGCCTGGAGCATTACGAGGCCTTCGCCGATCACCTTAGAACCCTGTTTCGGGATCTTAATGAACTGGACGAAAGCTGGGAGGATCTTTCCGAAGACGAGCAGGACCAACGTCTCGACGCGCTGATGCGCAATCAAGCCGAAAGCTTTTCCTATACCCTCACCAGACGCAACCTGCGCATGTTGATTCAACAAATGGATCTGGAGGAACGGAATCTGGCCCGGGACCAATCTTTGCGAATCCTGCGTCAACTTCACCAACAAGGCATTTACCTTTCTGAGGATTTTCGCACCGGTGACCAAACTGAAGACCAGGAGTTCATCATTTTTCAACGGGAGGTTCTTTCCTCCGACCAACCCGCCCAACATCTGACTCCGCGCACCGCCACCCGCAGTTTAAACGAAAGACTCGAAGGCGACTTCTCTCGTCCCCTGGCCCGGGTTTTGACCGATATTTGCCGCCCCGCCATCGTCCCCAATTTGGTTTTTGACGAAGACCGTACGGAGTTGTTACGACAACGTGAACGGGACCGTACCCGCCCCGTACAAGTATCCATCAGAAGTGGTGAAACCTTGGTTGAATCGGGTCAACCAGTAACGCCCGAACAGCATGAAAGGTTGCAGGTTTACCGCGACCTCCTGATTGAACAGCAGGATTCGTTCTTGTTTTTCAACGAACAAGTCGTACACCGCTCGCTCCTCATCCTCGGCCTGCTCCTGTCTGCCGTGGTGTACATCCGCATTGAAGATCGGGAAACGCTAAAATCAAATAGCCGATTGTTCCTGCTCGGCCTGCTGGCCATCTTCAATTTGGCCTTGATTTGGCTCCTGGTTTACCTCGGAACCTTACCCGGCATTCGGGAAAACCCAACCTTCCTCCATCTTCTCCCCTATCTGGCCCCCACCGCTCTGGCTCCCATCATGGTAGCCATTCTTGTCGGGCAGCGACCTGCCATCTATATGGCCCTACTGGTCAGTTTTTTGGCTTCACTGATCTTCGGTCTGCGGATGGAAACGTTCGTCACCGCCTTCCTTTCCTCTCTGGTCGGCATTTACTTTTGCCAACAAATTCGCTACCGGAGCCGCCTGGTCCGGGCGGCCTTTCTCTCCGGAACAGTGGTGGCCACCGCTGCCCTGGTTTTCGGGATTATCGAGTTCGACTGGAAGGAATGGCAAGAATCCCTCCTGGTTCCCGCGCAAATTGGATCGGCCTTGGTTGTCGGCTTTCTTACCGGGATTATTTTGGTGGGCATTCTCCCGCTTTTTGAATCACTGTTTCGCCGGACCACGGACATCAGTTTGCTCGAATTATCAGACACCAATCACCCCCTCCTGAAAAAACTCCAGATCGTGGCCCCGGGCAGTTACCACCATAGCCTGATGGTCGCCAACCTTTCCGAAAACGCCGCCCAAAGCATCGGGGCCAACGGCCTCCTTTGCCGCGTTTGCGCCCTCTTCCACGATATCGGAAAAACGATAAAACCGGAGTATTTTATCGAGAACCAACAAAACGGAATCAACCCCCACTTGGACCGGAACCCGTCCTTCTCCGCGCTCATCATTAAGAGCCATGTCAAAGAGGGCGTCGATATGGCCCTCGATTACCGTCTTCCCAAGGTCATCGTCGATGTCATTAAACAACATCACGGAACCAGTCTCATCCAGTATTTCTACCACCTCGCCAAAACCCGCGGCACCCCGGAGGAGGAAGCGGAGACCGGCAAGCAGGTGAGCGAAGCCACCTACCGTTACGACGGACCCAAACCACAGTTCCGGGAAAGCGCCATCATTCTGCTGGCCGACAGCATTGAAGCAGCGAGCCGCAGCCTGAAAAAGGTAAATCCTCAGGCCATCGACGAATTGATTGAAAAAATCGCCCAGGACCGGATCAATGATGACCAGTTTGACGAATGTCCGCTCACCTTCGCCGAGATCGCGGAAATCCAGAAAAGTTTCTCCCGAACCCTGCTGAACATGTTCCATTCCCGCATCGAGTATCCGGACGACAAAAAGAAGGACGATAAAAAGAAAGACGACGCCCCCAAGGAGTCAAAGAACGCATGACCCTCCGACCCGTCGATATCTGCCACGCTCACCCGGGGGTGGAGTTCCCCGCAGGTGAAGCGGAAAGAATGATCCACGCCCTGGATGAACACCCGGACTTCCATTGCCCTCCAGGGCAACTTTCCCTGGCCATTGTAACCGATGCCGAAATTGCCCGGGTGCATGCGGATTTCTTACAGGATCCCACCCCCACCGACGGCATTACCTTCCCCGGGGATCCGGAGGAGGACTTTGCCGGCGAAATCCTGGTCAGCGCCGATACCGCCTGTCGCTATGCCCGCGAAAACAACGTCGATTTCGCCCGCGAACTGACCCTTTACCTAACCCATGGATTTCTTCATCTATGCGGCTGGGATGACCGGAGCCCCGACCAAAGAAAAGCCATGAAGGAAACCGAAAAAATTGCCCTCCGCTGGCTTGACGAAAAAAATGTTATCCCTTCCTTCACTTGGAAAGGAACTTTACCACCATTGTAACGGTTTTTGATAACGCCCTTTGTTTCACTATGTCTTCAGGAATTCCCACTTCTTCTCCCAATGAAACTGATTCCAGCGGAATCGGCCCCATTGCCAGTGTACGTCGCGCTTTACTCTCCGGCCTCCTTTTGATCACCCCTCTGGTGGTGACCTTGTATGTTCTGAATTTATTGATCACCAACGTCGGTGGCCCTTTCAGCGGAGTCTTCTTTCTTTACCTACCGGAAGAAATACGGACCAACCCCAGATGGTCCATGTACATGAATATCGCGGCTACGTTTAAGGTTGTGGTGATCCTTATCCTGCTAGGCTACTTGTCCCGTTATTTGGCCGCCAAGACGATGGTCAATCTTTCCGAAAAAATCATCGAGCGCCTCCCCTTTGTCAATACCGTCTATTCCAGCGTAAAACAGATTGTTTCGACCTTCAGCGCTCAACAGAGAGCCGTCTTTCAGAAAGTCGTTATGCTCGAATACCCCCGGAAAGGCACTTGGGCTCTGGGTTTTCTCACCAGCCAGGCCAAAGGCGAAGCCCAGGCCAAAACCTCCCGCCAACTGTGCAACATCTTCGTCCCCACCACCCCCAATCCCACCAGTGGCTTTCTTCTACTGGTCCCCGAAGAAGATGTCATTGAACTGAATATGAGCATCGGCGAAGGCATGAAACTCATTATCAGCGGAGGCGCCGTAGTCCCCCCTTACCCACGCCCGGAAAAACCCTCACTTTCCGCCCCCAAGAAAGACCCCAAAGACTTGCCCTGATCAAAAATCTTGTCTTGTCCTAGTATAGGTTGACACCCAAACCATGAAAGCGATAGAAAAACCGAA
>JAFIGF010000062.1 GCA_020831535.1 Opitutales bacterium | reverse complement strand
GGCGAAGGAGGAGATTACGAAGCTTTTGACTCAGCGAGAGAGGGACAGGTCCAAGAAACGGAAAGGATGGCGTTTGTTTTGTGCTTTTTCCGATGGGATTGCCTTGGGAACGAGAGGGTTTGTCCGCAAATGGGTCAATGGTATTCAAAAAGGAGAACGATTGGAGCCGCCGGAATTGTATCAGGATCTTTTCTCGGGACAGAAAAAGGCTCGTCGCAGTAAAGGGTAGGCTCTGAGAATTTTTCTTTGAGGAAGGGCGAAAAAGGGCTGGAAATTAAATTTTTCCAAGAAAAGCTGGCTTGGCGGGGAGATCTTTGTCACTAAATATAGTGTATGAATGTTCACGAGGCTTTGCAGAAATATTTCGGCTTTGGGCAGTTTTTGGAGGCTCAGGAGGAGATTGTGGAATCCATTCTGAATGGGCGGGATACTTTGGTCGTTAAACCGACGGGAGGAGGGAAGTCGCTCTGCTATCAATTGCCTGCGCTGATGAAAGAAGGGATAACGATGGTGGTTTCGCCGTTGATTGCCCTGATGAAGGACCAAGTGGATGCCTTGGAGAAGAAAAAGATTCCGGCGACTTTTATTAATAGCACGCTTAGTCAAACTGAGTACCGGGAACGTATTGAAGGGATGGAGGCGGGAAGGTATAAGCTGATTTATGTGGCTCCGGAGCGGTTCCGTGCGGAAGGGTTCATGCGGCGGATGCAAAATGTACCGATATCGTTCTTTGCGGTGGATGAGGCTCATTGTCTTTCGCAGTGGGGGCATGATTTTCGACCGGATTACTTGCGTCTGGGGAGGGCTTTGAAGGCTTTGGGGCATCCTCAGGTGGCGGCTTTTACGGCGACCGCCACGCCGGAAGTGCGGGCGGATATTGAAACGCATTTGGAATTGCGTGATCCGAGGGTTTTTGTGGCTGGGTTTTCCCGGCCGAATTTGAGCTTGCGGATCAATCAAGTGGGGGGCGAAGGGGAAAAGATGGAGCGGATCCTGGATTTGGTGCGAAAGCATCGAGTGGGGATTGTGTATTGTGCGACGCGAAAGAAGGTGGAATCGGTAGCGGATCAATTGCGGGCCGAGAAAGTTCCTCTGGTTGCTTATCATGGGGGAATGGACGATCAAAGCCGGGAGGCGGCCCAAACCGAGTTTATGACGGGGAATGCCGATGTGGCAGTGGCGACGAATGCCTTTGGTATGGGCATTGACCGGGCGGATATTCGTTTTGTGGTGCATTATCAGGTGCCGGGGAGTGTGGAGGCCTATTACCAGGAGGCGGGTCGAGCGGGTCGGGATGGCGAGCCGGCAGTGTGTGAGTTACTTTTTAATTTTGCCGACACCAAGGTGCAGGAATTTTTCATTGAAGGGTCCAATCCCTCTTTAACGCTCATTCAGCAGGTGTACCGTGAGTTGCGAAATTTACGCGATGAGGGGAATGAGGTCTTTTTGTCCAACCAGGAGTTGATTGACAAGTTTGAGAAGGGGACCAATCCGATGGCGGTCAATACGTCGCTGAGTGTGTTGGTGCGTAACCGTATTATCGAGCGTTTTGATATACCTGGTAAGCGGATTAGGGGGACGCGATTACTCAATCCTGATTTGGCTCCTGCGGATATTCCCTTGGACCGGGAGGCCTTGGAGGAAAAAGAGCGTCGTGACCGGTCCAAATTGCAGGCGATGATCAGTATGGCGTATTCGCGGGATTGTCGACAGGCATGGATTCGTTCCTATTTTGGTGAGCCGGATCCTGAGGAGTGTGGAAACTGTGATGCTTGTCGGCGTTATGAAAGTCATCTTTTGCGGGATCCGACTCCGGAGGAGAAGGATATTCTTTTAAAGGCGTTGAGTGGAGTGGCTCGTATGTGTAATCGGTTGGGGCAGCACCAGTGGGAGGGGCGGTTCGGGCGTGGTCGGGTCGTGCAAATGCTTCTGGGGAGCCGCTCGCAGGAGATCATTTCGGCGGGACTCGATCAATTGAGCACGTATGGGATCCTACGCAAAGAAGGGGCGAAATATGTAAATGAGCTTTTTCGGGAATTGGAGGAAGGGGGATTGATCGAAGTTGCTCAGGGGCGGTTTCCCTTGTTGTTTCTGACAGAAAAAGGGCACCGGGTGATGACTGGAGCGGAGGAAGTGAGGTTAAGTTGGCCCAGTCGGCAAAAAAGGGCCAAGAAAGTCCCCTCCGAGGCTTTCGCTCTTGCGGGGGACGGATCTACGCAACCTCCGTCACAGGATCAGGATGAATTATTTGAGCGTTTGAAGGAGGTCAGGAAGGAAATTGCGAGGGAGCAAAAGGTGCCGGTTTATGTGGTTTTCAACAACCAGACTTTGCGGGAATTGGCGCGAACTCGTCCGCGGACCAAGGAGGAAGCAATCGGTCTGCCGGGCATCGGACCGGCTAAGGCGGCGCGATTTCTAAGCAATTTTATCGAAGAAATGCATGGGCAGGGGTGAACTTTGCTCTTTCCGTCTGGTCGATTCTGTATAGATTTTTTCGTTATGCCCCAAAAACCATTCGTTTCTTTTTTCCTTTGTTTATTCCTCGCCGCGAACCTTTGGGGCGAACCTCCTTTGACAAACGATACCTGGCTGCCAGTTCAAGATAATGTACAGCAAAAAGTGGAATTCACTCAGGCCTTTCTTGATCGTGAACATCCGAGGCTATTTTTCCGACAGGAAGATATTCCTGAACTTCGGGCGAGAGCTGAGCGCGCGCCGTTCAAGGAAATGATTTCTGTTATGAAAACGGTTGCGAATTGGGACTTTGACGAAAATAACGGGTACGAACAAGGAACCCTTGCCAGAGTTCGGGCATTTTTATTTGTATTAACGGAGGATCAGACTTGGGCCGACCGTGCCCGGGAGGCGGTGGACAACCTGCGGCGGGCAGAAGGTCAACATGGGGTTTGGTATGCGAAAAATAACCGTCAATTGAATTTAACCCAAGGCTCCTACAGTGTGGCGATTGCCTATGATTGGTGCTATCATGCCTGGCCTGAGGACTACCGGCGGGAGATTTCCTTGGAATTAAGTCGGCAGGGGCGAATGCAACTGCACGATTGGGGTCGCGGATTTCCCAGTCGTGGCTGGGCGAATAACTGGCGGGGGATTCGTTTTGCCGGTGCTGGGATTGCGCTTCTCGCTTCGGATGAACCGATTGTTGAGGTTGCGGATATGATCGATCTGCCGGAGGATCCGATGAACCCCTTCCATGAGAGTCCGGGGCTTGATCCGCGTTGGTTTCAGGCGTCTTATGATAATTTGGCAGGGTATTTTACCTCTGCGTTGACAGCGGAGCCCGGGGGACGCGGAGTAAATTCTGAAGGTCAGGGATATATGATGTACCCCTGGCGTTTGATTGCTCCGTTTTTGATCGCGGCGGAAAACAATCTCCAAGTGGACATTCGTAAAGATGTGCCCGCGACTCGGTTCAATCTTTGGCAGATTGCTTACAATGCAGTAAAAATCCCTTCTTCAGATTCGGAATTTTTTCCGGGAAAGAGGAATTACGGCGTGAAACTCGATTTCACCAACGACAACCCCTACTATGTTGAAAGAGGGGAGATGGCCTTGGCTTTTCCCTATACCGATCCTGAATTTTTGGCAGGATATCGTTGGCATTGGGACCAGTTTTTTGGTGCCGACGGAGCTCAACTGTATGGAGCGGAAGCGGCGGGTACGGTTTGGGCCTATCTTTTTTACCCTGAGGAGGTAGATCCGGTTCATCCGGATGAAGATTGGGGATTAGGGTATCTTGATGCTCCGACGGGCACGATCTTCCTGCGCAACAGCTTTGATGGAGAAAGCGATGTGCTCGTAGGGCTAACCGTCCGTCAAAGGGGTGTTTTACAACAAACCCATTTTGGCGCGGATATTGGCAGTTTACGAATTGTTGGTGAAGGCGGGTTTTTTACTACGGGTTCCGGGCGTTCGACTGATCAAGAGGGGCAAAGTATTGTCGTCAATGAGGCTTCGTTGGCCGAGGGCGTGAGTGCCCGGAGTTCAGGAGAGTTGGAGTTTGTGAGAATTCTTGAAAATGGTAGCGGATCCTTGTCGTTGAAGGGCTCTTCGGCGAAGGTAGAAGCGCACCGACGGATGCTGATGGTTGACTTTGACCCCGATGCTACAGAGGGATTGAGTGCATTTATGCTGGTGGCCGACAAATCTGAGGACGGGGATCTGTGGCAGTTGAACATTCCCGAGATGAAGGAGGTTGAGTTGGGCCCTCGGAATTTCACGATTACGGCCCCTAGTGGGGCTCGTTTGCAGGGTTTGGTTCATTATCCGGCCAATCCTCAACTTGAAGTCACAACATACCAGCGCGCTGACGGGATTCGTTTCGATGGTGAAGAATATGCAGAGAACCATCGCTTGCTTTTGCGGGGACCCAACGGAGAAACCCGTTTTCTGGTCAGTTTTCAACTGTTGGCTAAGGATGCGGAGCGGACTGAAGAAGTGTTGGAACGGACTGATCCTCAACCTGTTTTTCGGATGGGGCAGCGCCGCTATGCGGTCATGGAAGACCGCATTTTGGTTTCCGATTGGGAACAAGAAATCTCTGTGCAGGCGGAGGTCGTTCCTGCAGGTGCCGGGCGTGTTGTGGGGGAACAGGGGACGGTTCAACCTGGAGAGAAAGTGGAATGGTCGGCGGAAGCGGCTCCGGGCTATCGTTTTGTTCGTTGGGAAAGCTCTCGACCAGCTCTTGGTCAACCATTGGGAGGCCATTCCGAGGTATCTTTCCTGGCGGTTGACAACACTTCGGCCAGAGCGATTTTCGAGAGGGAATAAAGGGGGTAGAGCTTGTCGGGTGCGAATTGACATTTAAGATTACGGCACTTAGTTGTTTACAGAGATTGAAATTCAAAATTCTGACCCTTAAGTATTGACGGGGTTTGCGCTTCTATTCTTGCGGGACAACGGGTGGTGTGAGTAGGCTTGTGTATGCTTTGTTATTTAAGAAAACTCTCTTCCAATTCATTTTTGCATATTTTTCTTTTGGTGGCAGCATTTAGCTTGGCCGCCTGCTCTCCTGATGATTCCGTTTCTGAGGAGATTGATGAGGTGGTCACAGAGGAGGCATTTTCTCAAGAGCAAGACGAGGAATCGGAAGCCATGAATGATTCCGAGAAAGCGGAGGTTGCGACTATCGATTCTGAGGAGAGGGATACTTCCAGTGACCGTGAAATCCCGGATGCGGAAGAGCTTTCTGGCGAGGACATGGATGTCGAGGAAAGGCTGGCCAAAATGAAAGAGTTGCAACGGGATGCAGAGTTTGCCGAGGCCTGGCAAATGGGGCGGGACTTTCTGCATGGAAAGGAAGATCGTCCGGAATTCGCTGAAATTGAAGCAATGACCGGCCAACTGGGGATTTATCGCCGACAGGCGCCTGAATTACGCTTTGCCCTGGACCAACTCAATGATCCCAACCCGACAGTGCGCTCGGTGGCTTCAGATCAACTTTTAAATGGAGGTGAGACGGCCAGGATCCTTCTGCGTCATGTCGTGCGAGCCGAGGAAGCGGAAATGGCCCGGCAGGCGGCCGAGATTTTGTTGCGGATGCGGGATGAAAAGGCGTCTCTTTCGTTGATGGAACGTATCGAGACAGAAGAGGACGCGGCCTTGGCCACCTCGCTGGGCGATATCTTGTCGCGTTTTGTTTCCCATTGGGAATCGGCAACTTTTGCCGAGGCGGGGGAGCTCTTTCAGCGGGAGAGTCGGGCCGTTATTCTTCCGGTGGCCAAGGCGATTATGGAGCGGTTGGGGGAAGAGCCCGATGCGTTCAGTCCCGATGTAGTGGTCCCCTTCATCGCGTCGTATCTCCAACAGATTCCACAAAACTACGAGGAGCGGGAGATTCTGGAGAAGGCCTTAGCGGCGGCCTTGCTTACGGAACAAGAAGGAGTTGTTGAGAGCTTTGCGGAGTTTCGGCTGTTGTTTCTCCTGGTTGATGATTTTGTCCTTGGCGAAGATCCGCAGCAAGGGGAATACGAGGTGAGGGGTTTAGGGGGACAAGACCCTCGGATCCCGGGTGCGGAGGATCGTTGGAGAACCTCCAGTGGAGATATGGAGGTTCGGGAAGCCGGTCTTAGCCATGTGGGCTTGGAGAGTGCCGGTGGCTCCATCGGTCATGATCGTCCCGGAGGCGGATATACCGGAATAAACCGGCCGCTGGAGCGCGCTCTCGGAGAAGGGTCTGACGAAAAGGTTCTGTGGTTTGCTTCTTTGCACCGGGTTTCCGGATTTACCAATGCCAACAATCGCAGTCATTGGAACTACGACCTGGGAGAGGGGACGGTTCGCTGGGGCATTTATGAACAGCAATTGCATGCTTTGGGGGAGAATTTGGGGGAAGCGGAAGCGGGCAAGGATTACCTCTTTGTCACCAAGTTGGAAAAAAACGTGGATGGGTTTGATGATCGCTACTCCGTTTGGGTTTTTGCTCCGAACGAATGGGACGAGAATGGGTTGGGCTCCCCGAGTGCCACGGGCCAGAAAAGGTTTTGGGCCAATGAAGAGGCCATTGATAGACTGCGCTTTGATGTGCAGGGGGACCGGGAGCACGATGAAATCGGTTATGTCGGAGCCATTCGGGTCGCGGAACGTTTGCTGGATTTGGGCTTGAACCTTCGGTTTGAGGATTGACCCGTCGTTTCTTGTCCCATCGCCAAAACAGCAGGAAGAAAGGCAGGTTTCCCCTTGCGATGATTTTGTCGTTGGGGAAAATCAGGCATGCTCGAAGAAGCCGTACAGAAGAAAATTGATACCAAAACCAAACCCCAGGGGGCTTTGGGGAAGCTCGAAACTTTGGCCCGGCAAGTGGCGCTTATCCAGGGAACGACTTCACCGGTATTGCGGAAGCCTACGATCCTGGTGTTTGCGGGCGATCATGGAATTGCCGCCGAGGGGGTGAGTGCCTACCCGCAGGAAGTGACCGCTCAAATGGTGAAGAATTTTCTGGCGGGGGGCGCCGCGATCAATGTCTTTTGTGCGCAAAATGGAATTGCTCTCAAAGTGATTGATGCCGGGGTTAGGGAAGATCTTCCCTCGCATCCTTCGCTGGTTTCGGCAAAGGTTGATTATGGGACGAAAAATTTCCGGAGCGTTCCGGCGATGACCAAGGGGCAAATGGAAGAGGCCCTGAGCAAGGGACGGGAAGCCCTCCGGCAAGTTTCCGGGGAGGGCTGTACGGTGGTCGGTTTCGGGGAGATGGGGATTGGCAATACGTCTTCCGCATCACTCCTGATGAGTTTGGTCGGAAGGTTTCCGCTGGAACAATGTGTGGGCCGTGGTACCGGCCTGACCGAGTCGCAACTTCTAGCGAAGAAAAAGATTTTGGCCGAGTGTGTGGCCTTTCATGGGCCAATGGAAAGTCCGGAGCAGATTTTGCAGACTTTTGGCGGGTTTGAAATTGCGCAGATGTGCGGAGCAATGGAAGAAGCGGCGGAGCACGGCATGGTTCTTATGGTGGACGGGTTTATTGCCAGTTGTGCTTTCTTGGTGGCGGTTTCCCGGGAGCCCCGGATTCGGCGGCAGGCAATTTTTTGTCACGCCAGCGCGGAGGCGGGGCATCGCCACTTGCTGGAGTTTTTGGGGGCCGATCCTCTACTGTCTCTTGACTTGCGGTTGGGGGAGGGCTCAGGCTGTGCGCTGGCCTATCCATTGATTCGCAATGCGGTGGGTTTTCTCAATGACATGGCAAGCTTTGCGAGCGCGGGGGTCTCCTCACATGAAGAATAAACTGATTTCGGAACGACGACTTTTTTTAACTGCGGTGATGTTTTATACCCGGATTCCCTGTCCCTCCTGGGTCGGGCATGACCTTGCCGACCTCAATAAGGCCACCCGTTATTTTCCGCTTATCGGGTGGTTGGTGGGCGGTTTCAGTTTTGCGGTGTTCTGGCTGAGCGCCCTGATCCTTCCGGTTTCTGTGGCGGTGGTGTTGTCTCTGGCTGCGGGGGTGTGGGTTACGGGGGCGTTTCATGAGGATGGCTTGGCGGATTCGTTCGATGGATTCGGGGGCGGTTGGACGAAGGAAAAGATTCTCGAGATTATGAAGGACAGCCGTATTGGGGCTTTTGGGGTCATCGCCTTGGTTTTGCTGTTTCTGCTCAAATTTGAAGCTCTGAGTAGCCTGTTGGTTCCGGCTCAACGAGAGGGGTTGGGGATTGTTTTTTTGTTTTTTGTGGCCTATCACTCGCTGAGCCGTCTGGGGGCGACCAATCTGGTTTTCACCAGTGTCTATAGCCGTGAGGATGCCCAGAGCAAGGCGAAGCCGATCGCCCAGTCCTGGGGACGTGCGGAAGTGGTGGGGGCATACTTGACCGGTCTCTTGCCCCTGGTGGTGCTCGCGCTGTTTTTTCCGGTGATGCTTGGGGTTTTGCTTCCTCTGGGGGCTTTGGTGTGGGCGGTGCGGCGCTATTGCATCGCCAAACTCGATGGCTATACCGGTGATGTGCTGGGCGCTTTGCAGCAACTGGGGGAAGTTGTGTGTTTGCTGGCCTTTCTTGCCTTATGGAGCTGACCGTTGTTCGACATACCCGGGTGGCGGTGCCGAAGGGTGTATGCTATGGCCGTAGTGAAGTGCCCTTGGCCTCCACTTTTGCCGAAGAGGCCAAGGCGTTGCGGGACCGGCTCGATTTTCCTTTTGATGGGGTTTGGTGCAGTCCGTCCGAACGCTGTCAAAAGCTCGCGGCGGCCCTGGAGGTTCATAGACCTTCGCTCGAGCCCGCTTTGCGGGAAATGGATTTTGGTTCCTGGGAAGGTCGTCGGTGGGATGAGATTGATGCGGAGACTCTGAATGCCTGGATGACCGACTTTGTGAAGGTTGCCCCTCCGGGAGGAGAAAGCTTGGATGCCTTCAACCGAAGGGTGGGGACCTGGTTGGAATCGTTGCGCCCGGCCTCCGGCCAAAAGGGCCTGATCATTGCCCATGCGGGGACCATTCGCTGTCTTTGGGCAAATCTCCTGGGAATCCCCCTGGCAAATCTTTTCCGCCTCCAGATCGGATATGGGGAAGTGTTGAAGTTTCAGCTCGGGCGGGACCCCACTGGCGACCAGATATTGCAGAAAGAATGAGGGGCCGTTTCAGGAGTTTTTAGCTTCGGTAGCCGGATGGTGAGGACAGGTTTTGCGTTTCGTGCATTCACCAAAATACAACACCTCGTATCCTCCTACCTTGAAACCCTTGACTTTGGGAAGGGACAATTCGGGCATGCCTTCGGGGAGATCAAAAATTTTCTGACAGCGGATACAGAGGATGTGAGGGTGCTCGATATCGGCGGCAATTTCATAGCGGTTGGGTTGGCCGGGGTATTGCAAATGAACCAGTTCCTGCTGCGCCAGGAGATCGTTGACCGCCCGGCTCACCGTGGCGAAACCAATGCCGGGTAAGCGGGCCAGAGTCTCCTGGTGTAATTCCGTGCGGGTCAGCGGACGGGAAGCCTGAGTGAGGACTTCCAATATAACTTCCCGCTGTTTGGTTTTTCGCTTGGTCATAGAATCATAGCAAATTTCCGGACTTCTCACAATTAAGCAAGCCTCTATTACTAAACAGTTTCGCACAAGCGCTGCCCCCAGCGGAGCTGGAATATGCGATTAAGAGACTCGCGGGGTCGGAGTGTTCCGCGCAGCCGCTTCCGCCTTCGCTAAAGCTACGGCGCGACAGGGAAAGCGGCCGCGCGGGGATGTGGGGGGTGCTTTATGTCCCTGGCTTGAAGCACTCCGCGCAGGGGCACAAGGCCCCCGCTTGGGGCAAAAAAGCGAACGGGGGACTTGTG
>JAFIGF010000041.1 GCA_020831535.1 Opitutales bacterium | reverse complement strand
CCTTCAAGTCGGTCCCGTATTGTTTCTCAACAGTTTGGCGGGGGACCATTTTCGCAGCTCGATTCAGGGGTTTTACACCATGGCCATTGCCGGGAGTTCGCGGGTGGTCGGTCACCTGTGGGCCGGTTCATTGGCGGAAAGCAGTTTGCTTTCGATTTATTTCTACGCGGGCTTGTTGACGACCGTGTCGTGCCTCATGCTTTGGCTCTTTTTGCCAAATCAGGAAAACACTGGGGAGATCATCGATAACCCTCACGCTGGTGAGGGGAAATGACTTATCCTAAGTGCCGCAGTCCAAGGTGCCTGCGGCCCGAGGGAACCAAAAAAATCCTTTGCCGGATTTAGTTACTTGTCTGAAAGCTTGTACCACTCAAGTTGCTGCAGTTCGTTGAGCATGGGGAGGTTGTCAGGGTCAGGAGACTGAATAAACCCCATCCGGCGGGCGGTATAGACCAGCATGGCGCGGCGGACCCGGAGGATTAGCTTTTGCGCTCTCATGCCGTAGTCCATAGCGATAGCTTTGCGGACATTCGCTTTTTCTTTTGGGTTCGGGCGGAGGTGCAGAGATATTTCAGTGAGCCAATCCTCATCGATGCGCTCCGCTTCCAGACAGACTTCGGTGTCGCGCGTGTTTTTCATGCGGCCAATAACAAAATCCCGGAAGTCCCCGTTGTTATGACACCAGGCACGGACATGCCAGCGAAGACCGTCATGGGCAAATCCTCGGGGAGTGATTCGCCGCCATACTGCGGATCCCGAGTTGACGGACCAGTATTGAATTTCGAGAGACTGTTTGCGATGGACTGCCTGGCAAAGTTCTCTGGCCACCGGGATGCTGGCGTTTCTTATGGGGAGGGTGGGCTCGAGGATAAAAGGAATATCCGGATCGGGCCGAATCTGGCTGCCGAGGAACGTGGTATCGGTCCCGAAGTCGGGAATGATCAGGCAAGGCTTCATGGAATCCGTTGTTTCATATCGTCGCTTGCGTACGTTGTAACGACAGCCTTCTGGATTAAGGGTGGTGTAATGAACCAAGTCATTGGTGGCCTGTGGTGGGGATATGCCGAAGTAATCTATGACGTCCCTCCGGTTAATATAGCCTCTCCAAAAAAGCATTCTTTCAATAAAGGCCAATCGTTGGCGTTCGCTCCATTTGCCTAGTTCAGTATTCATAGTAAGTAAGATTTTCTCAATCCTTTGGAAAGACATGGAAAGAAGCAAGAATTAAATGAACACATGAGCACTCTTTTGCTTTTGATATAATAAAAATTAAGATATTAAGAGAAAAACGAAAAACAAGATTGACTGGTTTATAGAAAATGCATAGAAAGAGAAGTCAATTTTCCTACCCTTGTTTTTGCCATGGACTCACCCTCCAATGACTCTTCACTCGATACCCTTTTGGCCCTGGGAACCTTGCGCGCTCAGGCGGAAAAGGTTTTGGGAGAACCGGTTGCCCATTTGCCCTTGCCCGGACTTTCCCTGGTCGAACAGCGTCAGGTTTGGGAGAGAGCGTTGGCTTTCGAACAGGGGGAGGAGAAAACCCTGTTGGAGCATCTCTCCAGCGAAAAAGGCTTTACCTTACCTGCCCAAGATGACGGGCCGGTGGCGGATTTTCTTTGGTCCTTACTCCTTGCTCTTGGAGATTTACGGATATTCTTTGACTATACCGATCACCTCACCGACGAGGCTTTGTATGATTTGCTCTGCCGGGAGGTTTTACCCAAGAGGGTTTTGCTTCCGGCTCCCGGAGGGTGTCTTCAGTTTGATATGGACGACTTTCCCACCGACAGTCAGCCGGATCCTTCGCTCCTGCATTTGCAATATTATGCCGATGAAGCTTTCCGGCATCAGGTTGCCGAAGACTTCCCCGAATGTCCCTTGCCACCCGTTCAACCCTTGAAAGCAGACCGGGATGCCTTTTTGCCGTCGCCGTGACCAGGAATATGCGTGCCCCTCTGAGCGGTTCTCTCACCGAGCTCGAGGGGTCGGGTTGACGTTCGAACTCTTTATAGGGTCAGGGGTTTACTACGTTCTCGGGGGAACCCGCCAGATAACTTTTGATGTTGTTCACCGCAATATTCATCAACCTTTGTCGGGCCTCTTTGGTAGCCCAGGCCAGATGCGGCGTAATTAAGCAATTTGGTGCGGACAAGAGGGGGTTGTCGGGGGCAGGCGGTTCGCTGCGCAAAACATCGACCGCGGCTCCGGCAAGGATTCCGCTTTTCAGGGCTTCGGCTACAGCTGCCTCATCAAGAAGGGGGCCGCGGCTGGTATTCAGCAAAAAGGCTCCTTTTTTCATCCAACCAAGGCTTTCGGCGTTGATCAGGTTCTCCGTTTCCGGGGTAAGGGGGCAATGCAGGCTGAGCACATCCGCTTGGGCAAAGATCTCCATTTTTTCGGTCTCGCCGCCTTGGCGGGTGATAAAGCGGACCTTCATGCCAAAAGCCTCGGCTAGGCGAGCGAGAGCTTCTCCGATCGCTCCCCGTCCGACAATCCCGATTGTTTTTCCGGTCAGTTCCCATTGTGGAGTTTTCCAGTAGCAAAAATGAATCTGGTTGCTCCATTCGCCCGCGCGGACGCTTTCCGAGTGCTGGCCAACTCCACGGGCAAGCTCGAGCAAAAGGGCCATGGTATGCTGGGCTACAGAATCGGACCCATAACCGGGTATATTGGTTACCGGAACCCCTTTCTCTCTGGCCGCCTTGGTATCCACGACATTGTAACCGGTGGCCAGGACGCCAATATAGCGGAGCTTAGGGCATTTCTGCAAAACTCCGGCGGCGAGCGGGGTTTTGTTGGTGAGCAGGATTTCGGCATCCCTGCTGCGAGCTTCGATTTGATCGCCTGGGGTGTGCTCGTGAAAGGTGCAGGACCCGATGGCTTCCAGGGCAGCCCAGGAAAGGTCGCCGGGGTTGAGGGTGTATCCATCCAGGACAACGATTTTGGGAGGGGACTGGCTCATGGTAAATTGGCTTGGTGTTCGCGGAGGAGTTTGCGGAGATTCTCAGTTTTGAGGGAGGGGGCTTCCTGTTTGTCGCGAAGGGCCAGAAAGGCCGCTGCTCCGGCGGCTTGGCCCATCATGCTGCAGGCCGGTTGGTCGCGCAGGGACCCGTTGACTTTGACATCGGTGCTGGCACAACGTCCGACCACCCAAAGATTCTTCCAACCTTTGGGGACGAGAATTCGGTAGGGGACGCCAAAGTATTCGCCTGGTTGGAGAATACGCTTGGGGTTGTTGAACTCCTCATTGTATCGTTGGTACTCTTTCTCCGACAGGTCGTACACATGGATGTCCACTTGCTTACAATAAATGGCGATTTGGTCCGGAAAGGTTCGTCGGGCAAGGTAGTCATCGATATTCAGGGAGTATTCCCCCACCACTCTCCGGGATTCCCGTACGCCGAGCAAATGGCCGGTGGTCAATAAACGGGCTTGCTCGCAACCGGACAAATATTTTCGGTGAAAGTCGGTATATTCCTCGGCCAATTTCCGGCCTTTGATGAGGGCCTGACTGAGACTTTGGGTGTTGACCGCATCGGTGTGAAAAAGGTGCCCGGCATTCAACGTACCGTGCGTATCACCCGCCCGGAAAAGGCCGGGCACATGGCGGTCTGGCTGGCTGAAGAATTTTTCGTCCAAAGCTTTCTCCAGTGCGGCTTCTTGGTCGCGGCGGCGATCGAAGGTGGAGAAATCAACATTCCCGATCAAACCGCAAAGGGTGGGGGGCATTATATTCTGAGTCTCACGACCGGCCTGCTCATAGGGAATTCCGGCCGCATCGGCGACGATAGCATCGCCGGTGGCATCAATAACCGTACGTGCCGGAATAAAGCGGAGACCTTCGACATCATGGGTGATCAGTCCGTGAATGCTTTTTTGGGTGGCGTCGGTTTCGGCATCCACAATGCGGGTGAAAAAACGGAGTTCAACCCCGGCTTCCAGGCATTTTTCGTCGAGCAATCTTTTCAGGGCTTCGGGGTCGAAGCCAAATCCGCGATTGTAATCACGGGTCCATCGTTCCTCGGTCACGCCGGGCTGTAAATGACCACGGCGAAACAATTCCTCTATCAATTCAAGAATAAAGCCCCCGATAACCGGATGTTCACCGTTGGCGCAATGGGACCATTGGGAAACGTAGGCGGAGGTTCCCATGCCGCCGAGATTGGCGGTACTTTCCAGAAGTAAGGTTCGCAGGCCGAGACGTGCGGCTTGCACCGCGGCGGCACAACCGGCAGGACCGCCTCCGCAAACAACCAAGTCATAGGTTTCATCAGTTCGCAGAGATCTTTTGTAAAGGTGTTGTTCGGCCATGGGCAGAGGGGGCTTAGGAGGAAGGGTCTTCAGGCTTCTTTCTCCCCGGCTTGTGAGGAGGGTAATGATGTTCAAGAAAAAAACTATAATAGAGGTAAATCGCAACCCCGCAGAATATCCCGGCATCGGCGATGTTGAAGGCTGGCCAGGCGTAACTGCCCAGGTGGAAATCCAGAAAGTCGATTACGTGTCCGCGAAGAACACGATCAACAAGGTTTCCAATGACTCCCCCGACTAAGAGTCCGAAAGCCCACTGACAGGGTTTTCGGGATAAATGTAGGGTCCTGCGGAAAATAAAAATGAGGACCAGACAAACGATCGAAAATAAGGCGAGAAACCAACTCCATCCCTGGAGAATGCCCCAGGCGGCCCCGGTGTTGGATACGTGGACAATGTGGAAAAACCCTTCGATCACATTGATCCGCTCCGGGGGATGGTAGGTGCCAAGGGGAAGGGTTAGGTCGATCCAGGTTTTGGTGAATTGATCGAGAACGGCGATGACCAGAGCCAGAATCCAGAAAATCCGATACCGCCACGCTCTTTGAAAGAGCTTCTCAATCGGCGTGGGATCGGTATCCTGGTCTGGCCAATCGGTTTGTGAGTCCGCAGCCATCAATCGTCGTCATCGGCGAGAAACTGGGCCGCATCCCCAGTCAGCTCTCCAAATCCGCCTCCGCGCTGTACATTACGCCGCTTATTCTTCTCGTACTCCGCTTGACCTTCGACGGAGAAGCGGGCAAAAGGAACCGCCACTAAGCGGCTCTTATTGATAGGTTTTCCAGTGATTTCACAAATCCCATAGGTTCCGTTGTGGATTCGTTGAATCGCGGCTTCGATCTCGGCAAGGGCTTCTTGTTCGGTGGACAAGAGGTTCAAGGCAAAGTCACGGTCGAAGGCATCGGTGCCGGCATCCGCCATGTGTTGGCTGTAGGACGACAAATCACCGGTATCTTCCTTGGCTGACCGTTTCAGCGTATCCTTGGAATGCAGATCGAATTCGGCGGTTACATGATCCCGAAGTTCGAGCAGCAACTTGTAGTATTTTTCAAATTTTTTGGGAATCGGTTTTTCTTGTTTGGGAGCACTGCCGGTTCCCAGAATATCGGCGAGGGAGGCAGCTTCGTGAGTGCGCTTTTCGACGGGAAAATCTGGTTCCGGTTGGGGCTCCGCCGCAGCTTTTTTAGCAGGGGCCGCTTTCTTTGAGGTGGTTTTTTTCTTTGTTTTGGGTTTTGCTGATTCCTGCGCGGAACCAAATTGGCTGGCAAGTTCCTCTGCTTCTTCGAAGGAGAAGGCTACCGGACGGTTCTTGGGCTTGGGATCTGATTTGCCCGAGGGTTTTTTAGCAGACTGAAGCTTCTCCTTTAACTTGCGGGCAGTTTCCGAGGGGTTCTTTTTAGAAACTGTTTTCTTGGTGGCAGATTTCTTTTTGCTCGTGATTTTCTTGGGGGTGGGCGTTTTCTTTGCTTTCTTCGCAGGCTTTTTGGCTGCGGCTTTTTTGTTGGCGGCTTTTTGGCCAGCCGCCTTTTTGGTTGCGGCTTTTTTGGCGGAAGCTTTTTTTACCGGCGCCTTTTTACCGACAGTTTTTTTATTTGCCGCTTTTTTGGTGGCAACTTTCTTTTCCGAGGACTTTTTCGGAGCAACTTTCTTGATCGCTTTTTTGGCGGTTTTTTTTGTCGCGGATTTTTTCTTAGGCATGGTATTTCAGAGGTTAGGGGAAAGGTTTAGGAAGAGGTGGAAAGAGCACTCAGAGCTTCCGCACAGCGGGGACAAACTTCCTCGCCAGCGGAGGTGGAAACCAATTCGGGAACCCAGCGCCAACAGCGTGGGCAGCGAACCCCTTCGGCGTGAAAGGCTTCGGCGGTAGGTTCGCCGGTGGAAGATTCCAGTGAAATCTCGGAGACTATAAAGAATTCCGGCAAAAAGGTTTCGTATCCCTGTAGAAGCGCGAAAAGAGGGTTCTCGGGATCGCTCTTGATCACCACCTTGGCATCCAGCGACTTGCCGATCGTTTTGTCCTGGCGGGCCTTTTCGAGTTGTTCATTCACTTGCCCGCGGAAACGAAGCAATTGTTCGACTTCCTGAAATAGGGTTTCCTGTTTCCATTCCGCCGGGGCTTCCGGCCAGTTTTGCAGGTGAATGGAGTCGGCGCCGTAATCGTCGCCGCCTTGGAGGTGGTTCCAGGCTTCGTCCGCCGTAAAGGTCAGGATGGGGGCCAGGGTTTTGACCAGGACTTCCAGAATGGAACGCAAAGCGGTTTGCGAGGAACGCCGGAGCGGATGGTTGGGGGCGAGGGTATAGAGGCGGTCCTTGAGGACATCGTGGTAGGTGGCGGAGAGAACCTGGGTGCAGAAATGGGTCGCCAGTTGCTGCACTTTCTGAAAGGAAAACTGGTCATAGGCTTCCTCGGCGGCCTCGAGGTAGAGGGCCGTTTGGTGAAGGGCCCAACGGTCGATCGGGTGCAGGTCTTCGAAGGCTACGGCGTTTTTCGCCGGATCAAAATCATACAGATTGGAAAGCTGGAAGCGCAGGGTGTTGCGGAAGGAGCGATAGTTTTCCGCGACTTGTTTGAGAATGTCGTCGGAGATGGGGACATCGTTGCGGAGGTCGGTGGAGGCCACCCAGAGCCGGATGATGTCGGCTCCCCAGGTCTTGATGTAGCTGTCCGCCGTTTGCGGTTTGCCGTCGCTTTTGCTGATTTTCCGTCCGTCGCCGCCAACGACAAAGCCATGGGTCAAAACAGATTTGTAGGGAGCCTCGCCCTTGCTGAGTACCGCTGTCCAGAGAGAGCTTTGAAACCATCCGCGGTGCTGGTCGCTGCCTTCAAGATAAAGATCGGCGGGCCAGCGAAGCTCGGGGTTGCGGTCCAATACGGCGAGGTGGGAAACCCCGGAATCGATCCAGACGTCGAGCGTATCCAAACCTTTGCGGACACCTTCTCCGCCGGTGCCTTCAGGGAGAAAGGTCTCGGCCAGTTTGTGATCCTCCTCGGCAAACCAAAATTGGGTTCCTTCCTTTTCGACGCGGTCGGCGACTTGCTTGATGATCCGGCTGTTCAATACCGGTTCTCCTTCGGCATTATAAAAAACCGGAATGGGAATGCCCCAAGAGCGTTGTCGGCTGATACACCAGTCGGGCCGGCTGGCCACCGTGCCGCGGATACGGGATTCGCCCCAGGAGGGGATCCACGTGACCTTGTTGATCGCTTCCAGGGTTTTTTCGCGGGCATGATTTTTATCGAGCGCGATAAACCATTGGTCCACTGCGCGGAAGACCACCGGGGTCTTGGAGCGCCAGCAATGGGGGTAGGAGTGGTGGTATTGTTTCAGCGCGAGAAGGGCTCCCGTCGCATCAAGCATTTTGAGAACGCCGCCATTGGCCGGGCTGCGGCCGGGCTTTTTCTCCAAAACTTCGAGTCCGACCAATTCCGCCGGAACCTGTCCGTCGTCGGCGAATTTTCCCTGATCGTCCACCGGGCAGTAAACGGGCAAGCCGTATTTTTGTCCCGTCAGATAGTCGTCCAAACCATGTCCGGGGGCGATGTGTACGCAGCCCGTTCCGGTGTCGGTGGTGATGTAATCGGCCAGAACGACCGGGCTTTGGCGGTCGATGAAAGGGTGTTGGGTCGCGAGGTTCTCCAGGTCTTTGCCCATGAATTCACCAATGGTCTGGAGATTGGTGAGTTCGGTTTCGGCCTGAAAGCTCTCGGCGCGATCGGCGGCCACGATATAGGTTTCGGAGTCCCCGCGCAGGGCGAGATAACGCAGTTCGGGGTGGACCGCCACGGCCAGGTTGGCGGGAAGAGTCCAGGGAGTGGTGGTCCAGATGACCAGCGAGACCGGTCCGTCAATCCCCGGAAGGTCTTTCGCGGTTCTGAACTTCACCCAGATGGAGGGGGATTGGTGGTCTTTGTATTCGATTTCGGCTTCCGCCAGCGCGGTTCCGCAGGGGATCGACCAGAGAACCGGTTTCTTGGCCCGGTACACCAAATCGTTTTCGACGAAGCGGGCAAAGGCCCGGAGGATTTCGGCCTCGTAGGCCGGGTCCATGGTGCGGTATTCATTTTCCCAATCCGCCAGGACTCCGAGACGTTGAAATTGCGCTCGTTGGGTTTCGATGTAGCGGGCTGAGAATTCCGCACAGGCTTGCCGGAGGTCGGCGCGGGACAGTTCCTTCCCCTGCGCCTGGAGTTCGCGGGACACTTTGTATTCGATCGGCAACCCGTGGCAATCCCAACCGGGCACATAAGGGGCGCGGCGTCCCCGCATGGAAAAATACCGGGTGATGGTATCCTTGGGGATCTTGTTCAGGGCGGTGCCGATATGGACATCCCCGTTGGTGAAAGGAGGGCCATCGTGCAGGATAAAGGGTTCACCCTCCTTATTCTTGTTCTGAATGGCGCGATAGAGGTTCTCCTTTTCCCAGCGGCCAAAACGCTCGGGTTCGCGTTTGACAAGATTGCCTCGCATGGGAAATCCCGTTTGCGGAAGATTGAGGGTGTCTTTAAAGTCTTTGGCCATTACGGATAAAATGCTTTTTCGGCATCAGTGTCTTGTTGGGGCCGGTCTCCGGCGTCCCAAGCAATCGTATAAAAAGGATCGACTGTAGAATCTGCGGGCCGCTTTGGCAAATGAAAACATTGGGATTTTACGGATCCCGCCAAAGGGGCAACAAAAGGATTCCGAAGGCCGATTTTCTCCGGGAAATTTGTCTCTGTCCCTGTCCTTGTCTGTTGCTATAATGATCGAAAGCCCGAGGCTACGGTATTTGTGCCCATCAGTAGCGCAGTGCTTCAGCCTGCGTTCCCCGGGAGGGCAAGGGTCTCTCCGAGCTCGAATGGTTGGGTTGAGGTGCGGTTTCTCGATGACCGTTCATTAACCAAGCGGATCCGGTTTGTGAACGCTTGTCCGCCCTTCCGGCTGTTCACTTCTTAGATTTTAAATTTTCCTTCTTATTCTTTCGTCTGCCCAAAGGCGTCGAGGGCCCGTTGGCGGGTTTCGCGATGGTCCACCATGGGCTTGGGGTAATCCTTGCCGAGTTCAACTCCCGCCGAAGCGAGAAGCTCCGCCGGGCATTCCCAGGGCGCGTGGATATACTTATTCGGCATTTTCCCTAATGCGGGAATCCAGCGGCGGACGTATTCGCCATCGGGGTCAAAGCGTTCGCCTTGGCGAATGGGGTTGAAAATCCGAAAGTAGGGGGCCGCGTCGGCGCCACAACCGCCGACCCACTGCCAGCCCAAAGTGTTGCTGGCGGCGTCGGCATCGACCAGGGTGTCCCAAAACCAAGCCTCTCCCTCCTGCCAGGGAAGGAGAAGGTTTTTTACCAGAAAGGACCCGGCAATCATGCGCACGCGATTGTGCATCCAGCCGGTCGCCCAAAGCTCCCGCATACCGGCATCGACGATGGGGTAGCCGGTTTCGCCTTTTTCCCAGGCGCGGCGGTCGGTGCGGCTTTGACGCCAGGGGAAGTCCCGGAATTTTTCCTGTAAGGGTTCCTTGGTGGTGTGGGGAAAATGATAGAGCAGATGGTAGGCAAATTCCCGCCAGCCGACTTCGGACAAAAAAGTTCGCAGGCTTGGGTGGCCGGAGTTTTGCGAAGCCTGGCCTTTCCACCAGATCTGGCGCGGACTGATTTCGCCGAAGTGCAAATGGGGCGAGAGGCGGCTGGTTCCGTGAAGGGCGGGAAAGTTTCGGTCCTTTTGGTAGCTGGTTACGCTGTGCCGGAGAAATTGGGTCAGGGCCGCCGAAGCATTTTTTTCGCCGGGTTTCCAGCGTTCGGGAAACTGCTTGTCCCAGGGGATTTTCGGCAAAAGCTTCCAGTCGGCCAGAGTCTCACTCTCCGGCCAGTTTGACGGGCCGGGAAAGGTTTTCGGCGGATCGGGCTGGGGTTTTTCGATGTCCAGAGTGGAGAGATGCTTCCAGAACGGGGTGAAGACCTTGAACGGGGTGCCCGACTTGTTGGCGACGGTGTGGGGTTCCCGCAGCAGGGCACCATTGGTGCTGCGCACGGTCAAACCCTGGTCGCGCAATTCCTTTTTAATGACCTTGTCCCGCTCGATCCCTCCGGGTTCATAAACCCGGTTCCAGTACACCGCCCCGGCACCGGTTTCTTTGATCAATTGAGAGAGAACTTTTTGCGGGTCCCCGCAGCGCAAAATGAGTCGGGAAGTTTTCGTTGCCAAGGATTCGTGCAAGCTTTCGAGCGAATGGTGCAGCCACCACCGGGAGGCTCCGCCAAGGGGACGGGTATGGGTGCCACTGTCGTCGTGAATGAAGACCGGAATGATCGCCGCATTCTCCTGCAGGGCCAGGCTTAGGGCGGGATTGTCGGAAAGGCGGAGGTCCTCCCGAAACCACACCAAAGCCAAACGGTCTGACATCGTCTAATTAAAACTTTTGCCGCAGCCGCAGGTGCTCTTGGCATTGGGGTTGATAATCTCAAAACCCTTCCCCTGCAAGCCGTCGTCGAAATGAACTTTACACCCTTTGAGGTATTCCCCGCTGTCGGGATCGAGCAGGATGGTCAGGCCCTGGCTTTCGATGCGATGGTCTTGCTCCTTGGGCTGGTCAAAGGACATCCCGTATTCAAAGCCTGAGCATCCGCCGGGCTCGATAAAAATCCTCATCAGGCGCGAAGGGTCTTCTTGTTCCCCATGCAGGGCCCGGATTTTTTTCGCTGCTTCTTCAGTGAGTTCAATCATACTTTTATCAAGATACCCAAATTTTCGAGGAGTCAAGCCCGGTGAATATTTGGCAGAGGCAAAAACGGTCTCGGGTTTCTGAGTTTGTCGAATGGATCGAATTGGGCGAAGGGCGCGAGGACGTTCGAATTACTTTTATCCTTATTTCCGCACCTGAAACAATTGATATTTTGGTCACTCCTCGTGCCGCAGGCACCTTGGACTTCGGCAAGCCCCTTGCCGCTTTCTCCAGCCGCAGCCTGCTGCGGCGTTATCGAACCTTAACGGTTCGCCAGCAGGCTGGCTTCACGCAAAGCGCCAACAGGTTGGCGCAGTCCAAAGACGGCTCCGCCGTCAGGATATACCGGTCCGGCAAACCATAAACCAAACCACATGGCGCAAAGACGGCTTCGCCGTCGAAGGGAGAGCCATCTCCTGCCGATCAACATACTTAGGATGGAGCCACAAGCAGACCCTCCCGAAGAAAAACCGGCAAAATATCCTGCGGGGGCTTGTCGAGTCTCCCTTGGTCCCTTTAGATGAAGGTATGTGGCAGATTTGGATAGATACGGGGGGAACCTTTACCGACTGCCTCGGGTTGTCTCCGGACGGCGAATCCCGGGAGGTGAAGATCCTCTCCAACAGCGCCTTGCGGGGAGAGCTGTCGCGTCAGGAGGGGCAATGGCATTTGGCCTTGCCGGTTGCCTTGCCCGATGATTTCGCGGTGGGGTGGAAAGCCCGCTTGTTGGGCGACTCCACCGAGACCATCCTGCGTGGGTTTAGGAAGATTTCATCCGATACTTATCTGGTCAAAGGACAGGATGAGGAAGCTTGGGCGGATGGTGGGGCGATGGAAATTATATGCCCGGAGGAGCCCCCCGTTCTGGGGGCGAGAATTCTCACCCAAACCCCTGCCGAGAAACCCTTGCCGGCCCTGCATCTGCGTCTGGCCACGACCCGGGGAACCAATGCCCTGCTGGAACGTAAAGGGGCCCGTACCCTCTTGATTACCAATGAGGGGTTGGAGGATTTGCCCTTGATCGGCAACCAGCAGCGTCCGGACCTTTTTGCCTTTCCGCGAAACCGTGAGGTTTTGGTGGCCAAGTCGCTCGGCTATCCCGCCCGCCTTGAGGCCTCGGGCACCTGGTTGCGCGAGGCGACCCGAGAGGAAGAGGACGCCCTGGTCGAGGCCTGCCGCCAGTTTGCGCCGGAGTCCATCGCCATTGCCTTCCTGCATAGTTACCGCAATCCGGAGGGGGAGGAACGGTTGGCGGAACGCCTTCGCCGCGAGGGGTTTCCCTTTCTATCCTTATCCTCCCGCTTATCCCCCCTGATCCATTTTCAGGCCCGTATGGAGACCGCGATTGTCGATGTGTATCTGGCGCCGATTCTGCAAAATTATCTGGACCGCGTGGACCGGGCTCTCGGCGAGGGGTCCCGGCTGGAAGTTATGACCAGTGCGGGCGGGCTGGTTCCGCGGGCTTTGTTTCATCCCAAGGACAGTCTGTTGAGCGGGCCTGCCGGGGGTGTGGTGGGGGCCGCCGAGGCGGCGAAGCGGGCGGGGTTTGAAAAATGTCTGAGCTTCGATATGGGCGGAACGAGCACCGATGTGGCTCGGTGGGACGGAACCTTTCCGCTGGTTCAGGAGACCGAGGTGGCCGGGGCCCGCATTCAATCTCCTTCCCTGCGCATCGAAACGGTGGCCGCCGGAGGGGGGAGTATTTGTTCGTTTGACGGACACCGTTTGCGGGTGGGGCCAGAGAGTGCCGGATCCTTTCCCGGGCCCGCTTGTTATGGTGCCGGTGGCCCTTTAACCCTCACCGATGTACAGGTTCTGTTGGGAAGAATTGCCCCCGAAGATTTTGGTGTTCCGGTGCGAGTCAAGGCCGCGGAAGAGGCTTTGGAGGAAATCTGCCAGGCCCTGAAAAAAGCGGGTCAGGAAATGTCCCGGGAAGCTGTTTTGCAGGGCTTTCTCCGCATTGCCAATGAAACCATGGCGGGAGCGATACGGAAAATTTCCTTACAGGAAGGCATTGATCTCGCGGAGTACCCCTTGGTGGCCTTCGGGGGAGCCGGTGGTCTGCATGCTTGCTCACTGGCGGATTTGCTGGGTCTGCAAACGGTCATCTTTCCGCCGCGCGCAGGTTTGTTGAGTGCGGATGGGTTAGCCGCCGCGGTGCCGACCCAGGTTTGCCAAAAGGAAATTCTGGAACCGTGGAAAACCGCTGCCTCCCGTCTGACTTCGTTGGTGGAGGGTTTGCGTCAGGAGGGAGAGAAGAGCTTGCAAAAGGACTTGGGCGAAAGTCATGATCTGCGTCCGGTGGAGTACCGGGCGGCCCTGCGTTTGCTCGGACAGGAGAGTGAGTTGGAGGTTTTTCTGAACCCCGAAAAGGTTCAGGCCGCAGCCGTACAAGAAGCCTTTTGGGAACGTTTCGAAGAGGTTTTTGGATACCGCGCGGAGGATCGACCCTTGGAATTGGTCCGGCTGCAAATCCGTTTTTGTGGAGCGGGAAGAACGACCACCAAAGAGGTTTTCGCGACCGACCAAGAGGGGGATGTTGAAGTCGATCAACGGGTTTCCCTCGATGAGGTTTCCGCCCAAAAAGCTTTTCGGGGCCCGACCTTTTTTCAGAACCGTACCTGTTCCTTCTACCTGGAACCGGGGTGGGGTGCCCGGGGAGGCGGGGAGGGGACTTTGCTCGCGGTTCGGGAAGAATCCCGGTCTGCGGCTTCCGGTCCGGCCACTCCCGCAGGGGACGAGCAAGAGGCCAATGCCGCCCTGCGGCTCAGCCTTTTCACCAACCGCTTTCGCAGCCTTACCGAGGAGATGGGAGAACAATTGCGGCGAACCGCACTATCGACCAATATACGGGAACGATTGGATTTTTCCTGTGCCTTGCTTGACCCCGAGGGTCAATTGATCGTCAACGCCCCCCATGTGCCTGTGCATTTGGGGTCCCTCGGTTTGTGTGTTCGTAAGGTTTGTCGCAAGGTGAAGCTGGGGCCCGGCGATGTGGTGGTCACGAATCATCCCCTGTACGGAGGTTCCCATCTGCCGGATCTGACCGTAATAACCCCCGTGTACACCTCTGGAAAAACCCTTCTCGGGTATGTGGTCAACCGTGCTCACCATGCCGAGATGGGTGGGAAATCCCCGGGTTCGATGCCCCCGGATGCCACCTGTCTGGAGGAAGAGGGGGTGATTTTCTTACCGACCTTGGTGTTTCGAGGCGGAAAACCCCAGTGGGAAACGATTGAGAAAACCTTGCGGAAAGGGCCTTGGCCGAGTCGGGCGGTGGAGGAAAACCTCGCCGACTTGCGGGCCCAGGTGGCGGCCAACCGGAGGGGAGAGCGATTGCTGCGGGCGTTGGCGGAAAACTTCGGCGTGGACACCGTTTTGCACTATGGCCGCCGGTTGCGGGGAATGGTTGCCGCGCAGACCGTTCAGGCGCTCTCTGCCCTCCGTCCCAAAAATCCCCGGGTGGAGCAAAGGTTGGATGACGGCACCCGTATGGTGGTCCGCTTCGAGAAGGTCGGTGAAGAGAGATGGCGCTTGAATTTCGAAGGGACCGCAGGCGTGCATCCGGGGAATCTGAATGCCACCATGGGCATCGTCCGCAGTGCGGTACTTTACAGTTTATGCAAGTTGGTGGAAAAAGACCTGCCGCTGAACGAAGGCTTGCTGGAACCTCTGCATTTGGAAATTCCGGAAGGCATCCTGGCTCCGCCGTTTTCCGAAAAAGGACCCAATCCCGCCGTCGTGGCGGGAAATGTGGAGACCAGTCAACGCCTGGTCGATCTCCTGTTGCTTCTCTTCGGCCAGGAAGCGGGAAGCCAGGGAACGATGAACAATTTCGTCTTCGGCGGGGAAGGGTTCCGCTTGTATGAAACCCTTGGCGGAGGTTGCGGGGCCAGAGAAGGGGAGGCCGGTGCTTCCGGTTTGCACAGTCACATGACCAATACCGCCATCACCGATCCGGAGATTCTGGAAAAACGGTATCCCGTCCGGCTGGAAGTTTTCTCTCTTCGGCGCGACAGCGGAGGCCCTGGACGCTGGTCGGGGGGAGATGGTTTAGTGCGCCAGATTCGTTTTTTGGAACCCGTCGATGTGTCCATTCTGGCCCAGCACCGCAAAGAAAAGCCCTATGGACGCAACGGAGGCGCAGACGGCAAAGTCGGAGCCCAATTCCATCTCGATGGCGAAAAGACCCGCCACCCCCTGAGCGGCAACACCGCCCTTTCCCTGCAAGCCGGGGAAGCCATTCGCCTCGAAACCCCCGGCGGCGGCGCCTGGGGGAAGGAGACGTAAGGTCGCTTACCCCGCTTGGTGGAAGTAAACAGCATAGCAATTATAAGCTGTTTCATCTCAGCACGAAGTTCACCACCCACCCTCAGCAAAGGAGGCTTTGACTCCCTGGAGGGACGAGCTCCGTCTCGTCCGCGAATACTCAACAGATAGTGCAAGGCCCCTGATTGCTGTAGATCCCCAAGCGGGGACTCACGATAAGTTCACTTCGGCGGGATTTCGCTGAGCTCAATTTGGTGTCCTTGCGTTGTCTTGTCCTAGTATAGGTTGACACCCAAACCATGAAAGCGATAGAAAAACCGAACCGGAATATACGTTACAGCGAGGCCTTCAAACGGCAAGTTGTCGATCAAGTGGCAAGTGGTCATTTTGTCAGTGCCTATGAGGC
>JAFIGF010000011.1 GCA_020831535.1 Opitutales bacterium | reverse complement strand
GCGGCGAAAGCGCCGTCTAAAGTTCTTCGATTATCGTGCTCGAAAACCGGCGTCCCCTCGGGACGACGGTTTTTTTTGCCCAAATCAAATTTTTCTCTTGCCGAAAGCAACGAGATTTGATTTGTTTACCCTTTCACCTGTTGCAGGGTGGAGCAGTCTGGTAGCTCGTCAGGCTCATAACCTGAAGGTCCTGGGTTCAAATCCCAGCCCTGCACCCAATGAAGGCCGCTTTCGATAAGAGAGCGGCCTTCACCAGTTTTAGCGCGCATATGCGTTAACCTAAGGGCTTAAGTTTCTTTTTAGCAACAGGTTTTGCGCGACGGAATACTAGCGTGTTTTGTCTTCGACGTGCCAGAAAAAGCCATTTTCGTTTCCTTGTTCCCCTCTGTGGCCATCCCCTTGGCACGAAATGCCTTGTCATTAAAGCCAGTCTGGGGCGGCCGCAGCAATTGGCGACAGTTTTGACTAAGGTGCAACGTCTTCGGTGTAACGATTTTTTTGGCTCTCACGGAGGCACGGAGAGAATGAAATCTGTTTATATCAACTAGTATTGACAAACCAACTAGTTAAGAGGAGGGGTATAGGGATGAACGAATCGTTGCGCATTGCCATCGATGATCGCGAACGGAATCAGGATTTACTTGATGTTCTGGGTGCAATGGATGGCCTAGATCTCGAATGTCTGCGCCTTGATATCGGGGATTTCCGAATCAATGACGCCGTGCTCATCGAACGCAAAACAGCCATCGATTTCGCTGCCTCCCTCATCGATGGACGCCTCTTTTCGCAGGCCTCCCGTTTAGTGCAATCGCCCCTGCGGCCCGCCTATATCATCGAAGGAACTGCCGAGGACTGGAAATCCCTCAAAATCAAACGGCACGCCCTGCAAGGTGCTTTGATTTCTTTGATGCTGGTTTTTGATATCCCCGTTCTTCGCTCCAATGATCCCGAAGAAACTGCCCGACTTGTCGTCTATGCCAGCCAGCAATTTTTTCGGGCTCAAAGCGACGGCTGGATCCCCACCCGTCAAATCAAGGCCAAACGTCGATCCACCCAGCAACGTCGCGTCCTTCAATCCCTACCCGGCATCGGCCCAGACCGGGCCAAACGCCTACTCGAGCACTTTGGCAGTGTCCGTGCCTGCCTTTCTGCTAATGCCGATGAACTCTCCACGCTCCCCGGCTTCGGTCCGGCCATCGCCAGGAAAATCGTTGATACGGTGGAAGAAGAAAAAACACGTTATGGTGATGCGACCAAATCCGATTCCCCTTTTTCTCCACTTTTCTTCTGACCAACCCATTAAAAACGCCAGCAGTTGAGGTTATCCATTGCGAGTATTCATCAAATGACTCGACGAAACAATGTCATTTCATTTAGTATTCAGCCATGTTCACTACGATAGACAATGATGGACGCCTCGTCATTCCCCAAAGTCTGCGTGAACAATTTCAATTACGTGGTGGAGTGACCGTGGAGATTCTTCCGGATGGTGAAGGGCTGCGTCTGCGCTTTCCTGAATCGACCGGGCGCTTAATCGACAAAGAGGGTGTGTTGGTACAACAAGCGGATACCACTTCCGGCTTGGATGTCACGGCGTTTATCAATCAGCAACGCACCAACTGCTCCACCTTCCAAGAGCAATAGAAAGACTTCAATCTGTGAAAAAAATCCTCATCATCGCAGGGCCCAATGGCGCGGGAAAGACGACTTTCGCAGAAGAATTCCTGCCGAACGAAGCCGCTTGCCTCGAGTTCGTCAATGCTGACCTAATCGCGGCGGGGATCAGTCCATTTCAACCGGAAAAGGTGGCCATCTTGGCCGGACGAATCATGTTGCTAAGAATCAAGGAGTTGGCCGCTTCCGGGAAAAGCTTTGGCTTTGAAACAACTCTTGCCAGCCGCAGTTATGTTAGGATGATTCCCGAGTGGAAGTTGGCTGGTTACCAAGTACGGCTATGTTTTCTAAAACTCCCGGACCCGGACATTGCGCTGCGCCGGGTCGCCCAGAGGGTGGCCCTGGGAGGTCATTCGATTCCCGAAGAAACGATTCGCCGCCGCTATGCCCGAGGCTGGGAAAACCTCAGGAACCGTTACCTTAAGCTGGTTGATCAATGGGCTCTCTACGATGCTTCGAAAACGCCACCAATGCTGATCGAAACCGGCGAAAACCCTTCTGACCCTAAACTGATGGAAGACGCTACTCCCTATCCTGACCGTTCCGATCAATCAGGCCGGGTGCAACCACTCAACATACCCGATTTCATCGGTGCTGAGGCGGCCCTTCGACGGGCCTCCGCAAAAGCCATCGCCCGCGCCCGCGCCGCCGGGCTTGAACCGGTTGTGGACAATACACCAATGCAGGAGGATTATCCGTCAGAATTTTCCAATCGTGACGACTGAATAGCGTTCTTCATGAAAACCAAACACTTGAAATATCACGGCATTCCCGAGGAGTACAACGAAGTGGCTACCGAAGCTTGTAAGGCCTGGACGGCCGCTGGGAAGGACGACCGTGAACTGGGGCTTTTACTCAAGGCCCTGGCGAAGGATGCCAAGCCTTTCCTGAACCATCCGCAACTGGGTCCCCTGGCCACGGCCATGCTGGAAAAACAGACGCAGATCGAAAAGGCGATGGCGGTTTATCAACCCAAGCCGTGGCAGCAGTGGGGCGAGGATATTGAACCCACTTCCATCGAACAGATGAAGAATGCGGTCAAGCTGCCGGTGGCGGTGCGGGGGGCTTTGATGCCGGATGCCCACCTGGGCTACGGCCTGCCGATCGGTGGGGTTCTCGCCACCCGCCAAGCGGTGATTCCCTACGCCGTGGGAGTCGATATTGCCTGCCGCATGAAAATGACGGTCCTCGATATGCCGACTTCGGCGCTGGCCAAAAAAGAGAAGAAACTGGCCCAGGCGATTCATGAGGAAACCCGCTTTGGCATGGGTGCCCGCTTTGAAAATAAGCGCGAACATCCGGTCATGGACAAGGATTGGTTGGTCAGCCCGGTCACGCAGCGCTTGAAGGACAAAGCCTGGGCGCAACTGGGCACCAGCGGAAGCGGCAACCATTTTGTCGAATTCGGAACCCTGACGCTGGAGACCCCTGATCTTGGTTTGGACGCTGGAACGTATCTCGCGCTGCTCTCCCATAGCGGCAGCCGGGGAACCGGTGCCCAGGTGGCGGCGCATTACAGTCGGCTGGCGATGGACTCCCATCCGGAACTTCCCAAGCCGTTGCGCCATCTCGCCTGGCTCGACCTCAACACCGAGGCAGGGCAGGAGTATTGGGCGGCGATGTCATTGATGGGCAATTACGCTGCGGCCAACCATGCCTGTATCCATCGGGCCATTGCTTCTCATCTGGGGGTTGAGGTCCTGTTGGATTTGGAAAACCATCACAACTATGCCTGGAAGGAATGGCATGATGGCGAGGAAGTGATTGTCCACCGTAAAGGCGCTACTCCGGCCGGGGAGGGTGTTCTGGGAATCATTCCCGGCAGCATGGGGGACCCTGGCTTTATCGTCCGCGGAAAGGGCCATAACGCATCCCTCCATTCCGCCTCCCATGGAGCCGGACGACGAATGAGCCGGACCGCAGCCAATAAAAAGTTCAAGAACTTGAACCCGGAAACTGAATTGCAAAAACGGGGTGTGACATTGCTTTCCGCCGGTTGGGATGAGTTACCGATGTGCTATAAAGACATTCGCGAAGTCATGGCCGACCAGGCTGATCTCGTCGAGACGGTGGCCCGTTTCGATCCCAAACTGGTCAAAATGGCCCCCGCTGGCGAAAAGCCCGAGGACTAAGTGGGATTTCCGGTAGCCCGCCGCTGCAGCAAGGGTTTTCTTCCCCATCACCTGACATTCTTCTGACAAAGCTTTTGCGTGGAGATGACAACTGGGTTGGGGATTTGTTTTAGGATACGGACAACAGGGGATGATCCTCTGATTCGTAAACCCTCAAAACATTGTCCTTATGAAAACTCAGTATCTATTGTCTTGTTTATTTGCTCTCTTGGCGGGAAGCTTTCTTTCCGCCGGAGAAACGGTGCGTATTCATCTCTCGCCGGATCGTCCGGTGGTTCCGGTGGGCGAAGAGCAAACCGTTCTTATTAAAGTAGAGGTCGAGGGAGCGGAATTGCCGGAAGCGGATCGTCCACCGGTGAATTTATCCCTGGTCATCGACAAATCGGGCTCCATGCGTGGTGACCGGATTCGCTATGCCCGCAAAGGGGCCTTGGAAGCGGTGCGCCGTTTGGGGAGCGAGGATATATTCTCGCTGGTGGTTTTCGATCGGGAGGTGAAAACGCTGATCCCGGCCGGGCCAATTGAAGACTTGTCCAAGGTGGAGGAAATCATTTCCGGCATCCGGGAGGGCGGGACGACCAATATCCATGGCGGGATGACCGAGGCTTTGGCGCAGTTGCAAACGCATGACTCGGATCGCTACCTGCATCGGGCGGTTTTGCTTTCCGACGGGCTGGCTAATGTGGGGCCCCGCAGTGACGAGGCTTTTGCGGAACTGGGACGGCAGTTTTCCCAAAACGGTATTGTTGTTTCGACCATTGGTCTGGGACAGGATTACAACGAACAATTGCTCGCTGCTTTGGCGGGGGCGGCCGAAGGAAACAATTACTTCGTCGATCGCCCGGAGGTTTTGGCCAAGATTTTCGAAGAGGAGATCGGTCATTTGGTCAGCACCGTGGCCCAGGGGGTTCGCCTGCGGATCCAGCTTCCCGATGGAATTGAAATCCGTCGGCATTTGGGGCGTCCGGTCGAGGAAAAGGACGGGTACCTGGAGATTCACTTCCATGATCTCGGGGCGGGCCTGCGCAAACACAATCTCATGGAAGTCGTGATTCCGGCTGGCCAAGAGGGGGATCTGCGGGATCTCCTTTCGGCGGAAGTGACGTATCGGGTCGTGTCCGACGGAAGCACCGGGCAAAACCGGGCGAACCGGCAGATCCGGTATTCCCGCGATGCCGAAGAGGTCGAAAAAGCCACCGATGAAGACGTGCAAAAATCCTTTGCCGCCCTCTGGCAGGCGGAATTGCAGGAACAAGCCTTGACTCTGGTACGGAGCGGAAAAAACACCGAAGCCGCCGAGGTTTGGGGCGATGCGGCAGCGGCAGCCCCCAGTATGGGTTTGTCGGCGGACGTTGTCCTGGAGTTGGAAGAGCAGGCCGCAGCCGAAGAGAAGGTTCTGCGGATGCGCTCCTATACTCGCGAAGAAATGCTTCGCCGCCAAACCGATGCCTACCAAATTCGCAATCAACAGTCGGTTGGGCGAAAAGGTAAAGAATGATTCATCTGTACGGAATAAATCATTATGAAAACAAAAATTCTACTTCTATTGCTTTTTATCCCATTCACTTTGTTGGGTGATCACATGGTTCGGGATGGCGTGATTTCGACATCTCTTGTCCGGGTCGTATCGAATCCTGAAGCCTACGATGGAAAGCGAATCTTACTGAAAGGCTTTCTCCGGAGAGGCTTCGAACAAAGCGGCTTGTATCTTTCGCGTGAGGACGCGGCGATATTAAATACGAAGCAAGCCCTTTGGGTTGGGTCTGTTCGAAAGGGCCGCGAGAACATTGAGTTCCCTGAGGAGGAGTTTGTGATGATCGTCGGAACACTCTCCTTCGAAGAAGGAAAAGGCTTTGGGCATAGGGGCCTTTGGCTTGCCGAAATAACGGAAATTGAGCAAGTGTTGAAGATCTCTGCAGACCGATGAATCCGAACCAGACAGGGCAGGATTGCTCCGGCAGAGGCCAAGGCCCCCGTTCGCTGTTGCCCCAAGTGGGGACCCCGCTTGGCGCATATGCGTCAACCTAAGCGATAGGGCGGGCGTTTCAGCCCTTACGGAGGGGGCAACCGCCCGCACCCTCTGACCTGCGATCATCCCTCCGCAACTCTCGTAGCGAAGCGCTTCTATAAGGAGCAAGGACATTTCTGTCCTTGGGGAGCCGATCAGGCGACCTGATTGGTGGGAGAGTTTTTCGAATAGGCACCATCCCTCCCATTCTCAAGGACAGGAATGTCCTTGCTCCTTATCCATCCCTCCCATTCTCAAAGACAGGACGGAGGCGGAGCCGGAGAGGCGAAGCAATGTCATTGCTCTTAATTATTATCCACCTCCCCAAGAACAGGCGAAAGCCCGGCCTATGTGGTCTAATCCAAAGGCCTTAGATTGACGCATATCGCCCCCAGCGGAAAACTACGAACGCAATTCCGCGAGCAACTGGCACAGGCTCGCGGGAGCCTCGGCCAGAGGGAGGGAACGGTTTTCGCCGGTGGCCCGTATACGGGCTTCGAGCTCACCGGACTTCAACCCCCGGGCCCCAACCACAATGCGAAGCGGGATTCCGATAAGATCCGCATCGTTGAACTTGACCCCGGGACGCTCCTTACGGTCGTCGATGAGAACATCGGCGCCGACCGATTCCGCCGCCTCGGCCAGGGTGGTGGCGACCTTGCTCGCCTCTTCCTGATCCGGATCGAGCAGCGTGATCAGCACCTGATACGGAGCCACCGCAAAGGGCCAGACGATGCCCTTGTCGTCAGATTTCTGCTCGATGACCGCCTGCAAGGTCCGGCTTACGCCAATGCCATAACAACCCATAACCAAAGGTTTGGTCTGCCCTTTCTCATCATTGAACCGGGCCTCAAAGGCCTCACTGTATTTGGTGCCGAGCTTGAAAATATGCCCCACTTCAATGGCCCGGCGCATTTGCAGAGGTTTTCCACTGAGCGGGCACGGTTCCCCCGGCTGGACCTGCCGAAAATCACCAAAGCGATCAATATCCAGATCACGCTGCACATTGACCTTACGGGTATGAAATCCGTCTTTATTGGCTCCGGTGACCCCATTGCCAATGAGACGAATGGCCTCATCGGCAAAAATACCGGCCAACTTTTTTCTCCCGGGAAGGCGCCCCTTCAAGGCCCCCAGACTGCCCGGGGAGGCGCCGAAGATTTCCTTGATTTCCTCCTCCGTTGCCGGACGGATCAACTGAAAGCCAAGACGGTTGAGCTTCGCTTCCTCCAAATCATCCTGTCCCCGTAAAACAATGACAAAGGGTTGGTCGTCGCCAATGTACAACAGGGTTTTAAATTGTTTTTCCGCCGGCACCGAAAACGGTTCACGGGTCAAGTCGGCAATGGTCTTAACCTCCGGGGTGGCAAAATCCTCCAACGCTCCTTCGGGCTCCGGATCAACCAGTTCGTCAGGGATCAGACGACTCCTGGCCTTTTCACGGTTACTGGCATACCCACTCTCCAGACAGAAAAGAATATCATCGTCTCCCACTTCCGCCGGGACCATGAATTCGTGCGAATAGCTACCCCCCATCACTCCGGTATCGGCTTCCACCACGACAAACTCCACCCCCAGGCGGGAGAAGAAAGCTTCGTAGGCAGTGCGCATTTTTCCGTAGGTCTCGATCGCCGCCTCATCGCTGACATCGAAACTGTAACCGTCCTTCATCAAGAACTCCTTGGCCCTCATCAAACCAAAGCGTGGTCTGATCTCGTTACGGAATTTGGTTTGGATCTGATAAAAGTTCTTGGGCAGATCCCGGTAGCTGTCAATTTCCGCAGCGGCCAAGGTGGTTATAATTTCCTCATGGGTCGGCCCCAGCACATACTGCGGGTCCTCCGCCCCGGTTTGTCCCTGCCCGGCACTGTCAACCCGGTACATCACCTCGCGGGCGGCTTGCCAACGGGGTCCCCGCTGCCAGATTTCCGCCGGATGAATCGCCGTCATCTGCAATTCCACCGCCCCGGCCCGATGCAACTCCTCCCGGCAAATGGCCTCGATTTTGCGCAAACTCCGAAGCCCCAAAGGCAAAAAGCTGTACAGCCCACTGCCGGTTTTGCGGATCAACCCTGCCCGCAGCAGGTATTGGTGTGAGCGAATTTCCGCATCCGCGGGGCTTTCCTTGAGTGTGGGAATAAAGGTTCGGGTCCAAAAATCCATTCCCCAGTATGAAAGCATGGGAGACCTTTTGGCAAGTAGGGAGCTTGCCTCGAAGGAGGAAAATACTTCTTAAAATCCTTGCCCCCTCTCATCGCGGACTGGAAAATCCCCCCCTCGGTGGCTTTGGCTCTTCTTCCCAAAATTTGCCCAACAGCCCAAATTCGGCAAAACCCAAAGAACTCGTATCTTTGCGAACCGACATCTCCACTCCTTCTCTCCCTCCTTCCACATGCCAAAGCACCAAAACCCTTTATCGAACCAAAGCCAACCCCGCCTGGGAGTTGCCTATTTCCCGGAACATTGGGACCCCCAACGCTGGGCCACCGACGCCCGCTTAATGGCCGAAGCCGGATTGAAAACCGTTCGCATGGGCGAATTCGCCTGGTGCAAAATGGAACCACGGGAAGGCGAATACCACTGGACCTGGCTGGATGAGGTTATCGATATTTTGGCCGCCGAGGGGCTGGAGGTCATCCTCTGTACCCCTACCGCCTGTCCCCCTGCCTGGGCCATCGAAAAGTGGCCGGAGTTACTCCCCCACAGCAAACCCGGGGAGATCAAGCAAAGTGGGACCCGCCGCTACTACACCCCCTTTCACGAAGGCTATCGCTCGGCCTGCCGGGCCATCGCCCGGGAAATGGCCACCCATTACGGACAGCACCCCGCCGTCACCGCATTCCAAATCGACAACGAACTGGGCGGCGGCGTCGAGGATACCGGTCCTTTGGCGCAAAAAGCTTTTCAAGACTGGCTGGCCCAAAAATACAAAACTCCGGAGCAATTGAATCAGGACCTTGGGCTCATTTTCTGGGGCAACGAAGTCACCCGTTGGCCGCAAATCCCGGTGCCTATAGAGCGCAACCAAAACCCCGGTCTGCGGGCGGCCTGGCGGGAGTTTTGGTCAGATAGTTGGATCGCCTTTTGCCGAAACCAGACCGAAATCATGCGGCCCCTCATTGGGTCGCGCCGGCTAACCACCAACTGTTTCCTCCACCGTTGGGAGATGAAGATCGATTGGTATAAACTCGTTCAGGAAGGGGGAATCGACGTATTTGCCTTTGATAATTACAGCTTGGATACGAGCGAAAACATTTACTACAATCGCCTCGCCCGATCGCTCAGCGACCCTTTTTGGATTCTCGAGCAAAGCTGCGGAAACACCAGTCATCACCACCGCTGGCCGGAAAAGGAAGAGCCTTTCGAAAAACTCACGCACCAAGCGATCGCCGAAGGAGCGGAGAGCGTATCCTTCTTTCGCTGGCGACAGGGTCTTTTTGGATTGGAGCAAGAACATGCGGCCGTCCTGGATCACCATGGCCGCCCCGGAGACGTGTACCGGCGAATGCAAGAACTCGCTGGCGAAATAAACCGCACCCCTCCTTCCAGGAAGACACGGGAAGCGGATTTCGGTATCGTTTTTGACTGGCCCTCCGCCTGGCTCACCGCCAATAGCCCCCGGAAAATAGACTACTCCGACCTCATCCGGGAACGGATTTTCCGGGCGATTCACGAATCCGGCCAACAGGTGGAGTTTCTCCATCGCCCCCCATCCGGCCAAGCCCCTCCCTTTCTCCTTCTCCCGCTACTGATTCGGCACGATCCGGAATGGGAAAGTTTCCTGGAAGACTATGTCCACAATGGCGGAATCGCCATCGCCTTTCCCTTGTTTTTTGCCAAAGACGCCAACAACCAGTACCGCGAGGAAGGCATGGGCGGGAAAATGGAAGCCCTCTTCGGGGTACAGATGGAGAAACGCATTCTCATTGACGAGGAATTTCCTTTGCAAACCGAAGGCCCTTCCGCCAAAGGCCATTGGGGACTTCGGCAGGAGATCCTCTCCCTTAAGGGCGCCCACTCCGGCGTCATCTTTGGCAACGGCCCTCATCCCGGCAGCCCCGCCTATACCAGTCATCGAAAAGGCCGGGGACACGCCATCTACCTCACCGCCTACCCCGACGCCACCGGCCTGGAAGAATTCCTCCAAGCCGTCAGAAACTTGACCGGATAGCGGATTTGAACCCAGGATCCCGCTGAGCGCATATGCGTCAACCTAAGAGATAGAGATCGGGCTATTTAGCCCTCACGCTGGTAGCGAAGCGCTTCTATAAGGAGCAAGAACAGGTGCAAACCTCTGGTCAAGGCGGTCATCGGTCGGGGCGGCACGCCGCGAGCAGCGGCCCTACAAACGATTGAACTTTTTTTCCCAAAGGAGCATCTCCGGCGAGAGAGGAACCGAATAGGTCTGACTCGAAATCAGGTGTACCACATCAAGCCCCTCTTACTCCCGGGGAAGCGTGACCGAGGGGGTGTTGTTTTTCCAGGCCCCGAGGGTTGCCAGGAGGTGCCCCTGTGCGGCCACGAGCGCGGTCTCCACCCGGAGGACCCGGGGGCCCAAATGCACCAAGGGACTTCCGGCCTCCCGCAACTGATCACGGTCCGCCCGACCCCAGCCCCGTTCCGGGCCCACCCAGAGCACAGTCCTTGCCGACTCTCCGCCTGAATCCCGCGTAGCCAGCCAATCCGGCAGGGCACAGGAAGCTTCGTAGTTGTCCAAAACCACGGAGGAGGCACCGATTAGGCCTTCATCGGCTAAAAAGGAGATGGCCTCGGCCAAGCCGGAGAGCTGAACAAGTTCAGGCACCCTGGTGGTGAAGGCCTGTTCAACCCCGGCGAGAATTCGCTCCTGCCATTCGCCCGAAGTCCACAACGAACTTTGCCGATACGAGGGCTCGGAGCGCTGGGCGGGAAAAATCAAAAAACGCTCACCCCCCATCGCGGTGGCTTCCTGCAGGATTTTCCGCATCGTCTGCGGCCGCGAAAGACCCACCGCCAAAGTCAACCGGGGCAAGGGCGGGCTCATTCCCTCGCAGGGCTCGAACCGCCACTGCAATCCCTCCCCTGCCCAGCCCAGCACGATTCCCCGCCCCAGTTCTCCGTCAATCTCCCCCGCCGCAAAAACCCCACCCACCGGCAAACGCAAGACCTGTCGCAGGTGCCGGACCCGGCGATCAGTCGTCGGCAAGGGCTGATTTTTTTCGGAAGAATGGAAAAGCAGAAGATTCATGTTCGCCTTAGTTCAGGATTTTTTCCTACTCTTGGCAAACTCAACCGATGAAGCATTTACCGCCCCATCAGGAACCACACCTTCCATCCGACCTGCATGCCATGTTCACGGCCATCCGCGAACACGGGGGCCGCCCCCTGCTCGCGGGCGGATGGGTGCGGGATTGGTTGCGGGGCCGCGAGTCCAAAGACTACGACATTGAGGTTTTCGGAATGTCCTACGCGGCCTTGGCCAAAGTGCTGGCTCCTTTTGGCTATAGCGAGCTGGTGGGCAAGAGTTTCGGCGTCATTAAAATCCGTACCGCCGAGGGCGAATTCGACTTTGCCCTCCCCCGCCGGGAGAAAAAAGCCGGACGCGGGCACCGCGGCTTCCAGATTATTCCCGACCCCTCCCTTTCCATAGAACGCGCCGCCGCCCGGCGGGATTTCACCATCAACGCGATTCTCTACGATCCCCTCCAACACGAAATCCTGGACCCCTATAACGGTTTGCAGGATTTGGACCAAGGGATTCTGCGCCACACCTCCGCCGCCTTTTCCGAGGACCCCCTCCGGGTTTTACGGGGGTTCCAGTTCGTCGGGCGCTTCGGCGTCCGGGCGGAACCGGAAACCATCGCCCTCTGCCATTCCATCGCCGGGGCCTACCCCGAACTGGCCCGCGAGAGAGTCTGGCTGGAATGGGAAAAACTCGCCACCCGGGCCCGCCACCCCCGCGAAGCTCTGCTCTTTCTCGAAGCCACCGGCTGGTTGCGTCATTTCCCGCTCCTCCAGAAAATGCGGGAAACCGAACAGGACCCGGTTTGGCATCCGGAGGGAGACGTTTTCACCCATACCGCCCATGCGCTGAACAGTTTAGTCCAACAGGAGGAATGGATAAAGGCCGATCCGATCCGCCGCCGCTATCTGTTTTTTGCCGTACTCCTCCACGACTGCGGGAAAACCATCACCACGCACCGCGCCCAAAAAGGTGGTCGGGAGGTGATTGTCAGCCCCGGACACGACAAGGACGGTATCCCCCTGGCCCGAACCTTTTTAAGCGAGTTGCGCGCGCCGCATTTGGTTTTCACCCAGGTGGCTCCCCTTATCGGCGCCCACATGATTCCCATGCACTATCAGGGCAAGCCCTCCGCCTCTGCGGTACGGCGACTGTCCACCCGTCTCTCCCCGGTCGGCATCAAAGACCTTCTCTGCGTGGTGAAAGCTGATCGTGGAGGGCGTCCTCCCCTGCCCGAAGGAACGCATGAGGACCTGCAACTGATTCTCGACGCCGCCGACGAACTCAAGGTTTCCGAAAAAGCCCCCCGCCCGATTTTGCAGGGACGACATCTCATTGAGCGCGGCCACCAACCCGGTCCGCACTTCGGGAAAATTCTCAACGCGGCGATGGAAGCGCAACTCAACGGCGAATTCAGCGACCTCGACGGAGCTTTGCAATGGGTGGAGCAACAAGACCTTACGGCCCCGGAAAGCGACTGATTCGGCTGAACGCTCCTCCTTCTCCCGGCCCCAAGCAGATCTCAATTTTCCCGCGAATCCTTTTCCGCCTTCTGTCGGAGGACAATCACCTGCGTTTCCTGCTGGGCATTGGAATTGTTATCGGAGACCAGGAACAACGTTTTCCGCCCCTCCACCTCCGGCCCCCTCGCGACCCCCTCGAGATTGTCCATACCCTCCGTTCCCTCCCAAACCAATCGCTTGGACAGCGGGATGATCGATTCTCCTGCAAGCGCTGACAGGGCGGAAATATCCGTTGCCTCGGAATCGGCAAAGTCCACTTCGTATAAACGAATACGAAAATTGCCGGTCGCCAGAACCGGACCCTGCACTCCCCGCTCAAGCATCAACAAACGACCGCGGTCATCCATCACCTCCAAGGCCGACAACGTGTTGAAGGCAGGGACAAAAAGAACCCTCGCTCCGGGATCGGTTCGGTAGGCCCGCTGCCCCAAAACTTTGGGCCGCTCCGGCACCCCACCGAATTTAACCACCCGCACCAAAGTGTTTTGGGCCTGTTGCCTCCGAAAATCGTAGCTCCCCTCGTAATCTTGCTTCAACGCGGCCTCATTGGCCGTGAAGAGAGTTTGGCCATCCGGCGAAAGTCCCAGCGACTCGGGCCCCAGGTTCTTTCGCACCCCCGCAACCTGCGCCTTGTCCCCCGGAGGCACCCGATTGCCCCTGGCGTCCCGGGGCATAAATTCATTCGGCAACGGCAAGGCCTGTTCCCATTCCCCACCGGGCCAATCGAACTTGGCCACCCAGGGATAACGCCCGTACTCGGAAGGAGAAGAGGCAAACCCCTCATTGGCCACATACAGCCACCCCCTGCGATGATCCAGGGCAATCCCCTCGCCGTCCATAGGCGGAAACGGCTTGCCCCGCAAGGTCAAGCCGATCACCCCGGTCCATTTCATTCCCGTCAAAAGGCCCTCCTCCCATTCCGGCGAAAGGGTGAAAACCCTCGCCTCCCCCACCCCCTTGCCATCGGAGATGGTATGGAACACCCCCTTCTCCGGATCGAAAGTGATCCCCGAAAGCCCTTTCAGCGTAACTCCTTCCACAGTATATCCGGTAGGCCAGCTAAACCGCTTCCATTCCTCCCATTCCCCACCGGAAAAGACCTTTAGCGGGAAAAGGCTCACGAATAGAACCGAAAGAAAAACGATTTGGCTTGTCGAAAGAGGTCTCATATGTTTTTATACCCTTAGTTCTTTGAGAGTGAGGATTTGATTACAACAAATCAATGCCACTCTCCGATCATCGAAGATAGAATAGACCGTACTTTTACGGGGGTGTTCAGGATTCGATCCCGGGTCGGAGAGCATGATGGCGTGCCGAGGATGATGGTTGGCCTCGAAAAAATTCCATCAAAAAAACTAAATGGCACCAACGAAGAAATGCCTCTGGCTGCGTAAAGACAGCCACGTCTCCCCACTGACATCCGCTAGGTGATGGAGGCGACGACAGCGGATTCCATGGTTTGGCGAGGGTATCCGAACGCCAAACTGTATCTTCGATTCGGATACTAATCAACCAAGAGCGTGTCCGTTCGCACTTGGTCGGTGAAATTTAAAAACTGACTACGCACGTAGATGTTATGCTTAAAACCCCGGGACACGCGGGTTCGACTCCCGCCACCTCCACCAGCCTTCGCTGAAGCGATAGCGAAAGCGATAGCGAAAGCGATGGCTGCCACGCCAAAGTCCGCAGGACGACGGCGGGCCTTTTAAACATACAACCAGTAATCGCTTCAGCTACGGCTTGGCATGCCAGCAAATCAATTTACCTACGTTTACATTCTGCGCAGCGAAAAAGATCCTGCCGCCCACTACACCGGCTGCACCACCGATCTTAACGAACGATTGCGTAAGCACAACGAAGGCGGCGTGCCTCACACCGCCACTTTACGGCCATGGTTTATCGAAACCGCCATTCGCTTTTGCGATTCCGACAAAGCCCGAGCCTTCGAAAAATACCTAAAATCAGGCTCCGGACGGGCCTTTACTAAAAAACATTTTTAAAACCTCCGCTGAAGCGATAGCGATGGATGCTGGAGGGCGCCATCACCCCTCCGCAACTCTCGTAGTGAAGCGCTTTTGTAAGGAGCAAGGACATTGCTCCTTAGGGAAAACAGCCTCGGGGAAAGAACGGAGGTGGAGACGGAGTGGGCGAAGCAATCACCGCTCAGCGGAATTTCGCGTTGCCCCACCCCTTTGCCGCGATTCAGTAAAATTTCCGTGATTCGCCTTTTCTCTCTTTCTATTTGGCACAAAAATGGCAACACTGCAGGTTATTCTCCTTATTTAAATTGCACGATGAACATTTTTGAACGCCGCACGAAAATCATAGCCACGCTGGGACCGGCCACCGAATCCCCCGAGATGCTTGGCAAACTAATCGCCGAAGGAACCAATATCTTTCGCCTCAACATGGCTCATGCCACCCACGACTGGGTACTCAGCATCTGTAAGCGCATTCGCGAAGCCTCAGCCAAAGAAGGCCAGGAAGTCGCCATTATGATGGACATCAAAGGCCCGGAGATCCGCACCGGCGCCGTCGATGCACCGATCCACCTCCAACCCGGAGAGATTTTTGATTTTACCGTCCGCCCCGGCAGCGGAGGAGGTTTTACCGGCGACGAGGAAGTCTCCAGTGTGGATGTCAACTACCGTGATTTGGTCAACGATATCAAAGTGGGTGACACCGTGCTGGTCGATAATGGCGTGATCCGTCTCGAAGTTCTGGAAAAGAACGACTCCCGAATCCGTTGCCGGGTACTCACCGAGGGGCAACTGGGCAGCCGCCGCCATATCAACCTGCCGGGTATCAAGGTCAACCTTCCCCCGTTAACCGAGAAAGACCAGAAGGATGTTTTGGTCGGCATCGAGGCCGGCATTGACTACTATGCCCAATCCTTCGTCCGTGAAGGTGACGACATCGACTTGTTGCGCGACTTCTTGAGCAAAAACGGTGACAAAGCGCCGATTATTGCCAAAATCGAAGACCAGCAGGCGATTCGAAATTTAAGGGACATCATCCGGCGTTGCGACGGCTTGATGGTCGCTCGCGGGGACCTGGGAATCGAATGCCCCTACGAGGAATTGCCGATCATCCAACGGCGAGCGGTCAAAACCTGCCTGAAATACGGGAAACCAGTAATCATTGCCACGCACATGCTGGAATCCATGATCGACTCTCCGATGCCCACCCGCGCCGAGGTAACGGATGTGGCCAACGCCGTTTACGAGCAGGCCGACTGTGTCATGCTCTCGGGAGAAACCACCGTCGGGAAATACCCAGTCGATTGCGTAAAAGTCCTCAAGAACATTGCCCGGCGCATTGAGCGATCCGGAGGGGCCAACTTCGCCGAAGACCGTCCGCTGGAAGGCGACAAAGACCGCTTGCTGCGATCCGCCGCAGTAATGGCTGACGGACTCGGAGGCGCCGGCCTGGTAGTCTTTACCCGCTACGGTTATCTGGCCCGTATCCTTGCCGCCATGCGTCCGCGCCATGCCCCGATCTTCGCTTTTACCAATCAGGAAAAAACCCTCCGGGACCTGATCCTGCCCTGGGGCATCCACCCCTATCTTTTGAATTACTCCGATGACCCGGAAAAGATGGTTGCCGAAGCCATTACGCTTTTGAAAAAAGAAGGCCAGGTAAAAGCAGGCGACAAACTCGTCATGGTCGCCAATGTCCTCGCCGGTGAAAAAAGGATCGAAACCGTGCAAATGCGTTACGTTGAATAGGTTATAAACCGGTCCCTTCCATCAGGACCGGAGAATCGTTCCCGCATCCAACCTTCAATTCGTAGCGTAGCGGAGATCACGCCGACTTGTCACGCCAAAGCCCGGCATGTTGCGCCGTAGCTTTAGCGAAGGAGGAAGGGCGGAGGCGGAAGCTTTAGCAAAGGCCGACCCACCACTCCAATTCCAACTTTCTTTTCTCTCGCAGCAGGAGGCCATTCAGCTTAAAATGAAAAGCATGAAGCTTGTCTCTCCTCTTGGTTGTCTCACCACTTTCCTGTCTTTGGTTGTTTTTCTGGGCGTCGTTTATTGGCTCGCCCTGACTTTTTTTGGACCCTCTTTGATCCGTCGCAACATCGAAAGTGAAACTGGTTTTCCAACGACTCTGGAAAGTGCGGAACTCAAACCGCTGCGAGGCCAAGTTAGCCTGCAGGGACTTCATCTTTCCAACCCTGAAGGTTATCCGGATGAACGCTTTCTCAAAGTTGAAGGCATCCATCTCGAGTTTCGTCTCCGGGAGATTCGCAAAGAACCGTTTACCCTTCGACGGCTAGAGCTTACCATTCCCGAGCTCGTGGTGGTTCGAAGGGCCGATGGGTCCACCAATATCGACGAACTCCTGGCAAATCTCGCCGAGGAGGAAATCGAGGAAGAAGAGGATATGCCGGAATTTTTCCTGCACCACTTGATCCTGCGCTTCGGAACCTTGGTGATTGTTGATGGCCGCAATCCCGACAATGTCAGAGTCCGGGAATACAATTTCAATATCGAACGGGAATGGGAGGAGGTCAGCGAACTTTCGAAAATCATCAAACCCCTCCTCCGTGACGCCACCGATGCGGGTTTAAAAATTGCTCTGGACAAGCTTTTAGATGAATGGATTCCCATTCTCGAGGCCGATACCTTTGATGGACTTCTCGGCGACCTTGGGAATTTCCTCGGTGGTGAGGGACGAGACCTCCTGGAGGGCACCGGGGATGCCTTCCGCAATCTTCGCGAAAGGCTCCCCGGAATGTCCGATTAGTCTTTCTTGCTTTCCCCGGACATAGCTTCACGGGCCATCGTTTTGAGCGCCTTGAGGTCGAGCTTGCCGGTCCCGAGCACCGGCAATTCCTTTACCGGGACCCAAGCCTTGCCATCGGGCTTCCAGAGATTGGGAATTTTGGTCTCACGGACCTTGGTCGCCAGTTGGTCCACCTCGCCGAGTTCCTCCTTGTAGAGGACCACCAAGCGCTCCCCTTTGCGGTCATCCGAAACCCCGGTCACCGCCAGCTGATCGGGATTGGCGCCCAACGATTCCTGCAGCGCCTGCTCCACCGCTGAATGGGAGACCATTTCTCCCGCCAACTTGCTGAAACGGGTCAGGCGATCAGTGATGGTCAGAAACCCATCCTTGTCAGCTTTGACGATATCCCCGGTATTGTACCAGCCATCCTTTAAAACCTCCGCGGTTTTTTGGGGCTGCCCGAGATACCCGTTCATCACTCTGGCCCATAGACCCAGA
>JAFIGF010000001.1 GCA_020831535.1 Opitutales bacterium | reverse complement strand
ACAGCGGAAGCTTAATGCCGCTTTTGGATAATTCAGATTTATCAGCGACAAAGAAGAAAATGGTGGTGGGAACAGGATTCGAACCTGTGAAGCGATGAACGCAGCAGATTTACAGTCTGCCCCCTTTGGCCACTTGGGTATCCCACCAAAGAGAAAAAGAAGATCAAAAAGGATTCTCTCCCTCTTGCCAAGGAAAAATCAGGAAAATTTCTTCACCCGTATTCATTCTTCGCTTCCTATCGCTCCTCCAGCGCCAAAAGATAAAAGGCCCCGACCCGGCGGGGGTCCCCTTCTCCGCCGGCATCCAGCCCTTGGCCCGGACCGGAAGGCGGAGCCTGACGGGATAACAAAACAATCAACCTCGTCGTCTGATCCCCACGGCGTACCGCGATTTCGACTTCCAACGCCTGGATCTCGGTCCCAAAATTTCCGCCGTCCAACGATATGCCCCACAAATCCCCCGCCTCCCCGGGAGAGGTAAACCACGGCTGCTCAGTCGGACGCAAGGTCTCAATGTCTTCCCCCGATAACACCTGCTGGCCGTCCATGTCATCGAGCAGAATTTGTAAAATCTCGGGGCGCAGGGAATTCACATTCACCGCCCCGGTCGGGGCCAGAGTCGTCAGCTCGCGAAACCGCTGGAACCGCTCACCAGGCACCCCGCTCTCATCCCGAAAAGCTTCGGCAAACCCTTCGATCGCCCACAACTCGGCATAGGACCGAAGGGGAGCCGAGGGCACGCCGTGGGCAATTTCCCGCTGCGCATAGCGTTCGGGATCCATCCCAACCCCACGGGGCGTAAAATCTTCCCGCGTCCATTGGAAAAAGGCATCGGTTAAATCTTCCCGTTGCCCCAGGTCAAATTCCAAGAACTCCAACAGGCGTTCGAATACATCAGGCTCAATGGTGACCAACGAAAGCCGCCCGGTATGATCGCGGAAGGTGAAGTCCACCGTGGCGTCCCCACTCCCCTCCCATTCGGCATAGGCGAAGGGATCACCCCACCCTTGCGCCGGATCCCGCAAGGCGCCGTCGATCTCCACCACATCCTCCAACACCGCCAAAACGATTTCCAGCGCGCTGTAGGCTTCGGCCCGTACTTGATCACGCTGGTAATACATCGCCTCGGTGCGGATTTCCCGGTGCGCCCGCTCCATGAAAATCACCAGCGCGGAGGCCGTCAGCAAAATCATCAACAGGACATAGGCCAACACCGAACCGGAACGGCGCCCCGAGCGAAAATGATCTGTCCAATCCGGGCTCATCTTAAAAGCGCCTCCCCTGCAAAGCATTGAGCCCGGCTCCGGGCAAGGTCAGAATCCGCTCCTCGGTCAAACCTTCCCAGCGGAAGTTGAGTTGCAAGCGGTCGGGCGGGTAAGGCTCGTTGTCATCGTCCAAAGCAAAATCCTGCCGTTCTTCCCACCGCTCGGTGTCCTCGTCGAAGTACCAGTAAATGATCTCCTCCACATAGGGACTGAGCTGCAAACTCCTCGGCGGCCGTTCACGGAACTCCTCCTCCAATACCGAATGCCAGTGTAGCACCAATCCCTCGTCACGCCGGACTTCCAAATGACAAACCACCAGGGGCAAGGGCTCCGCCGGCCACGTCAAAAGCCCCGGACCCTTAGGCAGGATGAAGGTGAGCAAGGGGTCCGCAAACCCTCCCCGGTCCTCGGTCGTAGCCAGAAAAACCGGCGTCGCCGCAGTCCCCCCGTCGAGGTCGCTGGGGAAAATCTCGGCCCGCCCGATATGGTAATCGAGAAAACGGGTCACCCCATCCACATGACGTTGAAACATCCGCACCTCGGACCCGCGGCCCCAAAGTTCGCCCATGGAAAAAATAAAAATCGAGACCGCCCCCATAATGGTGGCACAGAGGGCCAGCGCCAACACCAGTTCGATCAGCGTGACCCCTCGCCGGGCCCGCCCTTTGAGGCGCGAAAATGAAAACCGATCTTTCATCAGAACGACCCTCCTTCCCGGCGCGATTCCAAATACTCCCGCGTCCGTTCGCGTAGCGGGGCATTTTCATCCTCGGTGGCCCAATCGGGGCGGAAGAGCGTAAACGTCCGACGCTGCTCCACCGCTCCATCGGTTTCGGGATCCCGGAAGGTGAGATGAATTTCGGCCTCAAACAAATTCGCCACCCCCTTGATTTCCAACTCAGTCCGCCAATTCACCTCCCCAAGATGCGGAACCGTACGGAATCCTCCCTCCTCAAAATCTTCCCGCTCTTCGATATTCAAAATCTCCAGATACAGGGTCCGGATATCCTGTTGCATCCGGTGGTCGCGCTCCAGCGCCTGGTACGCGAGAAGGACATTTACATAGGCCGAGGCCAGAACAGTTGCCGAAACCGCAAAAATGGCCAAGGCCGCTACCACCTCGAGGATGGTAAATGCCGATTTCCTAGCCATCGACCTCCGCCAATCGTCGCAGGTTTCGCGCCCGCTCGGTTCGCGGTGCTTCTTCCCACCCGTGCGCACGCCAATAGGTCACCGCCTCATCACCGAGGACTTTCTCAAGTAATTCCGACTGATCGCTTACCGCCTCACGGCGGACCACGAGCTGTAGGGGCAGGGCAAACGGATAATCCCCCACGTGAACATTTTCCGGCGAAGGGGCAAAACCAAAATCCTCCCCCGGAGCCCGCACCGGTAAAACTCGAACCCCGGAAACGCCTCCAATGTCCTTCCCCACCACCGCGATCGCTTCGGCATTTCCCCTAACAGTCTCGACAATGGCCTCGCCTTCCACTCTTTGCACGTTAGCCCGAAAACTATCCCCGCCCAAAATACGCTGGCGAAACAACTCCGCCGCCAAATGCTCATTCACCGACTGTGCCAAAGGTTGTATCCCTCTCAAGCGGTCATCCTCAATTCCGGAAATCTGATCCCAACGGACCACCGGGTTCGCACTGGCACTGCCAAAAATCCGGTTCAACAACTCGACCGAAACCTCTTCCAGCGCATTCTCGGAGTTGACGATAACTCTGGGCACCACATACGCCAAGGTAAAGACGAGTGCCTCCTCCCCATCGGTGTCATCATTCCCCTCCCTCCGAAAGATGACCATCGCATCCAATTCCCCCGCCTCCCAGGCTTGGTGGGAGAGCAAACTCCCCTGCCGTTGCAAGGTGAGCGTACTGTCCTCCGGAGCCCATTCCGACAAAACCTCAACCATTTCATCGGATAAAAAATCGGTGGCCGACCAGCGCAGGGTTTGACCTGGCAAGGATGCATAAGCCAGAAGGGCTGGAAGGAAAAGCGATATGATGCGGAAAAACATAAGATACAGGTAAACAAATTTAAACGTTCAGGCAATCCCTCAGCCACCGACATCCAGTTCGGGCCATTGCGCCAATTTCCGGTGCAGGGTGCGACGGCTCACCCCCATAAGCTGAGCGGCCTTGGTCCGGTTTCCCCCAGCCTCCCGAAGGGCATTGCGCAGCAATTTCTTTTCATTCTCCTCCACCGACAAGGGACGGCTGGCCATTTCGGGGCTTTTCTCCTCAATCTCCTCCTCTTCCCCAAAATATTTGCGGTCCAGGTCGTAGGGGCTCAGTTTCTCCCCGCGATGAAGGATGACCGCATTTTCCGCGAAATTACGCAGTTCACGGATATTGCCCGGCCACCGGTAATTTTGCAGAACTTTCATCGTGTCCACTTCCACCCGAACCTTGGGCAGACCGTTTTCCTTGGCGTAGTGTTTGATAAAATGCTCAACCAGCACAGGAATGTCATCCTTGCGGTCACGCAGCGGGGGCATGGGAATTTTGACCACATTCAAGCGGTAGAATAAATCTTCCCGGAAATCGCCCTTCTTGACCATCTGAGCAAGATTCCGGTTGGTCGCCGCCACCAAACGCACATCCACCTTGATGGGCTTCATACTCCCCACCCGCTCAAAGGAATGCTCCTCCAGAAAACGCAGCAACTTCACTTGGGTGGACGCATCGATTTCCCCGATCTCATCCAGAAAGAGGGTTCCGCCATCAGCCGCCTCAAAACGACCAATACGCTTTTCCATTGCTCCCGTGAAGGCGCCCTTCTCATGGCCAAACAATTCGCTTTCCAGTAAATTGGCGGGCAAGGCGGCACAGTGCACGGCCACAAAAGCTCCCCGGGCACGGGGACTGTTTTGGTGGATCGCCTGCGCCACCAATTCCTTACCCGTCCCAGTTTCACCCTCCACCAAAATCGTCGCCCGCGAAGGCGCCACCAACTTCACCCGCTCCAGCATCTCGTTCAGCGCCGCCGACTGCCCGACAAAATTGTCCAGCCGGAATTTCTCGTCCAAACGCGAATGCAATTGCTCGTTTTCCTCCTCCACCTGACGCGAGCGCAAGGCCCGCTGCAAAAGCAATTCCAGCTTCTCCAAATGCAGAGGCTTGGTCACAAAATCAAACGCCCCCCGCTTCATCGCCTCCACCGCCACATCCACCGTCCCGTAGGCGGTCATCATAATGCAGGTAGGGCGGTAAGGCATGGTCAAAGCCTTGTCGATAACCTTCAGACCGGATTTCCCGGACATTTTAAGGTCCGTCAGCACCAAATCAAATTCCTCCGCCTCCAGGAGATTGAACGCCTCGTCGGCATTACGGGCCTCATACACATCATAATCATCCTCCAGCATCTCGGAAAGGCCTTCCCGAGTGTGCTTTTCGTCATCCACAATGAGAATCGTCGCTGGCATACCTTGCTCCTAAGGAAGCATGATCGCATCCGGCATGGAGAACTTCCCCTGGCTCGAACGGTGCAGGGGCGTGACCTTCGGTGCCTGTCCTTCACGAACCTGTGTATCGACAATACTCAGTACCTTGCTGTTGGCAGTTCTTTCGGTGAATATAATATGACGCCCATCAGCCAACCAACGTGGATGAACCGCATCCGCCGGCCCCCGGGTGATAAACCGCGATTCCCGGGCCTCCTGATCATAAACCGCAATGGCAAACCGACCGGCAACCGCCGCAGTGAAGGCTATTTTATTGGTCTCGACCGGATTCCAATCCGGCTCAGCCGCATAGCGACTGATATCCGTAGGCAAACGACGAACCCCGGATCCATCCCGGTTCATCACATACAATTGCGGCGAACCCATCCGGTCCGAAGCAAAAATGATCTGGCTTCCATCAGGTGACCATCCCGGACTGGATTGAACGCTGTTGGTTCGCGTCAAACGCCGGATGTTTCGCCCGCGAATATTGGAAATATATACCTCCGCATTCCCCTCCCCGGTCAGGGTCATGACCAGATTTCGCCCGTCTGGACTAAACCGGGCTCCGGTATTGGTCCCCCGCAGAGCCACCGTGGCCTCCCGCTGCCGGTTTCCGAGATCAATCATGAAAATGTCCGGAAAACCACTTTGAAAATAACTGGTGTAAACGATGCGACGCCCGTCCGGAGACCAGCGCGGACCGACCGAATCACTTCCGTCCCGAGTGAGTTGCCGCACTTCCCCGAGGAACATATCCGAAGCAAACACTTCCTGCCCCGAGCCTCGATCACCGACAAAGGTCAGACGACTGGCAAAAAACCCGGGCATCCGGGTGGTCAGCCGAACCATCTCGTCCGCTGTCTGCAAAAGCGCATTGCGCGTGGAGCTACCCTGCTTCACCACCCGGCGCAATTCCTCCGGGGGGCGACCACTCAAAACCCGCCCGCTCACTTCATTGGAGCCACTGGTCCGGAATTGAAAAATATACTGCGCCTCCTCCGGTGAGGAGAGAACCCGAAAGCCCCCGTGCACCGAAAAAGCCCGGCGGGCCAACTCCAACAATTCGGCCTCCGAGGATCGCAGGTAAATCCGCAGGACATCGTCCCGCTGACCGGTTGCGACAATCGGGTCGAGCTCAATTTCACGACTCTCCATCGGAGGCACGAAAAAGGCGCATAACGCCAGAGCTAAAACGGCAAACCCACTGCGGGGCGAAGAAAACAAGGTTGATGAAAGCATGAAAGAAAGAGAAAAAGGTTCGTCGTGAATTGATTTTTATCAATAGGTTCTGCTTTATGAGTTGTAACCAGCGACCATGTTCCCATGGTGAGCTTTTTTTGTTTCAAAATCAACCTTCCAAAACGCAAACTATTATATGTCCTCCAAAGCCGCTCTAGAAAACGCTCTCCGCGAAGTAAAATACCCAGGCTTCAGCCGCGATATCCTCTCCTTTGGCCTCGTCCGGGAATTGTCTTTCACCGACGGCAAGGCGCTTTTGCAGATCGCCATCCAAACCGCCGATCCGAACATCCCCACCAAGATTAAAAAAGAAGCCGAGGCCGCCCTCGCGGCCGTCGAGGGCGTCAAGGAGGTTGAAGTCTCCCTCGCGGTCACCAAGCCCGACGCCCCCAAAGCCTCTGGCGGCATGGTGGATCAAAACCAGCAAGGAAGTATCGACGGCGTCAAATACGCCATCGCCGTGGCCAGCGGAAAAGGCGGGGTCGGCAAATCAACCTTCGCCGTCAATCTGGCCTGCGCCATCGGACGAATCCTGGAGAAAGAGGGACGGAAAAATGCCGCCGGCATCATGGACTGCGACATCTACGGCCCCACCGTTCCCCTGATGATGGGCATCAACTCCCGCCCCTATGTGGAGGACAACCGGATCATCCCCCTGGAAAATTTCGGCCTGAAAGTAATGTCCATGGGCTTTCTCATCGATGAGGACGCTCCCGTCGTCTGGCGGGGCCCCATGATCATGAAAACCATCCAACAATTTTCCCACCAGGTCAATTGGGGAGACCTGGAGGTTCTGGTCATCGATCTCCCCCCCGGCACCGGCGATGCCCATCTATCCCTCGTCCAGACCATTCCCCTGAACGGTGCCGTCGTGGTCACCACCCCCCAGCCTGCCGCCTGGCAAGTCGCCCGGCGCGGCGCCAAGATGTTCAGCAAAGTCAACGTCCCGATTCTCGGGGTGGCAGAAAACATGAGCTATCTGGAAGATGACAAAGGCCAACGCCAGGCGATCTTCGGCGAAGGCGGCGGAAAAATCACCGCCGAGGCCCTCGACGTCCCCTTCCTGGGACAAATCCCCCTCGATCCGGAAATGCGCGTTGCCGGCGACAATGGCCTCCCCATTGTCATCTCCAATCCGGAAAAACCCACCTCCCAAGAGTTCTACAACATGGCCGCCCAAATCCTCACCGCCCTGCGGAACCAGTAAGTTCTCGTGGTCAAGACGGAGCTTGCCCCTCCTGGAAGGACGAGTTCCACCCAAGGAGTAAGGACACGTGTCCCTGCTCCTTATAAAACCAACCCCCGCAGGCCATTTTCATCGAAAAAAAACGTCTCCTCTTTCCGTAGGGCTCGCACTTGTGCGATGCCGTCGCGGAGAGGACCCGCGACGGGATCCGAAGAGGAAACGCCTTTCCCCGTGACCGGCGCAAACCTTTGGCAGGAGCGTAGGTCTTCACTGGCGGCGCTCCACAAGTGGAGGCCCTACAGGAACTACCTTCCTCAATAAAAAAATTCGGGGCTATTTGTGGTTTCCATCCCGACCCAAATTTCATAAATCCTAATTTATAATTCTCACTTTTCCCTCAGGGCCAGGGGTGAAATTCTGTCTTCAACGCGGGAACCAGATCGGTCCAGGGGTCCGGGGCAATCGACAGGGCACCCAGAATCACCAGAAGGTTTACCACAATAATGCCCAGGACGATCTTGGTCGTCACCGTCCAGCGTGCGTTCCAGGGGTACCGATAGGTTGCGATCCGTTCCCGCTCCGCGGCTTTCAGGGCCGCCTGGTCGGCTTCTTTCTCCGCCTTCACCCAAAGAAGTTTCCGTTGCAAAAATTCGCGACGGTCCATTTTTCGGGTACACACAATGCGAAATGCCAACACCAAATCCTTTAACGGCAGAAACGAACGGGACGCCCCGCTGAAACGACTCAAAATCGTACTAAACCGGGCAAATCCCGCAATCCCCGCCAGTCCAAAGCGTATTTCCGTCACCACCAGCAACACCATCGCCATACTGAGTAGCGCCACGTCAAACTTAATGTCCCAAAGGGCAAAAGCCAGAACCCGTCTCCATCCCAACGCCCCGTCCTCGATCTTTTTCAAACACTCAAAGCAAAGGTGAATACCGACGAGAAAAAATAACCAAAACAAGCTGATACCAATGGTCAGCAGGATGGTTAACCCAACATAGCCTATCAGGAAAGCCCTTTTGTCATCATGATCAATAACCCATCGTAGAAGGACATTCCGGTCCCCCCAAGACGAGGGCCTAACACGTGGTGATACCTCTTCTTTTTTCTCCTGGTCATTGTTCATCGCAACTCTCGGTCTCAACCCTTTTTCGATAATGGACAACGCTCAAAAGACCCACGCAATCAGAAGCCAGAAAAACACAAAGAAGAGAAAGAACCCGGAAATCATAAACTGAATCTCCCCGATCAACCCCTCCCCCGCGGCCACCGCGAAAACCACGAGTATCAACACACTGATCGCCGCCGAAATCAAAGCCGCCCCCTTCAACCCAATGCCGTCATCAAAATTCTCGGTCACCCACTCGGAAATCCCCGGCAAAGTCACCGCCGCCGCCAAAACAATCAGCGCCACAAAGAAGGCGGCCAAAAAAGACAACCCGTACAATATCCGCAAAGCCTGCCGACTATCCTGGCCATCCCCCACCTTCATTCCTCAGACTCCCGCCGCTTGCGCACAAATTCCCGAATCCAATGCGGATTCGGCATTCCCTTGACCAAGAACTCCGGATTATCCCCAGTGGTAAAAACCTCGACCTGACCAACCCGCAGAACCCGTTCCAACAAATCCTGTTGCACCCGCACCGTGCGGATTTGCCGGACATGAAGGTCCACGTGGCGCTTGTTCAATAGCCCCTCCTCCAGATGAATTTGATCCTCACTGATCCGCAGTCGGGTCGCCCGGGTTTTGGCAAACCAGATCAACAGCGACAACAGCGCCACCGGGATAAACGCCAACACCACAAAGGCCCCGATTTTATCGTTAGCCATCAAGGGCTCCCGGAATACGATCAAGGCAATAGGAGGCACAATGAGAAAAACCCATAGCAGCATAAAGCTAAATGGCCGGTTGCGAAACATGACCGGATGCCGGTCATAGAGGTTACTAGAGGAATCAGCCATCTTGCCCAAAAGATGACGCACCCCTCCCGCCTTGACAACCCAAAATGCAGCCACCCGGAACACTCCTGTGTTAAGGGACAGTCCCTATAAATTGACAAAATTTCAAGGGCCTGTCTCTAGACTATTGACAAGTACGGGCTTGTTCGGGGCCGATTCTTGCTTGCCTCGGGGGGGCGCAATGAACACAAAGAGGAATGGCACCTGAGAAATCCCTACGTGTATTGGTGGTTGGCGGCGGCGGTCGCGAACACACCCTCGCCGATCTTTGCTCCCGCAGTCCATTGTGCCGGGACGTTCATATTGCTCCCGGCAACGGGGGCACCGGCGCGCCCTTTCACCGTCATGCGGTGGCCGCTGACGATATCGACGGCTTGGTCCAACTGGCGGAATCACAAAAAATTGATTTTGTCGTGATCGGACCCGAAGTCCCACTGAGCTTGGGTCTGGTGGACCGGCTGGCCGAAAAGGGGGTCCCTGCCTACGGGCCCACGGCCAAAGGGGCCCAACTGGAGGCGAGCAAGATCTTCACCAAGGAAATCCTTCAAAAACACCGCATCCCCACCGCCGCCTCGTCAACTTTTACCGAAGCGGAAGCGGCCCTGCACTATGTGCGCGAAGGGTCTTTCCCGGTGGTCATCAAAGCCGACGGCCTGGCCGCCGGCAAAGGGGTTACCGTGGCGACCTCGCTGAAGGAAGCGGAAAAAGCGATCAAGGAATCACTGGTTGACGGCGTTTTCGGCAAAAGCGGGGAAGAACTCCTGATCGAGGAATGCCTGGTCGGGGAGGAAGCTTCCATTCACCTGATCGTCTCGGGGGAGGATTATGTGATTTTGCCGACCAGTCAGGACCACAAACGGATCGGCGAGGGAGACACCGGACCCAATACCGGAGGCATGGGCGCCTACTCCCCGGCTGATCTGGTGACGCCGGAGATTTTACAGGAAGTCGATGAGCTCATTTGCCGTCCCAGTGTACAGGCCTTGGCCGCCGAGGGCCTTGATTTCAAAGGCACCCTGTACATTGGCATCATGCTGACCGCCCAGGGGCCCAAGGTTCTGGAGTTCAATGTCCGCTTTGGGGATCCCGAAACCCAGATCATCCTGCCACGGCTGGAGACCGACCTGCTCTCGCTGCTGCTGGCTTGCCAGCAAGGGCGGCTTGCCGAAGTCCCCTTGCGCGTAAAAGACAACACCTCCCTGTGCGTGGTACTGGCGGCGGAGGGGTATCCCGGCTCCTACCGCAAGGGCGATGTCATCGACCTGAGCCGTGTCCCCGCCGGGGCCACGGTGTACCACGCCGGAACCAAGGAGAATGCCGACGGCCAGATCGTGACCGCCGGGGGTCGGGTCCTGGGGGTTTGCGCGGAGGCGGAGACCCTGGAGGAGGCCAGTCGGAAAGCCTACGCGGCCTGCGACCAAATTCACTTTGCCGGCAAAACCCTGCGCCGGGACATCGGTGCAAAACAGTTGCGCCGGGAAGGATCTCAAGTAGGGTAAAATCATGTCTGCCGAAACGCCGTTGAACCTTATTCTCTTTGTTTGCACGGCAAACGTCTGCCGTAGTCCCATGGCGGAAGTTCTCTTCCGACACGCCCTGGCCGCGGAAAAACCGCCCCTCAGCGAATTGGAGGTGGCTTCGGCGGGGGTTTTTGCGTCCGCCAACCAACCCGCAACGGAGAATTCCTGCATCGCCCTGAAAAAGGTTAAGCTGGATCTTTCCCAACACCGCAGCCAACCCTTGACCGGGGATCTGGCCCGGCGCGCCCTGCTTATCCTTGGCATGACCCAATCCCACGTTGAATTGATCAAGGAGAGTTTCCCCAAGCTACCGGGAGAGGTTCGCCTGATGCGTGAGTTCATCCCGAACAATCCGCAGGTCGAAATCCCCGATCCCTTTGGCTCTGATCTGGCGATCTACCAGATTTGCCGGGACAGTATGGTGGAGGCCATCCCTCCCCTTCTTGACTACTTGCGCAAAAAACTCCCGACCACGAAATGACTTCTCCTTCCGCCAAACCCATTCTCTACATTAAAAGCGGTTGCCCATGGTGCCGGGAAGCAGAAAACTTTCTTCACAGCAAGGGGGTTTCCTATGAAGTGAAAGATGTCCTCATCGATCCCGCCGCCGCCCGCAGAATGCAACAGCTCACCGGCCAGACTCTGACCCCAAGCTTCGAATACCGGGACTTCGTGGTCGCGGATTTCAGTGTGGAGGAATTTGTCTCTGCCTTGCGCAAAAACCCGAAAGTCGCGCAGGAGCTGAACTTAGCGTAAGTAACGACGCCCCAAGACCAAAAGAAAGGCGGTTCCGCCAAAAATGATCGCGTAGGCGGATAGCTCCGGGACGGAGACTGGATTTCCCTCGTCCTCATCTTCCTCCATATGGGGAAGAGAAGCCAAATCCTCCCGCGTAAAAATCTCCGGTTCAGCACTAAATAAGAAATCCGGCGAGGGAAAGACCTGCTCAAACTCGTCCGAAGCCAGGGTGCCATTCCCCTCCGGCTCCTCCGCCGGGCCCACCTCAAAGATGGAATCTGCTGCCCCCGAGGATAGGCTACTAGCGAAAAGAAACACCAAAACCCCATGGAAAATCGAAAAACTGGTTTCCCTGAATACTCGAACAACTGATGAGAGGTTAATCATTTGCGAAAATCAAGTTTCAGACCATCGGTCGGTTTTTTCAAGAAAAATTGAAAATTTCCGGTAAAAAAGTGGTCTTTTACGAATGAGGCAGATTTTGGTCAAGAAATTCTTTTTCGCTATTCTCCGGGGCATGGTCGGTTATTTCCGTTTGCCAAAGAATCTCTAGGCATTTTCCCTCTTTGTCCACGGTCTCGATACGAATTGGCTGAAGATTTCCGGAGGGGTACTTGAGGATGGAGGCCAACGGTGCCCCGTCCTCGAGCCAGTCCCGTCTTTCCTCGCCATCTTCCTGGCGCCAGATCAGGCAATACCCCGCCTCTCCGTCCTGCAATGGCCGGAGGCGTACGGCGGCCGCCCCCTTGCCTGCCGACGAGCCCTTTGCCTTTTTCCGGGAGGCCGCTTTTTTGGCCCGCCGCTTCTGCCGGCTGGGCAAATCAGGAGGTTCCGGAAACGGATAGGTCTCCCCGAGAATATCCTCAATGGTCTCCTCGATTTGGGCCACCTGCGCGAACAACAACTCCCGGCGAAGAAGGAGTCGGTCACTATGCAGGGTATCCTGTGGGGATGCGCTCACGCGTTTACGAAATCAAGTCGGTGATTCTATCGGGTTCCAAAGACAAAATCCCTCAGGATTTGTCGGCGGTTCCTGGTTTCGGGCCTTCATCATCGGAAGCCTTCTCCCTGGAATCCGCCGAGGGCTCGGGAGCTTTGGCGGACGGAGGCGTCGCGGCGACTTTCTTCTTGGCTTTTTTGACCTTTTTGGCCGGACCAAAACCAAAAACCGGTTCGGGCGGTTCGGGAAAGGGAAACGAGGTCTCCTCGCCGATCAGCTCTTCCACTTGGGATTCCAGTTCGGCGATTTGCTGATACGCTTTGGCGCGCTCTTCCAGAAGGCGGTCAATCTCCCGACGGGCTTCCAAAGCCTGGGCAATTGTTTCGGCGTCAGCGCCCAAAACAATATCAGAGAAGATAAGGTTTGGTATTTTTTTACTCATGGGTTGTTTCTTGGATTACATTCGGAGAGGAAAGGATTTCTTCGATGGCGTCGAGCAACCGGGTGATCTCGGGCTCTTCCTGGTAGGTGCTGAACTCGTGATCGGTCCGCGAGGGCTCGAAGCGTGGATTGGCCTTGGCCCGCTCGGCAACGGCTTGGACCCGGTCCTCGGAAAGGCGCTTCAGGGTAAGCGGCAGCAATTTTTCACTACTGGCCGCCAGCGCCCGCAGGGAAGGAACCTCGTGCCGGGCCAGGGCCCGGGCAAGATCACCGCGCATACCCCGGAAGGGTCGCCCCCTCGCGGCCAGATGAACAATCGCCTCCGGACTCAAATGCACATTGATCAATTGCTGCAGGACCTCTTCGCCGGCAAAGCTTTTGGTGGCCAGAAGGGCATTCACCGAAGGATAACCGCTCTCCGCCAAAAGAGGGGCCACGGTACTGGCCAAAGTCTCGTTCTCCAAAAGGAACAAGGCTTCCTGCTCCTCCCCGTTCTGGATCAAGTATTCCACCACATCCTCCCCCAGACCGGGATTTTGGGCGAGATGTTGACGCAAAACAACGCTCTCGCTCTGACAAACCTCCCGCTGAAGCGCCGCAGGCAAGTCTCTCTGCCCCGCGAGAACTTCTTTCTCTGGCAGGGTCCCTTGGTCCCAGCGAAAAACCATCGCCCAGGGGGGAGCGGTCTGTCGCTCATCCGCCGCCACCCGGACGGATGCGTGAGGAGAGAGGTAGAGAGATTCGAGAATTCCGGTTTCCAGTTTCCGCCGCTCCAAAAGCCCGAGCTGCAACTCCTCCTCATCACTATCAGCCCAAAGCTGAAGAAGGTTGGTCTCGGCCCGGCTTTGCGCCGCCACCGCCCGGCGAACCAGGGGGTGGGGATCATCGCCAAGAGCCCGCAGAATGACCGGATCAAGGTTACTGTTCTGCCCCAGGGCGATCCGGACAGAACAGGACTCATGGCGGCAGAGATAGGCTTGGTGCTGGATTTTCAGTCCTGGATTCAAGGCCAATGACGCCGCCACCCGGGCATTGTCATCGCGCAGAAGCCGACTGATTTCCCGTGGCCCGAGGTTCGGATTCACTGCCACCGAGCGACGCACCTCGGGCAAGGGGTGCTCGATAAAGGACAACAGAACCGGGGGCGGGGTGCGCGGGTTGGCCGCTAAGGGAGCCGCCAGTCCGGGATCGTCCCCCGCTTCGCCGGAGAGTTGTTCGAGCAAATCCGAGGGCGAGAGTGGATAATGGGCGACAAAGACTTTCCCGGTCGTCCCGTCCTCGGCAAAGGTTTCCCGCAGGAGACGGCTGGACAGAGGGGGCCGCCGGAATTTCCGGCAGACCGCCTCGATCCCTAGTTCTTCAACCAGAGCTATCAATTCGCTGGCACTGGACGGAGTTTCCTGCTTCATAGATCAAACTCCCCCGGTTCCACGAGAACTTCCCGTGGATTTTGTCCCACCTGCGGCCCGACATACCCCCGCACCTCAAGTTCTTCCATCAATGTTGCCGCGCGATTGTATCCGATTTTCAACTTCCGCTGGAGAAAACTGGTACTCGCTCTTCCACTGGCGGCCACCGTCTCCACCGCTTGTTTGAGCAAAGGATCCATCTCGCCATCAAAGGCGGCTTCAGAGCCCTCGGTATCGGAGGAGTCTTCCAGTTTAAAATTCACCCGGTATTTGGGCGGGATGGTTTCCCGGAGGTGGTCGGTGATTTTGAGAATCTCATCGTCCTCAACAAAGGGACTCTGCAAACGCTGCAAGCGTGACAAACCGGGTGGGTTAAAGAGCATATCCCCCTGCCCCTGCAAAGCCTCCGCCCCCTTGCTGTCGAGAATGGTGCGACTATCGACCACCGAGGTTACCATAAAAGCGGCCCGGCTGGGGTAGTTGGCTTTAATCACTCCGGTGATGACATTAACACTGGGCCGCTGGGTGGCCAGAATGGTGTGAATCCCCACCGCCCGGGACATCTGGGCAAGCCGGGCAATCGGGGCCTCGACTTCGTTCTTCGAAGTCATCATCAGGTCGGCCATCTCATCGATGATCAAAACGATGTAAGGCATCTTGGGAAAATCTTCTTTTTCAGCACGCGCATTGAATCCGGCGATATTACGGACTTTCTTCTCGGCCATCAGCGCATAGCGGGCCTCCATTTCGCGGACCAACCATTTGAGGGCCCCCACGGCCATCTTGGCCTCGCTGACCAAAGGGTGTATGAGATGCGGAATATCCTTATACATGGCAAACTCCACCTTTTTCGGATCGATCAGCACCAACTCGAGTTCGTCCGGGCGAAAACGGTACAATAGGGAGAGAAGGAAATTGTTGATACAGACCGATTTCCCACTACCCGTGGCCCCGGCGATCAGCATGTGCGGCGCTTTGGCCAAATCGGTGACCAGAATCTGTCCGGTCATATCCATCCCCATGACCAGAGGAATCTGGGCCTCACTCTCCCGCCATTCGGGGGAAGAAAAGGCGGAGCGCAAGCGGATGGTGAGGGAACGCGGATTGGGCACCTCCACCCCGACAAAGGGCTCGCCGGGAATCGGTGCCTGAATACGCACCGCGTTCACCGCCATGGAAAGGGCAATATTCTTTTCCAAATTGGCAATGGCCGCCACCTTGACGCCATAGCCCGGTTTGACCCGAAACTGGGTCACCCGGGGACCAACCAGGGCATCGCACACATAGGCATCCACGGCAAAACTGTCGAGGGTCTCCTGCAGGAGATTCTTCTGCTGTTCCAGGGTTTCCTCGTCGATAAACTCCGCTTGGTCAAATTGCCCGGGCAAGAGAAAATCCATGGTGGGGCGGCGGTAGGTGGACAACTCCTCCTCGGTGTAGGGATTGACCGTGGCCTCCGCTTCAGTTTCGGAAACCGGCGGTTCGGGTAATTCGGGTTCGGCCACCTGGTCTTCCCGTTCGGAGGCTTCTTCCAACTCCTCCTGTTTGCGCTCCAAGCTGAGAATCAGACTTTCAACCTGAGTGGCACTTTTTTCCCGCAACAACAGATCGCGCCCGCGGCGGCGTTCTTTTTCCGACATTTTCTCCTGCCATTCACTCCGCCAGGCGGCCAACTGGGCTTCCTCTTCTTCGCGGCGAAGTTCCTTTTCCCTTTCGCGCTGATCCTCAACGGTGGCTTCCGGCTCGGAGGCGAGGGACGATGCGGACGTTTCCTCGTAGCTCTGGAGGGAAGCAAACGAACGGTTGGGGGCGTTTTCCTTCTCGAACCCCTCCTCTTCTCCGCTGATACGACGAAGAAACCGACGCAAATTCGATTTGATTTTGCGCACTCCGGGCACCAACTCGGGATCAACGGGCATTTTCTTAAAAAATCAGCAATACGATATAGGAAACCTCCCTGCCCCGGCAAGATCCGGGGCAAGACACGCAAAAACCCGGAGATCGAAAGTCTCCGGGTTTTGCTCAAAAGAGGTGGTTACTCAACCGTCTTCCCCCACCTGAAAGCGGGAATAACGACGAAGAAGAATATTTTCTCCGAGTTTGGAGATTCTCTCGGAAATTAAATCCTGAATGCTTTGGTCGGGATTTTTGACGAAGGGTTGCTCCAACAAACAGACCGAGGAGAAGAACTTGTCCAATTTGCCCTGGACGATTTTCTCAATGGCGTGGGCAGGCTTGCCTTCGGCTTGGGAAGCGGCGATTTCCTTCTCGCGGGCAATGGTGGCTTCGTCGACTTGTTTGCGGTCAAGAAACTGCGGACCCGTAGCGGCAATGTGAAGAGCGATATCGTGCGCCAGATTTTTAAAGTCATCCGTCTTGGCGACAAAGTCTGTTTCACAATTCAGCTCAATCATCACCCCGACTTTTCCACCGAGGTGGATGTAGGTGTGAATCAAGCCTTCACTGGCTTCACGTCCGGCTTTTTTGGAAGCCGAAGCGATTCCCTTCTTACGAAGGATCTTCTCCGCTTCGGCAATATCTCCGGAAGACTCCGTGAGAGCTTTCTTGCAATCCATCAGGCCCGCTCCCGTGAGCTGGCGCAATTCGTTAACCTGTTTGGCGGTAATCTGCATGATTTTTCGGTATTCAGTGGTTTAAAATAATAAATAGCGATTAAGACTCAGCTTTGTCTTCCTTCGTTTCCTTGACTTCGGTCTTGGACTCGTCTTTGACGTCTTCCTTAGCCGCTACACTATCAGGAACCGGGATTTTCTTGCTGTTCTTTTCCTCGGCTTCCTTACGGGCCGCTTCCTTGGCTTCCTCCTGTTCGGGAGTGAGCACGTCCTGTCCGGTCAGTTCGGAGCCGTCAAAGGTCACACCTTCCTCCGAATCGACCGCGGAGTCTTCCACTTGAGCCGCTTGGATACGCTTGCGAGCCGAGGCGGTAACCGCCTTTTGCGCGCTGCGGGTCTCTCGCTGCGCCAAACCGGCCTGAATGCTTTCGACAAGAGTGTCCATGAGGATACGGATGGATTTCACCGCATCGTCATTCCCGGGAACCGGGTAATCGATGAGGGCCGGATCGGAGTTGGTGTCCACGATGCCCACCAGTGGAATTTTCAGACGGTTGGCCTCGGCAACCGCGATTTCCTCGTGGTTGGAGTCAATCACCAAAATTGCGGACGGAAGTTTGGCGAGATCGATAATCCCTTCAAAGTTTCGTTGCATCCGGACCATTTCCCGGCGAATGGCGGCGCCTTCCTTTTTGGGAAGTTTGCCGAGGGACTCATCGGCCTCCATCTTCAGGTACTTTTTGTACTTGGCGAGGCTGGTTTTGATGGTATTGAAATTGGTCAATGTTCCGCCCAACCAACGGTTGGCGGCAAAAGGCATATTGGTAGCCTGGCCCGCTTCACGGATAATTTCCTGAGCTTGCTTCTTGGTACCGACCAAAAGTACATCACCGCCAGCGGCAACCGTTTCTTCCAAAAAGGCGGTAGCCTTTTGCAGGCAGTTGAAAGTCTTTTCCAGATCGATCACCGAAATGCCGTGGCGGTGGTCGAAGACGAAATCCTTGGAACGGGGATTCCAGCGTTTGCGTTGATGGCCGAAGTGTACTCCGGCGTCGAGTAGATCGCGCAAGGTAATGTTCATAAGGTGAATTCAGAGTCTTGATTACCAGGAGTAGTGAGCTCCTTCGAATTCCTGACTGTCAGTTAAGGATGTATAGGTGTACGTTTAGGTTTAGTGATTAGAGTTCCCGCAGAAGGATTTCCGCGAAAAGGAAAAATAAAAGAGATTTTCCCATGGCAAGGCAAGGGCAAAGACGAGGTTTGCGGAGAAATTTCACCTTTTCCGTGTTTGACCACAGCGGTCCAACGCCCTCACACTGAGGTTTCGCCTTGTGGACGAGCTCCACCCTATCAACTCATTCCTCCTTTGCTTATGAATCTCCGCACTGCCATCGGGTTTCCTCCTGAAGAAAAAAATGACTCCGGTCCCAGTCCCCGGATGATTCAATACATCAATTTAAAACTGGCGGCCCTGGGCCTGCCGATTTACGAATCCGCAGAAATGGGAGAACTCCAGGACATCGTGAGTTCCCATCTGGCCAATTACCGGGAAAAAAACCGTCTGCTGGCCGACACCATGGCCCCCGCCGACCAGAGAATCAGTGATTTCCTGAAAGCCTACCTCGGGGAGGATTGCCCGGAAGGCCCCCTTTTGACGACCAAATACCTGACACTGGACCCGCATGGCTTGGCCCGACCCCTCAGTCTCCCACCCTCAAAAGATGAGTT
>JAFIGF010000234.1 GCA_020831535.1 Opitutales bacterium | reverse complement strand
CACTCCGATCCGGCACCTCCACCAGCACATGGAAGTGATTGCCCATCAGGCAATAGGTCAAAACCTTCCCCCCACAAACCCCCGCCACCTTAAACAGCATCCGACGCATCACTTCCTTTTCCTCCTCCGAGAAAAAGATCTCCCCATTCACCGTCCGCGACATCACATGGTACAATGCCCGCTGACCCTGTATCTTTAATCTTTCCTTGCGCATACCCCCAACAAAACCAAAAATCCGTCAAGAGTCAAGGGTCAATCCCGTAAATTTTATTGTCAGTAATAAAGGGTCATGTTCTTAAATTATTTTTCTTTTGCGTGGGAACCTTTTTCGGGATTTGGTTTATAGGACATGTATCTATCGCTTCTTATATGAGTAAAGAAATTCTTCCGCAGAATGAATTAATTCGGGTTGGTGGTTTGACGAAGGATTTTGGTCCCTTTCGGGCGGTGAATGCGGTCTCTTTCGGGGTTCGAAAGGGTGAAATTCTGGGCTTTCTGGGGCCCAATGGAGCGGGAAAGTCCACGACGATGAAGATTTTGACGGGATTTATTCCGGCAACCGCAGGGGAAGCTTGGGTGGAGGGCTTCAGTGTGCAAAAGGACTCACTGGAAACCCGACGCCGGATCGGTTACCTGCCGGAAAGCAGTCCGGCCTATCCGGAGATGACGGTGGAGGAATTTCTTCTGTTTGTCGCCGAATGCCGGCGAATCAACCCTCGCAAGAATCGACAGAAACGAGTGGAGGAGATTTTGTCGCTTTGCTTCCTGCAGGATGTCAGAAAACAAACAATCGATACCCTTTCCAAAGGGTACAAACAGAGGGTCGGCTTTGCCCAGGCGGTGATCCATGACCCTCCGGTTTTGGTTCTGGACGAACCGACCGATGGGTTGGATCCGAACCAAAAACAGGAAGTGCGTAAAATCATCACTGGAATGGCCAAGGAAAAGGCGATCATTCTTTCGACTCATATTCTGGAGGAGGTGGAGGCATTGTGCTCGCGACTGATCATCATTGACCGGGGAAAGATTCTGGTTGATGAAACGCCTGCGGAGTTCCGTCAGAGGCATGAACAGCACAATCGTTTCCGTATTGGGATAGAGGGGATTGAAATTTCCGAGGCGGCGGCCAAATTGAAAAAGCAGGATTTCGCGGGCTCGGTGGCCACGGAAGGGCAAACTCTTCTGGTTAAGGCCCCCGGTCGGGAATCCATCGAAAGCGCGCTATTGAAATTTTGTCAGCAGGAACAATGGTCGCTGAAATCCTTTCGGAAAGAATCGGGTCGACTTGATGAAGTGTTTCGCCAATTAACCAACCCCCAAGCCTAGTTCTGCATGCAACAAGTAAAGCCCCTGTTCAAAAGAGAATTTGCTGGTTATTTCCGCTCTCCGGTGGCCTATGTATTCAGTGTCGTTTTCCTGGCTTCGGCAGCGATCCTCACCTTTTTTCCGGGACAATTTTTTGAAAGCAACGAAGCCAGTTTACGCACCTTGTTTCAATTCTTTCCCTGGATATTCCTTTTGATGGCGCCAGCGATTTGCATGCGGCTCTGGGCGGAGGAAAAACGATCAGGCACCTGGGAGCTTTTGTTCACCCTCCCCTTGACCACGGTGGAAGCAGTGTTGGGAAAATTCCTCGCCGCCTGGGCTTTTTTTACGATCGCGATCCTGCTCACCTTTCCCATGGTGGTCACCGTTGCCTACCTTGGCACTCCGGACTGGGGCCCGATTTTCACGGGCTACCTGGGGGCCATTTTGATGGGGGGCAGCTATTTGGCGATCTGTTCGCTGGCCTCGGCATTGACCCGCAATCAGGTGATCGCTTTTGTGCTGAGCTTTCTCATTTGTCTCGTTTTGCTATTTTTGGGAATTGGTCTGGTAAATGACCTGATGGGCACCTTGCTGCCCTGGTGGTTGGCCGAGGGCATCAGCCAATTCAGTTTTTTATCCCGCTACGAGGCCTTGATGATTGGGCTTTTGCCAGTAGGTGATATTTTATTTTTCATTCTTCTGGGCCTTTTTGCCCTGGCAACAACGGTTTTGGTATTGGAACGCTAGGACTGCTGAATAGATCTCTATGAAAACCACGGCCAAACTTGTATCCTTCCTCCTTCTCCTCGCGAGTTTAGTGATGCTGGTCACCATAATTTCCTACCTTCCCTGGCAGAAGGATCTTACGGACAACCGAAGGTACACCCTCAGCGAACCCAGTAAAGCTATTTTGGAAAGAATTGAGGAACCGGTGGAAATCCAGTTTTACTACAGCCGGAGTGTTTCCGACTTGCCCCCAAGGTTGCGGAATTTTGCCGAGCGCATTGAAATGCTTCTTCGTCAATACGAGCGCCAGGGCAGAGAAAGGTTAATCGTACAGGTCATTGATCCCCGCCCGGACACTCAGGAGGAAGAAGAAGCTCTGCGCTCCGGATTACAAGGCTTCCCTCTTCCCACTGGTGAAAGAGCCTTTCTCGGAATGGTCGTTCGCCAGGCTGACACGGAGGAAATTATTCCTTTTTTTGATCCTGCCCGGGAGAATTTGATCGAATACCGGATCAGTACGGCCATTGACCGGGTGCAAAGGATTGAGAAACCCAAACTGGGGCTTCTGACCTCTCTCCCCATTCTAAGCGGGGAGGAACCTCCTCCGTGGGCCCAACAGCAAGAAGGTTCCCAGAACGGAACCCCATGGGCTTTCGCTGATTCCTTGCGGGAGTATTTCGAAGTGGAGGAAATTTCCGGAGAGGCCCACCGACTGCCTGCAGACCTCGACGCGCTGGCGGTTATCCACCCCCCTGAACTGTCTGAGAATCTGGCCTTTGCCGTTGATCAATTTCTTTTGCAGGGATCCCCCGTATTCCTAGCGGTTGATCCTTCATCGCAATACGCCCAACGCAGTTTCACCGGAGTCCCCTCCCAAAGCAACCCGACCAAACTGCTGGACGGCTGGGGGATAGATTTTGACGAGGATCAAGTGACGGGAGACCGTCTTCATCCGACGCAGATCGACGACGGAAGAGGACAAGTTTTTTCTATCCCGATTTGGCCGACCATAGGGCGAAACCACTTAAACAGGGATCACCCTTTGACCAGCGACCTGGAGAATCTTCTCCTGGTGGAGCCGGGGCATTTTACCGTTCGCGCGGGCCGTGATTTAAATCTAACACCACTCATCACCTTGGGCGAAGGTTCTGGGTTTATTCATCGCACGCTCATCGACCATCAAAACCCTGCCCGGACAAGCAATCGGTTTATTCGCACCGATAATGACAAAATTCTGGCGGGGATTATCCAGGGATCCTTTCGCAGCGCCTTCCCTGACGGTCCGCCGGCACTGGGGGAGAACCCGGACGAGGAGGAACCATGGTCTGAATGGTTGCTTCGCAGCGAGAATGAAGGACTGCTTATCCTGGTCGCCGACAGTGATTGGATCGCGGATGATTTCAGCTTGCAACGACTGCGTTTTATGGGGCGCAGCGAAATTCGCCCCTTTAATGATAATTTCTTTTTAGGTGCGAATATCGTGGAGTTCCTCTCGGGCAGCCGGTCCTTGATGGGATTGCGCGGCAGGGCGGCGGAAGACCGGAGTTTTGAAGTTGTCCAACGCTTGCAGGCCGAGTCAATGGAACGTTACCAAGCCGAATTAACCCGCTTGGAAGAACGTTTGCAGGAGGTGCAGAATAACCTGCAGGAAATTCAACAAAAACGCGGTGAGGCTGGGGGACGTTTGGCACTGACCCCGGAACAGCAGGAAGCAATCCTCGAATTCCAGGAAGAGGAAGCAACGGTCCGGGGCCAATTGCGGGAAATTCGCCAAGCCTTGCGGGAGGATATAGAGAGTCTTAAGAGAACCCTTTTTGTGATCAATCTAACGGTCAGCCCAATCTTGATAAGTCTTTTGGGAGCAATGTATTACATGAAACGTCGTCGAAAACTCACTACGCCAAAATGAAACCTAAACCACTGGCTCTTTTTACTGCCGCGGTCGCGGTTCTATTTGTGCTCACCCTTTGGTGGAACCATCGGGCCACCCCCGAACTGGCCACCGACAAGAAGGTTGGACAGCCGGTCCTTGACGTCAGCATTCTGCGCGACACTGTCTGGATCAAAATTCAAAAGGAAAATGATTCCGTGAATCTGCAATTGCATGAGAATTGGTGGGAGATTGCAGAGCACCATGATCTTCCGGTCAGCAATCAGCACCTCCGGGAATTGGCGGGGGCTTTTAGTGAGGGGACGATTACCCGTTTTGTCACAGAGCGGGAAGACCGGCGAAAAGGACTGGGGTTTCCTGGCCGGAAATGGGAGTTCCGGTCGGAGGATGGGGAAATTTTAGCCGCCCTTGAAACCGGACGGCCAACGGGCGATGACCGGACCTTTTTCCGGTTTGCCGGAGAAGAAACGGTTTATCTGGGAGACTTTTCTTATCAGCTCCCTGAAAAGCCCGGGGATTGGGTGGACCGGCAATTGACGGATTTCAGTCTTCGCGAGCTCTCCTCGGTCACGTTCTTTCTGGAAGACGGCGAATCCTTGACTCTAACACGAAATTCCCCCGACGAGCGATGGGAAAGCGAGGATTTGCCCGAAGGAAGCCGTATTCGGCAAACAACGATCAATGATCTTTTGCGAAGTTGGGGTCGAATCCGCCTCCAGGACACCCATGATCTTTCGCAAAAAGACGACTTTAGCACGACGCATCCCAAGAGAAAAGCGAAGCTGCAATTTTACAATCGCCCTACTCTGGAAATTCGCATTTCCCGTTTTTCCTCTGACGAGCCAGATAATGAAGCCGAATCGGCCGGAAAAACCCTGCTGACAACAGTTGAAGTCGTTCCCGAGACCCGCCCCCACCGCCTGCATCAATTCAATAAACAGAGGCTTCTGGAAACCCGAAACCGGCTGTATGACGATTTCCCGGTGCATCGATCTGATTTGGCGAGAATCCCGAGGGAAGAAGCGGCAACCGACCAAAGAAGTGAAGAGGCACCCATTTCCGTCACTTCCGACCCCCTTTCCCTTCCTTCTGCAGATGAATCCTTGCCCGCACCCTCAACCGGTGATAGCGAAGAGGGAGAGGCAAACGAATGAAAGAAGACAAAGCGACAAAAATAATCCGGGCCCTTTTACAATCCCCCAAGGGATTTGTCACAGGCAGTGCGATGGCGCGGGACCTATCGGTCTCCCGGGTCGCTATCTGGGGGGTGATGGAAAAGCTACGCGAGGAAGGCTATGAATTCGACGCGATACGCAACCGCGGATATCGCATCCGGGAATTGCCACACAACCTTTCGGCATCATACTTAAACGCCCGCCTTCCCTTTTTGGCGGAGCGCAGCGCTATCCATGTGCATGACACGCTGGACAGTACCAACAGCGAAGCGGAGCGCTTATTGGCGGACGGACAAAAGGCACCGCTAGTGGTTATCGCGAAGGAGCAAACGAAAGGGCGAGGCCGCTTGGGACGCATTTGGGAGAGCCCCAGGGAAGGCAATTTCTACGGGAGTCTGGCGTTTCGTCCCCGCCTCAACCCATCCCGAATGCAGCCCTTCACCCTGTGGATGGGCCTGACGATTTGTCGATTTCTGGAGGAGATCGGCAAACTCAAACCCATGCTCAAATGGCCCAACGACATATACTGCAATGGCAAAAAAGCCGTCGGCATCCTCACCGAGGCACGGATGGACGCCGACCTAATCCATGAATTGGTGCTCGGGATCGGAATAAACGTCTCCTCCGCGCCGGACCTAACGGATGCACAGCCCGGCGGCAATCAAGCGGTGTCTCTGAACGAGGCCTCGGGTCGGGAGATTTCCCTGAACCCCTTTACGGTCGCTTTGCTGGAGACCCTTCTGGAAGCTTATAAGGTTTTTCATGAGGATCGTTATCAGGAAGCCTTTAAGCGCCTCTGGGAACGCTACAATCTCCTCCAGGGCAAGACGGTCAAAGCACGAACCGGAACAGCGGTTATCAACGGGATTGCCAGCCACTTGCGGCCCGATGGGGCCTTGATTATTCGTCATCAAGCCGGGGAAACCGCTTTGGTCTCCGGAGAGGTAACGCTATCTACTTGATCTTTCGATGGACCTACTACTCGTCGACATTGGCAACACCCATATCCACTACACCGTAAGTGGAGAGGCGCCTGCGCTGCCAAATCCCCAAACCTGGCCGACCGCTAAACTTCTGGCGGGGAAAATCCCTCCCGAATGGCAAGCAAGCACTCTCACATTGAAAGGCATAGCCTACTGCACGGTGGTACCCAAAGCCGAAAGAATGATAGAGGATTTCCACCAAAACCATCATCCTAACGGTCTCCTCATGAGGCTCACCCCCGAAACCTTTCCGGGAATCCCCCTCGCTTATCCCAATCCACTGGAGATCGGTCCTGATCGGTTGGCGAACGCGGTCAGTGCCTACCATGACTTTGCTCTTCCCGCAGTGGTGATTGACCTTGGGACGGCGGTAACCTTTGACATCATCACGCGACAAGGTGGCTATGAAGGAGGGATTATTGCCCCCGGGATAGGATTGATGACTCGTTATCTGCACCAACAGACGGCCCTGCTCCCGCAATTAAAGGAGCCCTTTACGTATGCAAGTGCGATTGGCACCTCCACCCGGGAAGCGATGAGTATTGGTTGCGTGGTCGGATTCCGAGGTACTATTCGCGCTCTTTTGCAGGAAGTCTCCGAGGAGCTGGACCGCCGCAAGACCCCGTTGCAAAGCCTTATTTTCACTGGCGGCACAGGATTTCTTTTTGCAAATGAAGAAGAGATGAACAAAACGCATCAAAGTCTTGTCCCAAAGGCAGATTCACCCAAAATCACCCACTCTCCCTTCCTTACTTTAAGAGGATTACAATTAACTTTCGATTACCACCATTCTGATAGAAACAAATGATTTCGCCTACTGAACCGTCCGATAACACTTCCGAACCGGTTATTGAGATCCGTAATCTGGTCAAAAAGTATGCTGGCACCACCGCCGTCAACGAAGTATCCTTTGCCGTAAACTGCGGTGAAATTGTTGGCTTTCTCGGTCCCAATGGAGCTGGCAAAAGCACCACCATGCGGATTCTCACCGGATTCATTCCCGCAACCTCCGGAACGGCCACGGTCTGTGGTCACTCGGTTTCAGGTGAAGCGGATAAAATTCGGCCCAAGCTCGGGTATATGCCCGAAAACAATCCTTTACCGGAAGACCTTAGGGTGGGCGAATACCTTCGTTTGCGCGGGAAACTCAAAGGGCTCCGCGGCAAGAATTTACGCGATCAGATAGATCTGGTATTGGAAAAATGCGACCTCACCCGATCCCGTCGCCGGATTATTGGAACGCTATCGAAGGGTTTTCGCCAGCGAGTCGGCATTGCTGAGGCCATTATTGCCGATCCTGAAATCATCATAATGGATGAGCCAACCATTGGTCTTGACCCCCATCAAATCGCCATGATACGGGACTTGATCACCAGTCTAAAACGACGCATGACCATCCTGATTTCGAGTCATATCCTGCCCGAGATTGAGATGACCTGTGATCGGGTGATCATCATCAACGCCGGTCGTATCGTCGCCAGCGACACTCCCCGCAACCTTCGCCGGGAGTTTGTCCCCGGGGCTCGTTATGAAGCCGAATGGTCCGGCGATGAAGATCTTTTACTTGGTCACTTGCAAAATCTTGATCCGGAATTCAAAATCAGTCGAGCGGAGGAGGAACTGGCTAGCGAGGAAACTGATTTCAGGACAATCCATCTTCATTCCAAAGAGGACAAGGAATTTGGAGAGGATCTGATCCAAGCGCTCACGAAGGAGCCATCTTTTCGCTTGCGCTCATTGCACCGAAAAGATCCCACCTTGGAAGAAGTATTCATGGCAGCGACCAAGCGTAGTTGGGAAGTGGTCATGCCAGAAGCACCAGTCACCCCCGAAACTCAAAACGGAGACTAACACTCATGCGGAAATACCTTATCCTTCTCAAAGCCGAACTCCGGAATCTATATTTTTCCCCCGCAACCTATATCGCAGCTTTTCTCTTCGTAATTTTAATGGGGCTGCTCTTCCAATATGCGGTCAATACCTTTGTCCAGTCCACCCAGGAAGTCCCCCCTTGGGTCCTCTTTTTTCAAGCCTCCTTCTGGGTGCCGGTTTGTTTCATGGTACCTTTACTGACCATGAGAAGTCTGGCCGAGGAAAAGAAACTCGGGACCCTGGAATCGATTTTATCGACCCCGGTATCACCCGGGCAACTGGTGGGGGCAAAATTCACCGCCGCCTACCTTTTCTACATTCTTCTTTGGGCTTTCACCTTGGGCTTTAATGCTCTTCTCTACCAAATGGCCCCCAGTGAGAATCTTTGGGAAAGCGGTCCCATTATCGGGGGAATTCTCTTCACCCTTTTCAGCGGTCTGTTTTTTGTCAGCTTGGGCGTTCTTACCAGTGCTTTAACCAGAAGTCAGTTGGTCGCCGGGATATTTTCCTTTACCTTTCTTTTTCTCATTATTTTCGGCACCTGGTTCCTTGCCCGCCTCCCAATGACCGGCGTTGATTTGGAAGGGAACCTTCTGACGGTGATTGAGTATGTTAATATTTTCCAACATGCCGAGGACTTTGGCCAGGGAGTCATCGATTCACGCCCCTTGGTCCTTTACGCCTCCGGCGCTTTATTATTTCTCTCGCTTTCAATTCTCGCGGTGGAAAGCAAGTTTTGGAGAGCCTAAACCATCATGTCATTCTTTCAATCAACAACGGATTTTCGTGGCCGCCGCTGGCGGGGTAATCTTCATCTATGGCTACGCATTGGTCTTTTACTGGCTTTCTTTGCCGGACTCAACATGCTGGCTCATCGTGAGTTTCAGCGAGTTGACCTGACCGAACAAAGGCTGTTCTCGCTGAGCCCGGAAACCATCGCCTATTTGCAAGGCTTGGAGAGCCCCATTGACATTCACGTAACGATTTCAGCAAACGATCCTAATGAAGAAATCGCTCAGATGTTCCGGGATGTCCGTGGTTTGCTGCGAGAATATCAATATGCCGCACCGCGAGCCGAAGGGGAATCAATGGTGCAAGTCCATTTCCATGATGTTTTTCGTCAGCGTCAAAAAGCCCAAATGTTGATGCAGGAATTTGGTGAGAGTGAGCCCAACCGCATCATTTTCTCCGGCCCCGAGAATTTCCGCATAATCAACCCGAATGATATTTACAAAACCAAGGGGGAGAAACGAACGCAGTTTCAAGGCGAGCGAATTTTCACCTCGGCCATCCTCGATGTCAGCGACGCTGCGCAGACGACCATCTATTTCACTACCGGACATGGTGAGATGGAACTCGACAGTGCCGACCCTACCAGAGGGCTTTCTCATTTAAGCAATGCTCTGCAGGAAAGAAACTTCCGCCTACAGTATCTGGATATGATGAAAATTTCCAGCATTCCTGGGGATGCCGATCTGGTCGTGATTGCCGGACCGCAAGTTCCCCTCCTTCGCAATGAGGAAAATATGCTGCGACGGTATCTTGACGAAGATCAGGGTCGAGTTATGGTTCTGTTGGAGCCAGGACGGCGGCACGGACTGGAAGAGACCCTCTTCGATTGGGGAATCATGGTCGATGATGTGATCGTCCTGGACAACTCCCCGGGATCAACTTTACCGGGCGGGGACATGATTATAACCCGATACGGGGAACACCCGATTACCGAACCTCTTTACGAAAACAACCTCCGTCTTCTGATAGGTCTTACCCGATCCGTACGTCAGGATCCGATAAGCATAGCGGACGAATCGTTGCAAATCACCCCTCTACTGGGAACCTCCTCCGACTCATGGGGGGAACGCGACTATCGAAACTTGCGGGAAACGCCAACGTACGACCCTGACCGGGACCTTCCAGGCCCACTCAGCATTGCCGCCGTGGCGGAACGAAATATTCCCTCCCAACTAGGAATCGATATTCCCGGTGGGCGCCTGATAGTCTTTGGCAGTTCAGATCTTGCCTCCAACCAAAGAGTCGTCTTTCCGACGAACTTCCAGCTTATGCTAAACAGCATTAACTGGATTGTGGACCGCGACACGATGGTTAATATTCCTCCCCGGGCAATTGAGCGGATAGACATTGTTCTCACGCAGGAACAGTCGAGACGATTAGGCCTTATCGTTTCCCTATTCATCCCCGGATTTATCGCGATCTTTGGATTCTTCGTATATTGGATTCGCCGAAAATAAATTTCTCATGCACACTCGTTGGACATTACTTTTACTCGTAGCAAACGCCCTTCTTTTCGGTTTCCTTCTGGTGGACTGGCAAGGCGGCTCAGAACATGAGACCGCCGTAGCTGACCGGCGCATATTGCCGATGGCCATCGACCAGATCGAGAGCCTCGTGTTAGAAGGGGAGAACATCGCCGACCGCAAGGTCATTCAACGCGAGGGCGAAGACCGTTGGAGAATTGAAAGCCCCGTTGAATGGCCTGCAAATATTTTTGCGGTCAATCGTATATTAAATCAAATCGAAGAGCTGCGACCGGTGACCTCTTTCTCCTTGGAAGACTTACAACGAGGAGGAACAAGCTTAGCCGAATATGGACTCGAACAGCCCCCGCTTTCTCTCACCATAGGATGGGAAGGCCAGATCCGCACCATCCATTTTGGTGCCCCTACAGGCAGCCGGACGAGAATGTATTTGTTTGATACCCATCACCAAAGAGTCCATGTAGTGGAGAGGGCTTTAGCGGAAGCGCTGAGCTTGACCCTCAACGAGCTTCGCAGTAACCGTATTTTCAGTCTGGCGGGCTACGAGGTGAACACTCTCCGCATTCAGATGACCCAACCCAGTGATTTGCAGCTAAGATTAACCCGTAGCGGAACAGAATGGCGATACGAAGCGCCCTTTCCTGCTCGTGCGGATGCTGAAGGGGTCAGCCAAACAATAGGTGATTTATTGCAACTGGAGGTTCTTCGCTTTCATGGAGATGCCAGCGGAGACCTGCAGAATTTCGGCTTGGACAACCCCATCAAACAAATCATTTTGGAAGGCAGCAACCGTCGGCAAACCCTCCTTATCGGAGATGAGTTCGATGATGTCCGGGGTGATCGTGAATATTATGCTCAACTTGCTGGGAGAAACACGATTTTCAGTATTAAGGCCCAACCCATCGATGAATTGCGAGATGCCCGTTACACCTTGCGAGACCGCAGAATCGCAACGTTTGACCCAAGTCTCATCACTGATATCGCAGTAGAAGATCCGGACGGGCCCTCGGAGGTCAAGCTCCGCAAGTTGGAAACCGGGCAATGGCAAGTCCAACAGCGCCGGGACGGGGAATCTCGTCAGATATTCCCAGCGGACCAGCAGATTGTAGAAGCAGCCATTGAATCAATATCCAAACTACGGGCCAGAGATTTTTCGGCAGAAGGTCCGGATGACAACGCCTTGGCTGGCTTTGGTCTGGATGAGCCACAAAGAATCATTCGTCTCAAAAATGGTGCAAGAGATTCCTTAAATTTATTTTTTGGCGATAATACGGGTTCTCGCCAGCAAAATGTTTTTGTAAAGAAAAACGCCGAAATTACCTTTGTTTTTGAGGTGGATGCTTCTGTTCTAAGGCAATTTCGGACCTCACCTCATTTTTACCGTGACCGAAATCTCCGTAATCTTCCTTCGGGTGCCACCATTCAAAAACTCGAACTGGAACTCTTCGACGAGGAATACCCGGGCCTTTCAATTTCGTTATTGGAAGACTCTCAGAGTTGGAGCGACACGATCGCTGCAATCATTCCTGCTGGGCACAAGGAAGAACGAGAGGCGGCCAATAAATTAATTTCGGTTCTCCGAAACCTCAAGGTAGACAGCTTTACCGGAAAACCTTTCTCGCAAGAAGGGGTTTCCATGGATATAGAATACCCCTGGGTGGGACGTATCGTCGCCACTCTCACCCTTGCCGGAGGCGAGGAAGATTCCCGAGAAAAGGTAGAGATCTACTTCACCGACATCATCGGACGCACTCTCCAGTTCTTTGGTCATCCGTCGGAGGACGTTATTTTCGTGGGAAATCCAGATCTCATCCAGAGTCTGGATATGTTACGCTTCTACCGACTTGACGAGGAGCATGAAGCGGAATCCCCGAAAGAGGAGTCGGATGAAGATCAACTCTCCGAACATCAGGAGGAAAGCCCCGAAACAGACAAACCTCCAAGAGGGGAGAACAACGCTGGTCCAAGGGAAGAATGACCCCCCCTTTGGGAAGCGATCTGACAAAAAGGTAAAAGCCACGGGCGATAAGCCGGATTTTGTCGTCGGACTTTCGTCCGAGGGTATGCATTTATCTATCCCGCCAAAACGGGATCCCCGCGAAAAAACGCGGGGCGCGACTTACCCGGGATCATTGGACGGGTCGCCCGATCCCCTATTTAGTCTTGCACCGGATTGGGTTTACCCTGCCCCCTTGATTGCTCTCGGGGCGGTGGGCTCTTACCCCACCTTTTCACCCTTACCTTCCGCGAACAGAAGGCGGTATTTTTTCTGTGGCACTGGCCGTCTCACTGCCTTGAAGCAATGAGCCCCTGCTTTCGCAGGGAATCCTACCCTATGGTGTCCGGACTTTCCTCTCCGGTTCTATAAAGAACAGAGCGCATACCCGCCCGTGGCTAAGTTTCGTAATATAGTATTCGTCCGCAGTGTTCACAAGTCGTAATTTCTTTCCCCGAGCGAACTTGGGTTTCAGTGCCCCCACTGACTTTGAGATGGCATCCCTGGCAACGGCGGTCCTGCATCGGCACCACGACGGGATACTTCACTCGTTTCCGCAGGTCCTCATAAATCGCCAGAGAGGAAGCGGGGATACCTTCCCTGGCCTCGGTGGCGATCTTTTCGGCCTCCTCGCGTTCCGCGGCCACCCGCTTGCCCCGTTCCTCCAATTTCGCCTCATCCCCGCGGATTTCCTCTTCCACCACCCCAAGTTCCTTTTCCGCAACGGCCAGCCCCTCCCTCGCAGTATCGATCTCGTAAAGAATTTCCAGCTCGGCCTCTTCCTTTTCTGAGGACTGTCCTTCACAAGCCTCAATTTCTTTTTCCAAGGCTTGGTATTCCTCGTTTTTCTTCACCTCCATCTGCTGGTTGCGAAAACGAACCTTCTTTTTCTCAAGATCAGCGATTTCGCTTTCCAGATTCTTTCGCTGCCCCTCCAACTCCTGAAATTTCACCTTGGCCTGGGAAAGTTTCTCGCGCGCCGAAGCCGCTTTGTCCTGGAGGCGTTTCTTTTCGAGAGGCAAGCCGTCCAGAATTCCCTGCAACTGGTCCAAGCGGGTGTCCCGCTCCTGTAGAATTAAAAGTTTTTCGATATCGGGGTGACGCATAAAGATGGGCGTGGTCAGAGTTTAAATATAATACATTCCCGGATCCTCAGCCGGAAGAAGTTGATCCAGGGTAATCTCCTCCGCAGATTTTTCAAAATTGTCTTTCAACTGCTGGAAAGCCCCCTCCACTTTGGTGGCGGAAAATCCCGCTCCGTTACGGGTAAAAGTCAAAACCTCGCCGTCAATGGCCTCAATAACATCGCGCATGGAAATGTCCTTCGGATTGCGAGACAGGGAATAGCCTCCTTTTTTGCCTCGTTTGCTGGTAATTAAGCCCGCATTGCGGAGTTCGGCCAGGATTTGGGCCAAGTAGTTTGCCGGGATGCCCTCGTCCTGCGAGAGGCTTTCGATATGAGCCATCTCCCCCAAATCAAACAAACGCGCCATTTGGGCCAACACCCGGCAGGAGTATTCAATTTTCACAGAGAGTTTCACTTCACCCAGTCAATCGTAAGAGCGTTGAATGACAACAGAAAAGATGTTTCGCCTGCCAATCAAGGTATCGCCACCTGCACCCAGCTTCGCTCTCCGAAGGACTGCAGGAATTTTCATTTTCCCAATAGGGGGGAAGTTTTTATAGCCCCAGGACGGCTGCCAAGGGGACTTGAATAAAGCCTAGGAAGACGGTAATGCCTGCAATGATGGCCAGGGGAACCCGTTTGGGCAGGGGCACTTCAATGGCCGGATAATCCTTTTCGGTATCCGGGCCATCGCCAAAGAAGGCGGTTCGCATCCACCCGAAGTAGTAGAAAATGGAAATGGCCACACTCAAGGCTCCAACCAATAGAAGGACGTACAATCCGGCTTGAAAAAGGGCAATAAAAACCAGCGCCTTCCCGATAAAGCCAACCAGGGGTGGAATGCCCGCCAGAGACCCCAGACCGATGCCAAGGACCGTTCCCAGAAAAGGCGAACGCTGGTAAAGACCGGTATAATCGATCAGTTCCTCTCCCTCGCCGGGATTTTTCCCTTCCACAAAGGCCATGACACCAAAGACCGCAAAGCTGCTGAACATATAACTGAAAAGATAAAATACCACTGCCCAGACCGCCCAATCCACATGAACGGCGGCAACCACCCCGGCGAGCAAAAAGCCCGCATGGGAAATGCCGGAAAGCCCCATCAGGCGCTTCGTATTCTGCTGGGTAAGCGCGGTCAGATTCCCATAGAGAAGGGAAAAAATAGCCATCAGACTCAACAAGGGAACGGTTATGGAGGTCATGGTCTCCACATTGAAGGTCCGGGTGACCAGGATAATCATCAGGGCAAAGCCCGCCGCCTTGGAGCAAACCCCGAGAAAGGCCGTCACTGCCGTCGGCGCCCCTTGGTACACATCGGGAACCCAGATCTGGAAAGGGAAAACCGCCACCTTAAAGGCGATCCCAAACAGCACCAGGAGCATCCCCGCAACAGCCAGGGTGTGATCACCATGATTGAGCAGAAAGGCCCGTAATGCCTGCAAATTGAGGCCCTCGGCGGTAGCTCCGGCAAGTTGTGGATTGCCCGCCGCTCCATAGAGCAAAGCGATCCCAAACAGCAACAAACCCGTACTCAGCCCTCCCAGAATGAGATACTTCAGGCCCGCTTCAAGAGAGATGGGCTGATTGCGGAAATAACTCACCAAGATATAGAAGCCGATGGTAACGGTTTCCAGGGTGATAAAAATCATCACAAAGTGGTTGCTCTGGGCCAGCAGCATCAGCGCCGCCGTAACCACCAGAACGATGTGAAAGAACTCGACCCGGGGAATGGCCCGGCCCTGGAGAGTTACATACCCGAGGAAGCAGATAAACAAACCACCCAATAGAAAAAACAGGCGCATGGACTCCCCGAACCCGCTCTGAAAGAGCAAACCGGCAAACGATTCCCCGTAACTGACCCCCATACCGACCCAGGAAAGAACCAAGGTCACGGTGATGACGCTCAACCCGATCATCGCAATCATGGGAACCAGCCGATTTTTCATCTTGGGCACGAGCATTTCAACCACCAGCAAACTGAGGGCCAGCAAGCCGACCGAAATTTCCGGCCAAATCAGGCTCCACTCATTGCTCGCCGCAGCGTCTTTGAAATATTGTAAATCGTCCATTGCTGTCTAAAAGGTTTTATTCGTTGCCGGGCAAGGTTCCCCGGTAAACAATCTTCTCATCCTGTTCCTGAGTCGTCGCCAGAGTTTCCGCCCGCTGATCGGGATAATAACTTTGCACTGCTTCGTTCAAAGGGTCGGAGAGGGTTCGGGGCCACAGACCGGCAAAAACCAACACCGCCAACAAGATGACAGCCGGCACTTTCTCGCCAAAATCCAAATCACGGATCACCGGAAGCGAAGCCTGCCGCTTCTGAAAGCTCTCGGTCTCCTCGCCAAAGAAAATTTTACCCATCGAACGCAGCCCGTAAATCGCCGAAATAACCACTCCAAAAACGGCGGGCACAACCATCCAGCTCTGCCACTGCCAAAGACCGACAAAGACCGTCAACTCCCCCCAGAAATTCGCCAGGCCAGGCCCCGGCAAACCAATACTGGCCAGCATTGCGGTCACAAAAAAGGTCGCCAATAGCGGGGTCTTCCGGGCCAAGCCACCCATCGCATTCATGTCGAAAGTCCCCGTGCGGCGATATACGTAGTCGGCCAACAGAAACAGAATGGCCACCGAAAGTCCATGGGCAAACATCAGGAAAACCGCGCCGCCGACCCCGACCACGGAGAGACAGGCCAGCCCCAAAAAGCAATACCCCATATGCATCACCGAGCTGTACCCGATCATTTGCTTCAGATCGCTTTGGTCCACCGTAATAAAGCCTACCACGAGAACATTTCCCAAGGCCAGCAAAGCCAGCAAATAGGCCCAGTGTTCAGCCCCGCCGGGAAGCATAGGAGCGGCAATTTGCACCAAACCGTAAAGCCCGAACTTTTTCAAAACCCCGGAGTGCAACATCGCATTGGCGGTGGGAGCGGCCCCATAGCCCAAGGGGGCCCAGGTATGGAAAGGCCAGATGGATACCAAAATCCCGAAGCCAAACAACAGGAGCGCAAAAGTATAATTCTGGGCCGCTTCGGAGAGCGTTTGGCCCGCCATCGCCTCCCGCACCGCGATCATATTAAAGGCCTCGGCCCCACTCTGCACATAGAGGGCAATCAATCCCACCAGCGAGAGCATCGCCCCCACGGTCAGGTAAATGGTCATCTTCATGGCCGCGTAACGCCGGTTACGCCCACCCCAGAGCCCGATCATCAAAAAGGTTGGGATCAGCGCCAGTTCGTGGAAGAAATAAAAGAAGAAAAGGTCAATGGACGCAAAGACCCCCATCAAGCCCCCCAGCATCAGGAGATACAGGATAAAGAATTCCCGCACTTTTTCCCGAACGGTCAGAAGGGAGTGTAGCCCCGCCGCCAATCCAACCACGCCGCTGAGCACAAAAAGCGGCAGGCCGATGCCATTCAATCCGGTTTTCAATGAAATGCCGACCCAATCGGTAAGCCCCGTCTGAACATTGGCCACAAAATCGTATCCGGAGGCTCCGGGATCAAAGGCAATCCACAGCCAGATGGCAATCAGCGCGGGATAAAGAACTCCGAAAAAGGCGATGATCCGCGTAACCGGGTCCGGAATTCTCCGGCCGCCGACCAACAGGATCAGCGCAAAGGCCAGCGGAAAAAGTATGGCGAATTGAAGGAGATAGGAGTTAACCATGGAGAATGCGAAATTTTAAAGATTGAGCCTATACGTTCAGGAAAAAACCGTACGCCCCAAAATCCAGAAGACTACCACTCCGAAGAAGATCCAGTATAGGTAGTGTTGAAGATTGCCGGTCTGCAAATTCCGTAAACCGGTACTGCAGAGACCGAGGACACCTGCCGAACCACGAATGATCAGGCCACTGATGAAGATCTGGTCGATAAAATGCAAAAGGAGGGCCAAGCGCTCCTGGATGGTTTTAACATACCAGTTGTAAACTTGATCGAAGAAAAACTTGGCCGAAAGAAAGGCGTAAACGCCGGGATGCTCACGTTCCAAACGATCCTGTCGGGAACCGACCCCGAAATAGACATAAGCCGCCGCGACCCCGATAGCCATCGCCCCGGACCCCAAAGCGACCATCAGTAAATAAGTCCACCCGGACGGGTGGGGAATGCCGTCAAGGATCCCCGAAAAGGCCTGGGGATGAAGAAACTCCCAACCCGCAATGATGGAAAAGAAAGCCAGGATGCCCAGCGGCACGGTAATCAACAGACCGTTTTCCTTCGATTCCTCGGCGGCTTCCGACTTCGGAGCCCCAAAGAAAACGGTCAGCCACAGGCGGGTCATGTAAAACGCGGTCAGCAAGGCGGAGAACAAAAGCACCAGAAAGGCCAGTTTGTTATTGGCGAACGCCAGATAGAGGATGGCCTCCTTACTGAAAAAGCCGGCGGTAATAAAGGGCAACCCGATCAAGGCGAGATAGGCGATGGTGAAAGTCACAAAGGTCACCGGCATTTTGGTACGCAAGCCCCCCATCCGGTAAATGTTCTGCTCGTGATGGCAGGCATGGATAATCGAGCCGGAGCCAAGGAACAGCAAAGCCTTGAAAAAGGCATGGGTAAAGAGATGGAACATCGCCGCCGCAACGCCCGCCTGCATCACCGGCACTCCGTTCTTAACCGCCAGGGCGCCCAGACCAAAAGCCGCCACCATATACCCGAGCTGCGAGATGGTCGAATACGCCAGAATTTTCTTAATATCCTTCTGCGTAATGGCGCAAAGCGATCCGAAAAGAGCGGTAATAACCCCGACCCACAGGACGACCACCAAAGCCTCCGGCGGAATGAGGAAGTAAATCCGGCACAGCAAGTAAATCCCGGCCGCCACCATGGTCGCCGCGTGAATCAGGGCCGACACCGGAGTGGGACCCTCCATCGCATCGGGCAACCATACATGCAAGGGGATTTGACCACTCTTGCCTAACGCACTGCAGAAGAGCAAAAGACCAATGCCGGTCACCAGAATATCGGAGTCCTGGCCAACCATGTCCGCCAGGACCGACAGTTCCACGGTACCAAAATGCCAGTAGGCCCAGATGATCCCGATCAGAAACCCGAAGTCCCCTACCCGATTGACGATAAACGCCTTCTTGGAAGCGGCCACCGCCGAGGGCTTGTGGAAATAATGATTGATGAGCAGAAAGGAACTCAAGCCGACCAACTCCCAGAAAATGAAGATCATGATCAGGTTGTCGGCAAAGACGATCCCTATCATCGAGAACATGAAGAGCGAGAGCCCGGCAAAATACCGCGCCTTCCCCTCATCCTTGCGCATGTACTCCAGACTGAAGATGTGGACCAGCAAACCGACCACCACCACGATGAACAGCAACAAGGCCGCCAGGTCGTTGAAGTAGTACCCCATGTTCACGGTGTAGGTGCCAAAGGTCAGCCATTCCACCGGGGCCGGGGCGACCGATCGCTCGCCGAAGAAAACCAACCACAGTCCCAGCAGCGCAACGACGCCGCAGGAGGCCACCGAAATGGCCGCCGCAATGTTCCCCTGCAAGCGGAACCAGATTCCAATAACCGCTGCGGACAGGAAAGGCAGGGCAAATAAAAGTATGACAACAAGTGTTTCCGCGCTCATGTGCTCAGTTCTTTAAAGTGTTCAAATCCTCGACTTGAATAGTTTGCCGGTGCCGGAACAGGGCTACGATAATCGCCAGCCCCACGGCCACTTCGGCAGCGGCCACCGTGATGATGAAGAAAACGAAGATATTCCCGTCCATGGTATTGTTGAAACGGGAAAACCCGACCAAGGCGAGAATCGCCGCGCTCAGCATAATCTCCAGGCACATGTAAATCACCAACGTATTGCGCCGCAGCAGGACACCGGTAAAACCGATGGCAAAAAGCAATCCGCTGATCGCTAAAAATTCATTGAGTCCGACAGTCATAGGTCAAATTGCAGAAAGTTTTCCGGGTAAAACACTCACTCTTCCAGCGCTTCCTCCTGGTGACGCTTGCTGATTAAAATTACGCCGATCATGGCGATCAGCAGTAAGAAACCCGCCACTTGGACAGGCAGTAGGTAAACCGAAAACAATTGGCGCCCATATTCTTGCAAATTGGCCCCAATCGGAGTCTCGGTGGCCTGGGCCGCTCCGGTGTCCACCAATTCCGGTCCCCCGAGAAAGGAGAGAACTCCCAACAAAAGAAGCATGAAGGCCGCCAAACTCGCCCCGATGGAAACCGCCGTCGGCTTGACCTTCGCTTCACCACCATCATCGAGGAGCATAATCACGAAAAGGAAAAGTACCACCACGGCCCCCGCGTAGACCAGGATTTGTAAAACCGCCAGAAAATAAGCGCCCAAGAGCACAAAGAGTCCCGCCACCCCGGCAACCGTCACAATCAAAAACATGGCCGCATTGACCGCATTCCGACTTGCCACCACCATAAAGGCGGAGCCGAGAGTTAGCGCAGCTAGGAAATAGAATAGGAAGTCCAGCATGGTAAAAGATATTAAAGAGACCTAGCAGCCCCTTCTTGGCAATGCAAAATCCAAATTCTTGCCGGATTCCTTTGCTTTTTCCCGAAAATCACATCGTTAATAGTGATTTTTCGTTTCTCCTGACTCCCCGGAAAATTTCCCTTTGGCCTTCGCCTGACTTTTGCCTTTTCTTTCCGCGGAAATTCCCATGTCCTAGAGACTGTTTTTATAAACCATGAAAGAATTCCACATCATTGCCATAGACGGCGGGGCGGCGGCGGGCAAATCCTCCACCTCCAGAGCCTTGGCCGAAAAACACCAATTTCTGCACGTTGACACCGGCTCGTTCTACCGAACCCTCACCTGGTATCTCATAGAAAAAGCCCCCCAAGACGCGGCCC
>JAFIGF010000232.1 GCA_020831535.1 Opitutales bacterium | reverse complement strand
GGCGAGCCGCAGGCGCGGTTGGTGGAGATTCTGCGTGGTTTGCGGGGGGATGAATGGGGTAAGGAGGTGTTGCGGGAGTACCGGATGTTGTTGTTGGGGCAGGCCGGGGGTGATGGGGCGAAGGAGGAGATGGCGGAACTTTTATCGCATCGAGTAAACATGGACGGCAAATGGCTGAAGCTCTTGCCCGCACTGGTCAAGGGAGTCATTTTGGGTAGTGGGGAGTATGTTGGGAAAATAAAAAGAAATTTTTGGGGAGAACAGGAGGGGTCAGGAGAAATTTATCCAGGTCTGGTGGCAGGGCAGAAGAGTTATCGCAAGTGAGCGGCTGAGCAACCTGTTGTCGGAACCCTTAGGCGGATAACGCCGCAGCAGGCTGCGGCTGGAGAAAGCGGCAAGAGCTTGCCGCAGTCCAAGGACGGCTTCGCCGTCGAATGACGAAGCGAGTACATAGATTGGATCAAGTTCTTAAACTGCGGAATTTAGGATGGGTTGGCTTTAAAAAAATAAGCCGCACCAGGAATCCCTGGTGCGGCTGTTTCGTGCCCAATCTACTACCTCACTACCAGAAGGGGGACGATTCTTTCGACCAGAACGAAACCTGCATTTTGCAGGGCGTTTTTGGCGGCGACATTCTCTCCGAGGGCGACCCCGGAGCTGGTTTGCCGCTCCACCAAGTGGCCTTCGCGGTTTAGGCGAGAATGAGGTTGCAGGCGGATTTCGACCCGGGCCATGCAGGAAATCAAATTACCGCGGCGGGAGCCAAATTCACTGAAGGCTTCTCCGGTGATGGTCCAGTCAGCGCCTTCATCCACCAGTTCGAAGCCCAACTGTTGAAGGGTTCGCTTGATTTCGGTTTCCGCTGCGGGATCGGGGATGAACTGTCCGAAATGTTCTTCGGGGATATTCACTTTTACCGTGGGCAGATCGCCCTCGGCGGGCAAATAGGCACGGAGGCGATCCAAGCGCTGCTCTTTGGTTTCCACTTCCGCCACCAACTCCGAGGCTCGCTGCCCGATGGTGCTCGCGATTTGGCCGGCGAGTTCCATGGCGGCATCGTTGATTTCCCCGGCCGGTGCGGGAATTTGCACCATTTCACCGAAGACCCGTCCGGTTTCGGTACCGATAATGCGGGCTACCAGGAAAACCTGTTGTTCGTTCGGCGAGAATATGCGTCCGGTGACCAACACCTGGGCGCCCGACAATTGACCGATTTTGGCGGCATGGTCCGGGGATACGGTGCCGGACAGGCTCAGTTCCTGTTCGCTCATAATGGTTTCCAATTGGCTCCGCTCTACCAGGCGGAGATTGTCCTCGAGGGAAAGATAAACCTGCAAGAGGTCGGCAAATTCTGCTCCGAGTTCGGGTTTTTCCGGAAGGTTGGAGGAGAAGTCCAGCACTGCCGTGGTCAGGGCCGGCGGGGTTTCCTCAGCCGAGGCGGGACTGCTGTAGCAAAGCGTAAGCATGAGTCCGCAGAGGATGAGTTTCAGTGTTTTTTTCATAATGATTGTTTTGTTGGGTTGATTGGTTGGGTTAGCGCAATAATTCCTTGGGGGGACGTGAGGTCTCCACTGCCCGGAAGAGGCTTTGGAGTTTTTCAAAAAAAATCGGGTGATCGTCTCTACGGTGTTTTGGGGGAAGGCGAAGGACCGCTTGGGTGGGTTGCCCGGGACCAGCGAAATAAATGGTTTCCTGGTGCCCCTTGTCGGGCGGTAGGATTAAAATGTGGTGGGACCGTGGGGAGGATTCCGGCCAATCATTGTGGGTGGTGGCCAGATAAATCAGTTTTTGTGGGTCCAGGTCTCTGGGGGGAGTCTCTTGCACGGTTGCCCCATAGCGGCGTAACAGGGGAGACCAGTCATGGAGTTCCGGAGCCGGGACGACCACGAACCCTTTCTTGGCGAGGCTGGCCAGAGGCGTACCTTTCACGGTGGGGTAAAGGACCAGCGACAAAGTCCGGGCGGGCAAGGTTTCCCGGGTCTCGCCCTGTCGCCTTGCTCCTTCCAGGCGAAGGATGAATTCGGTACGGCCTTTGACTTCGGGTGCGTCCCATTGAATCGTATGGAAAGTGCCGAATGATTCTCCTTCGGCAATGGTCAGTGATCGTTTCTCGCTTGGCAAGGTATGGGGGACGGTGAGTTTTCCTCCTCTTTGGTGGAGACTGAGGCTGAGGTCGTAGTTCCAGCGTGGATCGGTCCAGAGGAGGAGTTCCAGGGAGGTTTCCTGGTCGCCATAAAAATGCTGATATGCGTCTCCCGGAGAGTCTGCCCATTGTATTTGCCAGGTTCCGGCGTCGGCTGGCTCATCGGTTAGCCCGAGAGGACTGGAACCGATAAGAAGCCAAAAAGCTGGAATGAATGGACGAAAAGAAATCACGGGAGCAAAGGGAAATCAGAGGATGGTACTATGGATGGTGAAGGGAGAGGAGGATTGATCTCCGGGGTCCGCGCTGTGCCAATGGAAGTCCTCTCCGGTGATGAGTAAATGGCCGTCTCCGGTAATCAAAAACTCCAGGGAATACTCCTTGTCCTCCACTTTAGTGGTGATGGTTTGTCCGGAGAAACTGACGATTTGGAGGGTGGAGGAGGCGGAGCGCAGTTCCACCAAAACCGGTTGTGAGGAATAGGTAGAGGAGCTTTCCGCAGTGACGATTTCGGATTTTTCCGGCGAGGAGATATAAGCGGCAAACTGTCCCGGGAAGAGGGATTGAAGTTCTTCCAGTATGCGGTAGGCCATCGTCGGTTCCTCTAGTGCGGCAAAGTCTTTTGGCGGGCTTTCTGGTGCTGCGGGCTCGGGGGATTCGGCAATGGACTGGGTGGAGGTGTTTTCGGAGGTCCACCACAGCCAACCTCCCAGGACCAAGGCGAGGCAGGCGGCGGCAGCCAGGGTCAGGGCGGGAAAGAGGGAAAAGGAGATTTTGCAGGAAGGCTTTGGACAGGATTCCTGCAAAGCGGTCCGTGCGGCCTGCCAGGCGCGTTCCCGTGCTTCCTGGGAAGGCTTGGGTGGCGGCTCAGAGGGGAGGGGGAGTTGGGGATCGCGGTCAGACATGATGAGAAAGGATTTCCTTTAGTTTCTGTTTTGCCTGGTGAATATGCCAGGAGACGGTGGATTCGGCACAACGAAGGACTTCGGCGGCTTCAGCGTGGTTGAATCCTTCAAAATAGGTGAGCACCAAGGCCTGGCGTTCCTTTTCCTTGAGTTGGCCAAGGCTGTCATGCAGGAGATCGTGGGTGGCATTACGGCGTGGCGCGGCCAATTGCTCAAGGGAAGAGGGTTGGTCCTCCCTGGCGTCTGCTGTCGCGGGGCGGCGCTGACATTTGCGGAACCAATCCCGGGCTGCGTTGACGGCAATGCGGCAGAGCCAGTTCTTAAATGAAGCTTCCCCGCGAAACCCCGGCAAGCGACGGGCTGCTTTGACAAAGGCTTCCTGCACCAGGTCCTCGGCGTCTTGTTGGTTTCCCGCGAGGCGATAGAGTACCCGGTAAACCACTTCATAGTAGCGGTCAAAGAGGCTGCGGAAAGCGGATTCATCGCCGCTCTGCGCTGCGTGAATCCATTGGATTTCGTCGTCGTCATCGTTCGTTTGGATCATTGGGGACGGAAAGTTTCGGAGTAGAACCGAAAGGCCCCTGGGCAGACCTTGAAAGGAGGGAAAGGGGGCGTTTTCATGGGACGGTAGAAAAGGAATAGAGCATGGGCAGAATAAAAGCAAAATCTTCAGATACCCCTAAAGACGCCCCAAGTAGGGGAAACCTTGGAAAAAATGAAATCAATTCAATTCTTTTGCGAGGTACGGACTCCTGTTTTAACGCCCCGTAGATTTCATTTAGCCTCTGGAGGCCGCATGAAAAACATTTGCGATCAAATATTTGAGATTTGAGAAAAACGCCGTGAGTGGGTGGATTACAGGGGTAAATGGGGATTGAAGTCCGGAATCGGTTCGCCTTACGGTGGTACTTTTTCCAGTCGAACTTCATTTTTTCCTGCGCCATGCCAAAAACTGCCCGCCGTCTTGCTGTTTTTACGGAATCCGTTATCCGGGGAATGACCCGTTTGGCGAACGCCCATGGGGCGATTAACCTGTCCCAGGGGTTCCCGGATTTTGATCCCCCGGAAGCTCTTTTGGAGGGATTGGAGCGGGCCACTAGAGGCCCCCATCACCAATATGCGGTGACCTGGGGCGCTCCCCGGTTCCGGCAAGCGCTGGCGGATAAAATCACCCATTTCCAGGGGATCCCGGTGGATCCGGATCAGCACCTCGTGGTGACCTGCGGCAGTACCGAGGCGATGATGGTGGCCATGATGACCGCCTGCAATCCGGGCGATCGGGTGATCGTTTTTTCTCCTTTTTATGAAAACTATGCGGCTGATGCTATCCTCTCCGGGGCCGAGCCGGTGTATGTTCCGCTCCGACCGCCTGATTTCGCCTTTGATCCGGAGGAATTGGAACGGGCTTTTGCCGGTGGTGCCAAGGCCTTGATCCTGTGTAACCCCTCCAACCCGACAGGGAAGGTCTTTACCCGGAAGGAATTGGAGGTGATCCTCGAACTGGCGGAGCGGTACGATGCGTTTATTATCACGGATGAACCCTACGAGCATATTGTCTATGCGCCGAGGGAACACATCTCGATGGCCTCGCTGCCGGGCGCTTTTGAGCGCACCATCACCTGCAACTCCCTTTCCAAGACCTACTCCATTACCGGTTGGCGTTTGGGCTATGTGCTGGCTCCCGCCAAAGTTATCGAGCAGGCTCGCAAAGTGCATGATTTTCTGACCGTTGGGGCGGCGGCCCCTTTGCAGGAAGCGGCTGTTGCGGGGTTGACCTTACCCGATTCTTATTATGAGGAATTGCGGGAGCAGTACACCCGCCGCCGGGACCAGTTTCTGGGGTACCTTCAGGTCACCGGATTGCCCTACACGGAACCGCAGGGGGCGTATTACGTTATGGTGGATATTTCCTCGCTCGGCTTTGCTGATGACACCCAAGCGGCCGAGGCCCTGGTGCGGGAGATCGGCGTGGCCGCCGTGCCGGGGTCCAGCTTTTTCCGGGAACCCGAGCACCGGTATTTGCGTTTTCACTATGCCAAAAAAGAATCCACCCTCAAAGCCGCCGGAGAACGTTTGGCGCGATTGGCAGATCATCATTTTGAAAAAGGGATGGAAACCACGAATGAACACGAATAGGAACCTATTGCTCAGGCTGAATCATTGTTTCTAAGCATCCAAAGAAGTAAACCAAAATGAACAAGATCCTACTTGCTCTCCTCTTCGGCTGTACCGGCTTGCTCTATTCCTCCGAGAAAAGAGAGGCGTGTCAGCTTTGGTTTGATTTGTCGGTCCCGGTGCAGAATGCCGTTGATGAATTTCATCTAAATCAAGTTGTGGGAGCCAATCCCAGGATCAATGTCTATGCAGAATACTTATCTGAAATGGATGAAATCATAGGAGAAATGGTGGAAAGGGGAATGTTGGCCACGCAGACTTTCGAGATTCCCTATGATGAGAAATATCAATACTGGAAAGTTATCCACGATTTCCTTTACTTATCATCCCGGGGGTTTGAAGTTCCGGCAGATACGGAAATCGAATACTGGTTTCTGGTACATGATTTTCTTAATCGCCTGTCAGAGGAATATGGGGCCTTTGTTACAGGAGAACTGCTGGGGATTGGAGTGGAGGCTTATTTCAAGCATGAGTGGGTTCACGATGAATCAAAAAAGGGAGAGTATGTTGAAATAACGATCCGCCTTCCGGAGGATGAACTGAAGGAATTCGAAAAACGCTTTGAGGCGCTAAGCGATTGACTGTTCGGGGAGAAATCAAATCAACCAGAATCAAGGCAAAATGAAAAAGATACTGTTTATTCTCCTGCTCGGCTGTTCCAGTTGGCTCTATTCCTCCGAAGAAAGTGAAGCGTGCCAGCTTTGGCTTGAGCTTTCAGTTCTGATGCAAAATGCGATTAATGATTTTGCGGTGCATCATGATTTTGACGAAAACCAAGGCCAGGATGAGGTTTCCCGAGAGGATGATTTTGATACAAACTTAATGTTTGAAGTGAAAAGAGTTTTAGCCGAGATGGTTGAATCGGAAGTTCTGGCCTCGCGAAAATTCACAGTTCCTCATGAGGTAGAATCTGAATACCGAAGTATGGTAGAAGATTTTTATCGTCGTCTTGCGCTAAAGTATGGTGCCTTTGTAACTGGAGAACTACTTCAAAGGGGGTATTGGGATCCCGAGGAATCTAAAGAAGCTGGGTATTTTGAAATAATCATTCGCCTTCCGGAGGATGAGCTAAAGGAATTCGAAAAGCGCTTTGAGGCGCTAAGCGATCGAAAAGAATGAAATAAAGATGTATTTTATGAGAAAGATTGGTTTACTGACCATTCCTAAAAAGGTTTATATCTAATTCATCCCTTCAAGATCAAGTTCTGTTTGTATCCAGAAGGCACGTATCAATTTTGTTTTTCCTCTACGCTTAGATATTGCTTTGCGAGCCTCATTGGATAACTCCAT
>JAFIGF010000044.1 GCA_020831535.1 Opitutales bacterium | reverse complement strand
GGTGCCGTTTGGGAACGATTGACCGGTTGCCGCGCGAAAGGCTCAGAGGGACCACCGCTGAGCGGGACACGCCTTCGCCCTCCCAGAGAGGTGGGAACCCGTCCCTCCAAGGAGCGAGCCTCTGACTATTTGCGCGTCGCGATAATATAAACCGCGTGGATAATGCCCGGGATATAGCCGAAAAGGGTCAGCAAAATATTGATCCAAAATTGGATGCCAATGCCGACCTGAAGGAAGACGCCTAAGGGGGGAAGGAGAATTGCGAAGATAAGTCGAATAATGTCCATAGTGTATAAGGAAAAGTTTTTCATCGCTAATCTACGGCTTGCAACCGAGGCAAACAATAGGGCGTAACCCTACCGGGGAGAAAGAATGAAAAGTTAATTCAGTTTGGTTGTTCAGTCGCTCTTTCAGGCCCAGGAGGTATTGTTTATCCATAAATCCAGGGCGTGCCCTGCGCGCAACTTTCACTGGGTCGGCCGATTTCCGGGGCGGCCTGAATACCGTGAAATTTCGCCCAGCCGTTCAAAAGTAGGGTTAGACCTTATGGCGAGAAATGTGATGAGGATAGTATGCTTCATGGTCCTGGAGGTCCGGGCTGTTCCGGTCTCTACAACCACTGAATACGATGAAATTTCTACCTAAAAAACGTTCTTTAAAAAGAGGCAAAGCCGGTTGGGTGCTGCTCTGGCTCGTCGGTGTGCCTATTCCCTTGCTGCTCCTTTTCTTTGTCCTGCGGGGCTGCTCTTGATGGTAACCCATAAAAAATATAATTGATGAAGTTGTCCCCTCGATACCTCAAGCGATATAAGGAAATTGCGTTATTGTTCTGGCGATATGGTCGTTCCGACATTGCCTCTACAATGGGTGATGAAGGTTCGCTTGACTCCGCCGACCTCGAACCTGAGACGGAAGGGAAAGCGACCCCGGATCAGTTGGCAGATGATCTTGAGGCGATCGGGCCGACCTATGTAAAACTTGGGCAGGTTCTCGCCAGCCGACCGGACCTTCTGCCGGATCCTTATCTGAAGGCACTGGCGCGGCTGCAGGACAAAGTGAAGCCCTTCTCCTATGAAGAGGTGGAGAAGATTGTGACGAGTGAGTTGGGGGTTAAGGTTTCCCGCGCCTTTTCTCGTTTTGATGTAGAGCCGCTGGCTGCGGCGTCTCTGGGGCAGGTGCATTCCGCGGCATTGCGGGATGGCCGTGAGGTGGTGGTAAAAATCCAGCGGCCCGATATTCAGGCGCAGATCAAGGAGGATTTCGAAGTGCTCGCCGAAATCTCCAGCTTCCTTGAAACGCACACCAAATTGGGCCAGCGCTACCGGTGGACAACGATCATTGAGGAATTTCGCGTCTCGATTGAGAAAGAGTTGAACTACGAACTAGAGGCAAGCAACCTTATCATGGTGGGAAAGAACCTTGCCCAATTCGAGCGTATTCAGATTCCCCAGCCAATCGCCGACTATTGCAGTCGGCGGGTGCTTACCATGGAACACGTCAGCGGGCGAAAAATCACCGGGCTCGGTCCGCTCACTTTGCTGGAGATGGACGGAGGGCCGTTGGCCGAGGAATTGTTCAAAGCTTATCTCAAACAGGTCCTGGTGGACGGGATGTTTCACGCCGATCCACACCCCGGGAACGTTTTTCTCACTGAAGACGGGCGGATCGCGTTGCTGGATCTCGGAATGGTGGGCCATACCACGCCTGAAATGCAGGAAAGTCTGCTGAAAATACTGATGGCAATCAGCGAGGGTAAGGGCGATCTGGTGGCCGATCTGGTACTTGAGATCAGTGAGAAAGATGAGGATTTTGACGGGGTGGAACTTCGCCGCCGCATAAGCAAACTTGTGGCTTCGCAACAGAACCAGGGGCTCCAGGATATCAATATCGGAAAATCCCTTTTGGAAGTCAGCGGCAGCGCCGCGGAGAACGGGGTGTTCGTTCCCAGTGAATTGACCTTGCTGGGAAAAACTCTCCTCCAACTCGACGAGGTCGGAAAAATCCTTGATTCCGATTTCGATCCCAACGCCTCGATCCGCCGCAATGTGAGTGAGTTAATGACCCAGCGCATGAGTAAAGATGCCTCCCAGGGAAGTGTTTACCGCAGCTTGCTGGAAATGAAGAGTTTCATTAGCGAACTGCCCAACCGCCTCAACCGGATTATGGATGTGCTCACCGACCCGAATTTGGAAGTGAAAGTCAAGGCGGTGGATGCGAAGCTGGTGATGGAGGGATTCCAGAAAATCGCCAACCGGATCACGACCGGCATCGTCCTGGCGGCATTGATTTTAGGAGCTTGTCTGTTGATGAGGGTCGAGACCGATTTTCGCCTGATGGGCTACCCCGGCCTGGCCATCCTATGCTTTCTCGCAGCGGCGACCGGAGGCTTCTGGCTGGTTGTCAGTATTTTGATTAAAGACAACCAAAAACATAAGAAATCACCCCGCTGAAAATCGTTCCCGCCCTCTCTTAACACCAACGTACCCATCCCATGCAAATCACTATCACTACCCCACGAGATTTGTTCTTCGATCAACTCCGCAATCTATACCGGATGGAAGCCCAGCTCGTCCAATCCATGCCTTGCCTGATCGCTTTGTGCACGAACGACCTATTGCGTGAGATTCTTGAAAACCATGCCCATGAAAACGGCATTCAAATCGCGGAAATACTCAAGATTTTCGAGCGCCATAACCAATTGCCTGGTGAGGATTCCTGCAAGGATATTGCCGGCCTGATCGAGGCCGGACGCTCGCGCCTACAAGCAGTGGAGGTGCCTCACACCCGTGACCTTATGGTGATCGCCCATTGTCTCCGTATCGAGCACTTTGAGATGGCCGCCTACGAGACCACGAGCCGACTGGCAGGCCGTCTGGAGATGATGTACGAACCGGGAATCCTTGCCGATCTCCATGCCGAGGAAAAGGACATGGCCTTCGCGCTCTTAAAACTGTAAGACCCGGGTCAGGTCTTTGGTGATCCCGGTTCAAATACAGTTTTCCAATATCCAAAAACTCCAGGGGTCGTTTCACCGAAAACCCGGACGCCAAATGGCGTCCGGGTTTTTTATGCGGTACTCGCTCACTCTCTTATTGAGGATTACCTGAGAGGTGTCGTGGAATTTTTCGGATGGGGCGATCCCTCGCCGGCGACTAAAACCGGGGGACGGTTTTGTGCCGGACTTTTGTAATATGGGGTCTGGCCATTCCGGTCCGAAGCCGCTTCCTCCGTCCGGGGTTTGTCTTCGTTATTCTGATGGGTGTTTTTCGGGTCGGTGGCCTCTTCCTGGTGAGTATCAAGGATTTCTTTGGCCATGGTGATTTCTTCATCGCATTGCGCATGAATGAAAACCAGGATCATGCCGTTCTTGATCTTGCGTTCATAACGCTTGGCTTCGATCTCCGGGATGCCTATGTCGATTAGGCCGCCAGCGATACCGCCCGCCGAAGGGTCAGTGGTATCCCCGCCCATGGCAGCGGCCAGAGGCCCGGCCGCAATGAACGGGCCGACCCCGGGGATCGTTAAAGCTCCGATCCCGTCTATCCAGCCGAGAGCCCCTCCCAAAACACCGTCTGCCAATCGGCCTGTTACGGCTCCTTCGGGTGTCTTGGTGATCCTTTCATGAACAAGGTCCTTGGTCTTCGCCTTTTCCGGAAAAAGAACGGATATACGGTTGTTGGGGAAGTTGTTCGCCTTCAAGCTGGAAACGATGGCTTCAGCATGGCCCTGGGATGCAACGATTGTATAAACAGATAAGTTAATCATGATTTATTCTATTGAATGCATGCAGCGTTGAGAGGAATGGCTATTTAGCGTGATTGGATTACCAATACATTGGTGACGATCTGATTATTGTATCGAAAATGAAATCAGCGCAACATGGGGTATATCCCTACCTGTGGGAATGGGTTGGGTTTGCCGTTTCCGAAAAACATGGGAAGGCGCCACGTGAAAAAGGAAGCCTCAGGAAAACCTTTTTATTTTTGGGGATCTCTTACACCTCATCCTTGCCATTTGTCCTCAAGAGGGATAGCCTTTTTAGTAGCTGATGAAAATGTACGAAAGGACCCGATAAACGAAGTACTTGTCAAAACGGAAGGAGAAAAACTTTCCGGTAGCTTCCTGGCCAAACTCTGGAGAAGGGAAGGGCGTTCGCTTTTGGTCAAGCTGGGGCTTCTCCTGCTTTTGCTGATAGCGATCCTTCTCGGCTTGATTTTCCTGGGCAAGGATCCGCAGGTTTTTTTTCAGTGGATTGAGGAGGCTGGTCCGCTTCCCTTTTTTGCCGCGATGGCTATCCTGCCCATGTTCGGGGTGCCCATCAGTCCGTTTTTTCTTCTGGCCGGGCCGGCCTTTGGGGTGCCGCTGGCCTTAGTGGGTTCGGCGCTCGGATTGGCGGCAAACCTGATCCTGTCCTACTGGTTGGCTGCTTCTTTTCTCCGTTTACCGTTGGAACGGTTGGTTCGTTGGGCGGGCTACCAAATTCCCCGGATTCCCGAAGAGGATGTTGGTAAGGTCATCCTACTGGTAGGGATTGCCCCGGGAATTCCGATCTTTCTGAAGAACTACCTGCTTGGGCTTGCCCAAGCCCCTTTCGGGCAGTTTATGTTGGTTTTGTGGACGATGAGTTACGCTGTTGCCGTGGGCTTTATCATCCTGGGGGAAGCAATTTTTACCGGCAAGATGACCTTGGCCCTTCTGGGCGGAGCCTTACTCCTGGCCATTTTTCTCGGCCGAAATTATTTGCGCCGGAATTGGCAAAAACCTTCCCCGGAAATCTGAGGGAGCTTCCCGCTGGCACCCGGGGAATTCACTCTTCGTCTTCCTTTATCTCAGTATAGGCCGAAAGACTATCCTTATCCCAGGGTAGATCAAATTCTTCCACTGGGATTCTCCGGAGGAGATCCCACTCCTGGTCGTGACCGATGTTGCGGTAGAGCGCGACCGAGTTAAAGCGCTTGATCGGCTGTATCCTCATAATGGATATAATATCCGGGGGAATTGCGCTCCCATTGAGGGTCATCAGAAAGGTAAAATCCCCCGAAGTTTCGAAGTCCACCCATTTCCGACCCGTATAATAAGTGATGTATTTATCTCCCTCCCCGATAGCGGCGATATTTCCGGGATCAGAATGTTCCCGAACGTATTGCGAGGCCTGATAAAAATCGAGCCAAGGGCCGGTGTAGAAGGTCTCCGGAGTGCGGTTGAGGGGGTAGAACAAAGCTCGGTGAGTGCCGGAGAGATTGCCAAGGAGCAGAAGGTGCAGGGCAGCGCCTGTCATGACGAAGAACCAGAGGGCCAGAGCGGCGCGGGGAAGTTGTTTTCCCCATTGGGGGTAGAAGGCGGAGACGGCCCGATGGAGGCGGCTGGGGATAAGCGTCCGGTACACGGAGGGCATTTGACCGCAGGCCAAAAGGAAGTATCCAATCAGAAAGGGGGCAATGGGCATAAGGTAGCGGGTCTGCTGATTGGTAGACAAACCGCCGAAAAGGAGCAGATTGCCTATCACGTACCAATCCGCCGGGCTGCTTTCCTTGGAACGGAGGCGGATCCACAGGCCATACAGAACCAGCATGCCGAAGGCCCCGCAAAGGATTGTCGTCGGCCAACCGACTAATCCGAGTCGACCGAGAAAGGCTTCGGTGTGAAAGAAAAGATCAGTAATCCCCTGTAACAGGCCGGAGAAATCAAAGCCTCCAAAGTGTTCCGGCACGAATCCATAGTGGTAATACTCCGAACGGGGGGCGACTCCGGTTATTGTTTGCCACTGGATCCTCGCCATCCAGGCCAGAAAACAGGTCGCTCCGATCGTCGCAACAATACCTTCCGGCAGAATGGCCCGCCAGTTAGACCCTTTTCCCAGGAATGTCCCCGGATGTTGTCGTAATTTCCACACCGCCTGGGCGATGATGGCAAGTCCCAGGAGGACGCCGGTAAATTTGGTCAGCGAAGCGATCCCGAGGAGAAAACCGGTCCCCACAGCCAGTCCCCAGAAGTTCCACTTCCGGCCCTGAAAGCAGGCTCTTCCGGGATCCCGCAGGAAGTGGAGGGCGAGGAGAAACAGAAGGGAAGCCATGAAGTAGGGCCATTCGCTCATGATTCGCGTACCCATGAGAAAACTAGTGGGCAGCATGGCGAACAAAACGAGTGTCAGGACCGGGGCGGGTCTTCTCTCCAAACGAAAAAGCCGCAGGGCCAGAAGCAATCCAACGGCGGCACAGAGGATGATGATTCCTTTCGCCGCCACGACCGATTCGAGACCAAAAAGAAAGGGGATGGCGAGCAAAACGGAAACCATTGGTGGCCAGTCCACGATGGGGAGCCCGCGGAATTGGATACTGCCTTGTTCGACCAGTGAGGCCGCTCCGAAGAAATAGACGAGATTGTCATAAACTCCGGGGAGGAAGAATGGATTGAGGGCAGCGAGATAGAAACCCAACGGCAACAGCACCATCGCAAAGGAGGACCGTAGTGAGAAGGCCGGAAACCGTAAGGTTCGGACCTTTCCCGAAGAAATGGGGGCTTCTTTTGCCGCTGGCTCCTCTTCGGCAGGGGCAGGGTTTATGGACGGATTTTCTGATGTAAATGGTTTCTTCATCTTTGCATGGATTGGGTGGGAGAGTTGATTTCCCGGCGGGGCTATTCAGACCAACCGTTAGGGCCTAAACTCCCGGACCGCCTCGACGATTCTCTCCTGGTCGGTTTCACTGAGATTGTTGTGAAAAGGCAAGCGGACAAGCCGTTCGCTGGCCCATTCCGCCACCGGGCACATGCCGGGGCGGCCGCCAAATTTCTGACCCATTTTGGAGAGGTGCAGCGGAAGGTAGTGAAACACCGCTTGTATGCCTTGGGATTTGAGGTGGGCGATCAGTCTTCGCCGGGACTCCGGAGTGGGCATCATGAGATAAAACATATGCCAGGATTGCTCGCAGTGTGAAGGTGGCGAAGGCACCCGTACCTGGTGTTCGAGAGCCCAACCCCGAAGGTGATCATGGTAATAATTCCAGACGTTCCGGCGTTTGGCTTGGATCACCCCGCTGGCCAGAAGCTGGGCGTAAAGAAAGGCCGCCAAAAGGTCGGAAGGCAAAAAGCTTGATCCCACGTCCACCCAGGTGTAAGCGTCCACCTGTCCGTCCAGAAAAAGCTTTCGATTAGTTCCTTTTTCCCGGATGATCTCGGCGCGTTCGAAGAAGCTTTCGTCGTTGATCAACAGGGCCCCTCCCTCTCCGCAGGTAAAGTTTTTGGTTTCATGAAAGCTTAGCGTGGACAGGGCGCCGAAGGTGCTGAGGAAACGGTCGCGATATTGGCCGAGGAAACCGTGGGCGTTGTCCTCGATCAGAACCAGCCGCCATTTATCGACAATGGACTGAAGAGCCTCCATTTCGCAGCCTACTCCGGCGTAGTGGACCGCTACCACCGCGCGGGTGCGTGGTCCGATCAGAGACTCCAACCCTTTTTCGTCAAGGTTGAGCGTGTCCGGACGAATGTCGGCAAAAACCGGGCGGGCTCCATGTAAGACAAAGGCATTGGCGGTGGAGACAAAGGTAAAGCTGGGCAGGATCACTTCGTCACCCGGTTTGATGTTGAGAAGAATGGCCGACATTTCGAGGGCATCCGTACAGGAGGTGGTTAAGAGAGCCTTGCCTACTCCGAGCATGCTCTCGATCCAGGTCTGGCATAAACCCATGAAAGGGCCATTGCCGCAGAGTTGCCCTTTTCGGACGGCTTCCTCCATGAATTCGAGTTCCTGTCCCTCGGTCGAAGGCTGGTTGAATGGGATGGCCCTGGGTTTGGTCCGGGGCTGGGGATACGCCGTTGGAAACAGAGTTGTGCCATTGGTTTTGGCGACCGCAGGCTGAAGAGTGGGGGTGCTGGCAAAATTTTTCATGGAAGGTGCGTTTAGGAATGAGTGGTTTATACTTGTTTCAACTCGGAGTGGAAGCTGGCCTCCTCCTTTGCTGTTTCATGGGGGTTGGAGGTGTCTTCGGCCACCACATAGGTGGGTTTGCCCATGCTGTGAAAGTGGATTCGAGCGAGGTATTCGCCAATGATGCCAAGGGCGAATAGCTGTGCTCCGGAGAAGATGGCAATGATGCTGGCCAGAAAGGCGAATCCGGGCACCCCCACCCCTTCCAGAAGGAAGCGCCCCAGCACGTAGGTCAGAACCCCAAGCCCGAAAAGGGTGAAGAAAAATCCAACCAGACTGGCAAAACGAAGCGGAAGGACGGTGAATCCGGTAATCACATTCACCGTGTACGTGAACAACTTGGCTACGGTGTATCGCGATTGTCCGTCATGCCGCCAGTTGCGGTTTACCCGTATGCAAGTGAAGCGGGAGGTCGCCCAGCTCAACAGCACATCAATCGAAACAAATGATCCCTGGTGGTTGGCAAACGCTCCGCGGAGTTCCGCGGAAAAGGCCCGCAGAGGGCTGACTTCGTAGGTGCGGGGCAGACGCATAACCGTTTTTAAAATAAACTTGGTGAAACGGGTCATGAGAATGCGCATGAATCCGTGTCGGCGTTCTGATGCGGATCCATATACCACATCGAAGCCGTCCATCATTTTCTCCACCATTTCGGGGATTTTCTCCGGAGGGTACTGGAGGTCGTCGTCCATGGTCACGATGACGGCGTGTCGGGCCTCCCGGATACCGCACAAGAGCGCGTTGTGCTGCCCGAAATTGCGCATTAGGCGAAGGCCCCGAACCCACGAGTGTTGCGCGGCTTGCTCCTGGATAACGTTCCATCCTCCGTCCATGCTGCCGTCATCCACCAGGATAAGCTCGAAATCGACGAAATTTTCGTTCAACACCGGAAACAATCGGCGGATAAGTTCTCCTATCGTGGTTTCGCTGCGATAGACTGGCACAACGACCGAAACGGTTTGATTGATTGGGGCTGTGAAGTTCGCTTCCCGTCCATGCTGATTGAATTTCATGACCTGAAAATAGCATGCTTTGGGCTTTGAAGGCATTGGGGCAAACCCCTCCATTGCGCCGGTAAATCACCCTACCTTTGACCAAATTTTCACCCCGTAACATTCCAGGGAAAAGGAGGTTTGGGGATTGTTTCGCACATCCAAGTAGGGAAGCACCCCATTTCTTCAAAGGGAAAATCTATTTATATTTCCCAGTCCCATTGCTTCATAAAAACCTTGGCTCCTGGCCACTCATCCCAACCAAAAACAAAACATGCATAACCATCAGAAATGCCAAAGGAATTCCAAGCCTTACCGGGGCCCAGCCCAATGGGATTCCCTGCAAGAGCCAACGAAGGTGAAGACCATTCTCGTCACGGGGATCGGGGGAAATGTGGGACAAGGGATCCTCCGAAACATTCTGGCCGATGTTTGTTCTTACCGGACCATCGGGACGAATACTACTCCAGTGTCCGCGGGAAATCGTTTTATCGATGTTTTCTACGCCATGCCTTTTGGTCTGGACCCTTCCTATATCCCGGAGATGCTGGCCATTGTGAAATCTGAAGGAGTTGATCTGATTATCCCCTCGACCGATTTCGAAATGATGCAGCTTTCCAAATTCTCCGATGCGTTTGAATGTCCTATTGCCTGTTCCGGTCCCGCGTCTGCCGAAATCTATCTGGACAAATACCGCACCTACCAGGAACACCGGAAAGCCCAAATCCCTTTTGCCGAAACCTGTCTGCCTTCCTCTTACCAAAACCAATTTTCGCGGGCCTTGGCCAAGCCCCGTCGGGGGAGAGGGTCCCGGGGACTCATTTTCGACCCAACTGAGTTTTCCCAGCTTTCGGATGAAGACTATGTGATTCAGGAGTTGCACCAGGGGAGGGAAATCACCACCGCCGTTTATCGATGCTATATGGATGGGGTGATTCACGGATCTATTTCCATGTATCGAACTCTTCATTACGGTGCTACAGATTATTGCCGGGTGGTGCGAGACTACGATGCTGCCTTGCGTGATATTGCGGAAAAGATGGCCTCAAATTTTGATATCCGGGGATCTTTCAATATACAGTCCATCGTTACCGATTCCGGAGAGATTCACCCCTTTGAGGTGAATTGCCGGATTTCCGGAACCAATTCAATTCGCAGCCATTTCGGCTTTGCCGATGTCAATTACGCCCTGAGCGAGTTATTGTGGCATAAAGCGCCGAAAAAATTCGAGGCCGTCGATGGAGAAGCCTACCGTTATCTCGCGGATGTTATTTATCTGGACTCGAACCCGGCGACCTTGGCCCACCAGAAAAACGAAAACGGAAGCGAAGTCATTGATTCCGCGCAACGCCCACTTAACAAATGAATATTCTTCTGCTTGATGCCGCCAATACCATTATTGAAAAGAAGGGCTTATGGAATGCGTACCTATCCGTATTATCGGACCACCATCTGAAGGTGGATGCCAATACCTTGAGAAGAAATCATAAGATAATTTCTGAGATGATTTCTTTTCCGGATAGAACGGATAAAGCTTTCTACGACCATTTCAACAGCAACTTGCTTTATTCGGTGGGAATTATTCCGAACGATCATTTGCTGGATGAGATTTTTCATGCCTGTCGCTCTCTTCCCTGGGAGCCCTGTCCGGATGCCCATTGGCTGAATCATCTAACGCTTGATATAGCGGTTCTTTCGAATTTTCATCATGGATTGGAAAAAATCCTGGGCGACCTTTTTCCGGGCGTTTTCTCCAACATCATTGATTCCGAAAAGGAACGTGTCCGAAAACCCGAGGGGCGATTTTTCCAGAGAGCTATGGAAATACTCTCCTTTGAACCCTCCGAGGTGATCTATGTGGGGGATTCATTGAAACTGGATATCGCCCCCGCTCTAAAAGCAGGTTTCAATGCATGGTTGGTGGACCGGGATGACGATTACCCCTGCTTTAGCCGGAAAATCCGGTCCTTAAAGGAAATTTCTGATATTCTATTGGATCAGAATCGGCCGCTGAGCGCCTCTTCTCACGGGAATCCGCGGCAGTCAGGTGAGGGGTTGGTTTGAATATCCGCCGCCTAAAAAGGCTGGCCCGGAGCAGATCCTCTGTTTTACGGTCAGTTATCGGAACCATGGGGAGAGCATCGAGGCCCCTCTGTTCCTTGTCCCTCAACCAGGGAGGATCGCCCGTGCGCCTATTCTATAGGCGCGAAAAGGGTGGAAAGCTGGCGGTGCTTGGACCTTGGGTTTCCTACCTTCGGGCCGGGATGGACCCCAGTAAACGGTAAGGATACACCCGTCCGCTAGCCGCTTATGGGGAGAATTCGGGGTCATAGTAGGCTTACACCCACTGGGATATAAAACCCCTATGTGGTTTAATTCTACTCAAGGCGCAACTTTGCAGCCTCAGTCAAAGTATCATTTTCAATCCAAACTATTCATGTCTAAAATTACCGTTATACTCGCTGAGGACCATGAAGTGGTGCGTGAGGGGTTGCGAGCACTTCTTAAAGCCGAATCCGATATCGAAATTGTGGGGGAGGTCAAAACCGGCCGTGAAGCCGTTAAAATGGCTATTAAGCTGCAGCCCAACGTTGTTGTCATGGATATTGCCATGCCGCAATTGAATGGACTCGAAGCGACCCGCCAGATTCTACGGGATACCGATTCAACTAAAATCGTTATCTTGTCAACCTATAATGATGAAGATTACGTTGAGCAATCGACGAACGCCGGGGCCATCGCTTATCTGATCAAGCAAAGTGCCGCCAGTGACGTGATTCGTGCCATTCGGGAAGCCAAGGAGGGAAATTCTTACTTCAGTCCCTCCATTGCGCGAAGGATGTTGGATCATTGCCGTCGGGCTTTTCTCGAAGGAAAAGCGCCATCCAAGACTGCTGACGATCTTACCTCCCGGGAAAGAGAAACGTTGCAGCTGATCGCGGAGGGAATGACCAACAAGGCGATCGCCGACGAATTGTCGATCAGCATCAAGACGGTGGAAAAGCACCGGCAGCAGGTCATGAATAAGCTGAATATTCATGATATCGCAGGTTTGACCCGCTACGCCATGGCCCGGGGATTCATTGAATCCAATCCGGCCATCGTTGCGGAGTCATGAGACTGAAAGGGCGGCTTGGGGTTAGGTCGCCCTTTCAGGGCTCAGATTTTTTCGGTTCATGAAGCCCGGGGACGGTTGCCCAGAGGTGAGCCGGTTCGCCCCTTTGGGCTTGGTTTGCCGAGATTGTCCCCTTGGGGGGTTATTGTGGGAGGTTGTCGTTGGGTTACTTGGGGCGGGTTTTTTAGGCTATAGTTCACTTTTACATCAGCCCAACGTCCTGGGAGCGGTGGCCCCATAGCAACAAGCTCTGAAAGGGCGGGGGAAGCGAGAGTAAGAAGAATTGGGGTGGGAGTACCGCCTTTGTTGGGGTCATCACCCACTATAATTGGAATTTTTGAATGATAGAATACGGGGCAGAGTTAAAAACCCCTGTCCGTTTCCTCCTTTCTATGAAAATATTATTTGTCCATGATCGATTTGGCGCACAAGCCGGAGCCGAATCCAACCTTTTCCACACCGCTGTCGCATTGAAAGGTCTCGGGCACGAACTTTCTATCGCCCATGGTCAGGGAACGGGCAAAGAGGAATCGAATTGGGGGGAGGTGTTCACCCACTGTTACAGGCTTTCTCACGATTCCATTGTCCCGGACTTTGCGGAGGCCATGGCAACGGTTTCTCCGGACATGGTTTATCTGCACAATTCACCGGACCCCTCATTGATTACCTTTCTCGCGGACGCCCGCACTCCGGTGGTGCGCATGGTGCATGACCATAAGCTTTTTTGTCTGCGCGGTTGCAAGTACACGCCATGGAGTCGCCGCCCCTGCGAACGGGCTCTCGGGGCGTATTGTGTTTTCCCTTGTGGCGGGGTGCTCGCCCGTTCTTCCGGCTCCCGTCGTTCCTTTGATTGGGTCAGTTATCGGCAGAAACAGCGCGAACTCAGTGACCACAAGAAGTTTGAACGTCTCATTGTGGCGAGCAACTATATGAAGCTGGAACTTTTGCGGAATGGGGTGGAGGCTTCCCGGATCGAAGTGCATCCTCCGGTTCCGCCGCCGGTGAAAATAGCCGTCGAACCCTCCTTCAGTGATGTCAACCGTCTGGTCTATGCCGGACAAATTGCGCGCGGCAAAGGAGTGGACGTGCTCCTGCGGGCTTTGGCGAAAGTGCAGACTCCTTTCGAGTGCATTATCCTTGGTGAGGGTCATCATCGGGCTTATTGCGAAGCCTTGAGTCGTCGGCTTAATTTGACCGGGCGGGTAATCTTTCGCGGATATGTGCCTCAGGCTGAGTTAACTTCCATTTATGCGAGTGCCAGCCTGGCGGTCATCAGCTCGGTTTGGGCGGAACCTTTTGGGGCGACTGGTTTGGAAGCGATGCGCTGTGGCCTGCCGGTGGTGGCGTTTGATACAGGGGGAATCAAAGATTGGTTGCAGGATGGAGAGAATGGATTCCTGGTGCGCTGGAAGGATCACCGGCGTTTTGCCGAGTGTGTGGAAGTCTTATTACAAGACAAAGTTTTAGCGCGCCGTTTGGGTACACAAGGGCAGCGATTGGCGGCGGAGAAATTTGATTTCCGGCGCTACGTGGATGGTCTCGAAAACCTTTTCGAGAATGTAGGTCAAGGAAATCGGGAGGTGTGCGCATGACCCCGGTACCTTTCACAACTTTCATCGCTATTGTTGGCGGCAGCGGGTCCGGCAAGAGTTGGCTGGGAGAACGGTTGGCCCGGGATCTCGGCCCTGGCGCCCTTTCTTTTTCCCTCGACGAGTTCTACCGCGATCAAAGCCGGGGCCCTTCCGAAGAACCGGATTTCTTCAATTATGACCTGCCGTCCGCCATTGAATGGTCACTCTTTAAGAAAGCGATGCGGGACTGTGAAAAACAGAACTCGTTCCGCCTGCCACAATACGATTTCACCCACCATCGCCGCAGCGAAAGGGAAAAGCACTGCGATCCCCCTTCGATTGCCATTGTTGACGGGCTCTGGTTGCTGCACCGTCCCGATATCCGGCGGATGTTTGATCTAACCATGTTTTTAGATTGTCCGGAGGATCTGCGTATGCATCGCCGGATTGAGCGTGATGTGGCGGAGCGGGGCCGAACCCTTCAGGCCAGTTGGCATGGCTTTCACGAAACTGTCAATGCCATGCATAGGGTTTATGTCGCTCCGCAAAAATCCTACGTTGACCACATTGTGGACTGCCCTTTTGGCGAAGCGCAGGTTGCTTCCCTACGGAAGTCAATTCTGACGGCCAGACTCTCCGACTCGTATGAACCTTCACCTCCTTTACACGTCACTCGATCATGACCGCACCAGTTCCCTCCCTTTTATCTTTCAAGCATCCGGGGTTTTCCCGGTGGCACCGTTTATGGGCCACCCAGCGTGCCCATTTGGATCGTTGGTGGTGTCGCCTTCGCCGGGCCACTGATGGTGCGGTAAAGCGGATTTTCGACATTATTCTCAGCGGGGCGGCCCTTATCGTCATCGCCCCTTTATGGGGGTTGATTGCGCTATGGATTAAAAAAGAGGACCGCGGCCCGGTTCTATTCACCCAAACCAGAGTCGGCAAATTCGGCACCACCTTCAAAATTTATAAATTCCGCTCCATGCGAATCGATGCGGAGGAAGAATTAGGGTCCCTGTTGAGTAAAAACGAACATCGCCAGGGGGTCACTTTTAAGCTGAAGGAGGACCCCAGGATCACCCGCGTGGGGCTTTGGCTGCGAAAGTTTTCTTTTGATGAGTTGCCCCAGTTTTACAACGTCCTGCGGGGGGATATGTCACTGGTCGGTCCGCGGCCGCCCATCCCCCGGGAAGTGAAAGCCTATTCTCTGGCTGATCGGCGTCGCCTTTTGGCCAAGCCGGGGATCACTTGCCTGTGGCAAATTTCGGGTCGGGCGGAAATTGATTTTAAGCGACAAGTCGAGTTGGACGTCCGCTATATTGAGACCCGGGGTTTCTTTGGCGACCTTTGGATCCTCTACAAAACCGTGCCCGCCGTCCTTTGGGGGGCCGGAGCCTATTGATTATGAAAGCATTACTTATATGTCCTGAACCGCAATCGGCGGTTCACTCCCTTTCCGATGAATGGCCCCTGGCGGCCTTGCCCCTGTTGGGCTCAAGTGTAATTGAGTCATGGCTGGTTCATCTTGCCGGTCTCGGGTTCAAGCAGATTGTTATTCATGCCGGGGATCGGGTCGAGGCGATCCGGTCCATTGTCGGCAGCGGATCACGCTGGGGCCTGGAGATTGAAATGGTTTCCGTCTCCCCGGGGCACATTGATGCGGAAGTATCGGATGCCCTCTCCGGAGCCCTGGCCAAACAAATGAATACGATGGATTGTCTGGAGGTGCTCGACCATTTGCCGACCCAGACCAACGCCAACATGTTTGCCAGCTATGCCAATTGGTTTCGTGCGGTGCAAGTTCGTTTGCCACATGCCTTGACGCCCGATCGGGTGGGAATGAAGGAGATCAGACCAGGGGTATTTGCCGGGCACCAGAGCCGGATTTCACCCGCGGCGGTGTTGACTGCGCCGTGTTGGGTGGGGAATCAAGCGGTCGTTGACTCGTCTGCGGTAATCGGACCCCATGCCGTGGTTGAGGACCGGGCGATGATCAAAAAAGGCGCCCGGATTATACGTAGTATCATCGGACCGGATACGTTTGTCGGTCGCCATACCCAGATTAAGGATTCATTGGTTTCCGGCGAGAGACTTATCAACTGGAGCAATGGATCTTCCATTCGCGTCACCGATGTTTTCTTGATCAGCTCGTTGCGGGCCAGTTTACCTGAACGAAGTCTTCGGTCGCCCAAGGCGGTCTTGGAACTTTCTCCAAAACCTTTTGCGGACAATCTGCAAGAGCCAACCTACACCCCTGTTCCTGAGGGTAAATCCCTGACGATATGAGAATGAATATTAAAATAGAAAATTCGGTACTGTGCCTTACTGCCGGAAACAAACTCGACCAGAACGCGGGGATTGCCTTGCACCAGGCCATTTTCCATAAACTGCCGGAAGATGTGGATAAAGTGGAAATTGATTTGGCTGAAGTCGATTCGGTGAATGCCGCCGGCATCGATATGTTGTTTGCCATTCAAAGAAAGATACGGGAATACCATGCGGCGCTTCATTTGATCAACCCGAACCCTGCGGTCCGGCAAATGCTTTCCCTCACCCAGGCGGAAGGGCCCTTGACCGTAAAATTCCGGGAGCCAAAGAAGAAAGCCATTTTACCGCTGTTTGTTTTTGTCGATGCCTGCGGGTGGGAAATTATTAAGAAAGATCCTTTTGCTGGAAATGTTGCTCCGCACCGGCGCAAGCTCCGTTCGGTCTTTGGCTATAGCTCCGCCTGTATCCCGTCGATCCTCTCCGGTCGCTGGCCGGAGGATACCCGCAATTGGTGTTATTTTGTCCGCGATCCGGAGAATTCCCCGTTCCGGTCATTGAAAATCCTCAAGTGGTTGCCGAAAATGGTGACCAGCCGTCGAAGGTTCCGGCGCTACCTTTCCAAGCTCATGCGCCGCCCTTTGAAATTCCGTGGGTATTTCGACCTCTACAACATTCCGTTTCGGCATATTTCCCTTTTCGATTTTACCGAAAAAAAGTCCCCGTTGGAGCCCCAGGGTTTGAACCGGGGGCCGAATATTTTCGATCATTTCGAGGAACGCGGCATTCCGTACCACGTGAGTGTTCCCACCCGAACCGAGCACGAAAGTTTAAGAGCCCTACAGGACGATATTTCCGCCAAAAAAATCGATTTTGCGTTCCTTTACTGGCCCAGTCTCGACGGGTTGATGCATGAAACAGGAAATCAATCACCCCGTATCTCCGAAAAATTGCGGGAATATGAGGGGTGGTTGAATGAGTTGCTCGCTACGGCCAACCATCACTACGAGGAAGTCCGACTCTATGTATTCAGCGATCACGGTATGGCAAACTGCGATAACCTATTGGACCTGCGCGCGATTCTGAATAAGCTGCCGTTGGAAATGCCGCGTGACTACACGGTGGTTTATGATTCCACCATGGCGCGTTTCTGGTTTGAAACCGAGGAGGCCCGGAAGCGGATTGTCGAGGCCCTCGGCACCGTGGATCAAGGACGGATCATTGAGGATGCGGAGCTCAAAGAACTTCGCACATTTTTTCCGGACCGCTATTTCGGTGAACTCATTTTCCTGGTGAAGGAGAGTGTATTGATCATTCCCAGCGACATGGGTGAGCGCCCACTTCGTGGAATGCACGGTTATCATCCCGATGATCCCCATAGCTATGCCTCTCTTCTCACCAATGTAGCCGGTCTTTCCGAAAAGGTAACGGACATCCCCCATGTGTATCAATTGATGGTGGATAATGCGGAGTATGCCCATATCGTCAACAATGAGGAAGAATTGGTCCCCGAGGAACCCCAGCCGGTCCCGGGCTGAGGTTTCGCATAAGGGAGAGGCGAAGGGACTTTTTCGTAGCCCGCAGCTTTCCTGTCCGTCATAGCCTTGGCGAAGGTGGGAGCAAGGTTTTTTTGGGGGGGTGACCGGGCTTTCGCCTGTTCTTAGGGAGGTGGATACTAATAAGGAGCAAGGACATTGCTTCGCCCTCTCCGTCTCCGCCTCCGTCCTGTCCTTGGGAATGGGAGGGACGGTGCCTATTCGGAAAACTCTCCCACCAATCAGGTCGCCTGATCGGCTCCCCAAGGACAGAAATGTCCTTGCTTCTTATGGGGGACGCTTCAGGGACCTTTCGGTGGACGAGTTGGAACTCGTCCCTTCAGGGGGGAGGTTCAGTCTTTGACCTTAACTTTTACTTCTTCCTTCCTAATTTTCCTTGAGGGTCTCTCCGAGCTCGAATGGTCGGGTTGGGGTGCGGGTTCTTAGCGGACGTTCATCGGCCAGGCAGGTGCCGTTTGGGAACGATTGGCCGGTTGCCGTGCGAAAGCTCAGAGGGACCTTCGCCCTCCCGGCGGGGTGGGTGCGATTCAGGGAGGGAGAGGGTCTCTCCGAGCTCGAATGGTCGGGTTGGGGTGCGGGTTCTTGGCGAACGTTCATCGGCCAGGCAGGTGCCGTTTGGGAACGATTGGCCGGTTGCCGTGCGAAAGCTCAGAGGGACCTTCGCCCTCCCGGAGGGGTGGGTGCGATTTCGGGAGGGAGAGGGTCTCTACGAGCTCGAGTGGTCGGGGTGAG
>JAFIGF010000228.1 GCA_020831535.1 Opitutales bacterium | reverse complement strand
CGCCGTATTCGATGCCGTTGTGGACCATTTTGACATAGTGGCCTGCGCCATCGGGGCCGATGTGGGTAGTGCAGGGTACGCCGCCGGTGATTGGTTTTCCGGGTTCTGCGCCTTCCAGGGGTTTGCCGGTTTCGGGATCGACTTTGGCGGCGATGGCTTCCCAAATGGGCTTTAATTCCTCCCATGCGTCGGCGTCACCGCCAGGCATCAGGGAAGGGCCAAAGCGGGCACCTTCTTCACCGCCGGAGACTCCGGAGCCGACGAAGCGGAGGCCTTTTTCTCGGAGTTCCTTTTCCCGGCGAATGGTATCGATCCAATAAGCGTTGCCGCCGTCGATAATGATATCATTTTTGTCCAGGAGGGGGACCAAGCTGTTGATGACCGCATCCGTAGCTTTGCCCGCCTGGACCATGATAATGATCTTACGGGGGGATTTGAGGGATTGCACAAATTCCTCGGTGGTCTTGGTGCCGATGAGTTTTCCCGGCGTATTCGGGTTCGCTTCAAGAAAAGCGTCCGTCTTACTGGTAGTCCGATTATAAACGGAAATGGGAAAGCCGTGGTCGGCGATATTGAGGGCGAGGTTTTGTCCCATTACGGCGAGACCGATGAGACCGATGTCAGATGTCGCTTTTTCCATAAGATTATCTTTATTCGATTAAGCTGCGTAAAACGCAAAGTTTTTACTTTAGGGAAAGGAGGAGAAAGATGGCAAAGGAAATAAGCCCCTGATTTGAAAATTCCCGCAGGGTCCGGTTGTTGGCCGGAGATTGGAACGAATTTTTGATCTTTTCCCGGTGCCATTGATCTGTTTTACTCAGAGGTTTTACCTGTGATTCCCTGACGGGAAAACAATTTCAATTTATTGCCATGAGTACTCAAAAGCAGCCTGTAATCATCTATGACACCACTCTGAGGGATGGAACCCAAGGGGAGGGGATTTCTTTCTCGGTAGCCGATAAATTGCGGCTAACGGAGAAAATGGATCAGTTCGGGTTCGACTATATTGAGGGTGGTTGGCCGGGCTCCAATCCCCGGGACATGGCTTTCTTTGAGGCGGTCAAGAGTTTGAAATTGCAGCATTCGCGAATTGCGGCCTTTGGTTCGACGCGACGGGCGCAGACGCCAGTGGAAGAGGATGCGCAGCTCAAACTTCTTTTAGAGGCCGAGACGCCAGTGGTTACGATCTTTGGGAAGAGTTGGTTGCTTCATGTGACCGAGGTTCTGCGGACTACTCCGGAGGAGAATGTGGCGATGATCGGAGATTCGGTTCGTTACTTGGTGGAGCAGGGGCGGGAGGTCGTCTATGATGCCGAGCATTTTTTCGATGGGTACTGTGATGATCCCGAGTATGCGTTGTCCACTTTGCGAGCGGCCGCGGAGGGCGGGGCTTCGTATTTGGCATTATGTGATACCAATGGGGGGAAGCTGGTTGAGGAGGTTGAGGAAATTACGGCCCGGGTGGTTAAGGAATTCCCTGATACGAAGGTGGGCATGCATTGTCACAATGATTCCGGTCTGGGGGTTGCGGTTTCTTTGGCCGGGGTCAAAGCGGGAGCCCGAATGGTGCAGGGAACGATGAATGGTTATGGAGAGCGCACAGGAAACGCGAATCTCACCACCATCATTCCCAATCTCAGTTTAAAGATGGGGTATCCGATGCATTGTGGCGGGAATTTGCCGAAGTTGCGGGAGATCTCGTTGTTTTTTGATGAATTGGCCAACCTTCGTCCCAACACCAAGGATCCTTTTATTGGTGCTTCGGCGTTTGCGCACAAGGGTGGAGTTCATGCCAATGCCGCTTGGAAGGTGGCCCGGAGCTACGAGCATATTGAACCGCAAAAGGTAGGGAATCGCCAGCGGGTGTTAATTTCCGACATGTCGGGCCGGACCAGTTTCATGATGAAGGCCAAGGAGTTGGGGATAGATTTTGACGAAAAGGAGGTTGATCTCAAAAAAATGCTGGAGGAGCTCAAGGAGTTGGAGTTTCGCGGCTATGAGTACGAAGCGGCTGATGCATCCTTTAAGTTGCTGGTTAATAAGTGGCTGGAAAAGCATTCCGATTTTTTCAAGGTTGAGGGGTATCGGGTGATTGTCGAGCGTCGTGGAGGGAATGGGGTGATTTCCGAGGCAACGGTCAAGTTGAAGATCAACGGTGAAAGCATCCATACGGTGGCTGAGTGCCGCGGCCCCGTGGAGGCTTTGGACCGGGCTTTGCGTAAGGGGCTTGAAGTGGTTTATCCGGAAGTGAAGGAGGTTTCCCTTCGTGATTTCAAGGTGCGTATTCTGGAGAGCACGCGAGGGGCGAATGCGAAGATCCGGGTTTTGGTGGAATCCTCTGACGAATCCAAAATCTGGGGTACGGTCGGGGCTTCCGACAATATCATTGAGGCCAGTTGGGAGGCTCTTCGGGATGCTCTTGAGTATAAGATTCTCACGACCCGTGATTGAGTTCGGTATGGCATTTCCGGGAGCTTAGGACTTCTTGCACTCAAGCCTGCTATCTAGTAAAAGTCATTTATGAAGATCATCATCATTGGAGCAGGGGAGGTTGGGCGCCACCTTTGCGATATTCTCAGCGAGGACAATCATGATGTCACGGTGATCGAAACGGACGAGAAAATTGGCACTGAGGTTGATGAACAATTCAATGTGCGGGTACTTTCCGGGAACGGAAGCTCTGCTCATGTTTTGCAAAATGCGGGGGTACAAAAGTGTCAGTTGTTTTTAGCGATGACCAGCGATGATGGAACGAATATTCTGTCTTCCTCTATCGCGAAGGCCATGGGAGCGGAGGTGACGGTGGCGCGAATCCATGACCGGACATACAATGAATCAGAAATCTTAAATTATCAAAAGCACTTTGGGATCGATCATTTACTCAATCCCGAGGCTTTAACGGCGGTGGAGTTGGCCAAAGCGATTCGTCATCCCGGGCGGGTGGCGGTTGAATATTTTGCGCGAGGAAAAATCGAGGTTCAACAGCTTGCCTTGAACGCTCGTTCCAAGCTGGTGGGAAGGCCCTTGAAAGATTTGCGACTCGATCCGGGGATTCGCATTGGGTTTGTTTACAGTGAAGATCGTCAGGAGGTGGCCAATGCGGAGACGATATTGCGTGAGGGGGATATGGTTACAGTCTTTGGCAGCGCGGAGATCCTCGACCAGACCCGTCGTCTTTTCAGGCCGGAGTTGGACAACCAGCGGGTAACCATCGTACTTTATGGAGGAGGGGATACGGCGATTTCGCTGGTGAGATTATTAAGTCATCCCCGTTTCAGGATCCGGATACTGGAGCCGGACCCGCATCGTTGTGAGCAATTGGCCGAGCTTTTCCCCCAGGTCACGATTATTCAAGGAAACGCGACGTCCTTGCGCCTTCTGGAGGAGGAGCAAGTTGGTTCGGCGGATTATTTTGTCGCCTGTACCAAAAACGATGAGGACAATATCATGACCTGTATTCAGGCGTCCAAGTTGGGGGCGAAGCATTGTTTATTGCTCATTAACCGGGCTGATTATTTGCAGGTGATTGATCGTTTGAAAGAGACCCTGGGTCTGGAGTTGGTTGTTTCGCCACGGCTGGCGACGGCGAATCAGGTAAAGCGGTACGCCAATCGGAAGCCTTATTTTGTGTTGGCGAACCTGCCTGGGGAGAGCGGGCAGATTCTGGAAATCCGAGTGCAGAAAAAGAGTTCCGTGGTGGGCATGAAACTCCGGGATATCAAGTGGGCGGGGCCGTGTGTTGTGGCCGCACTTCTGCGAGGGCACGAAGTGAAGGTTCCCGGAGCGGAAGACGAGGTCTGTTTTGGTGATCGCCTGGTATTGATTGCCTCCGACGAGCATGCCAAAGAGGCAGTACGGCTCTTGGCGCCTTAACCAATTCGGGGCACTGACGATGAATTATTCCTTCATTTTCCGGTTATTGTCCTTTGTTGCGGGGGCCCTGATGATGACCTTCCTGCTTTGTGCGGGGATCGCGGTGGTGCATCTTGCTGAACCGGGAGAAGGAGATGCGCTTTGGGCATTTCTGTGGTCAGGCTTGGTAGCTTTTGCGGTGGGCTTGGTTCTCCACCAGTTGGGGCGTGGGGCAGGGACCAAAGTTTTCCGAAAAGAGGCTTTGGCTTTGGTGGGGTTGAGTTGGATTTTGGCCAGTCTTTTGGGGACCATTCCCTATTTGCTGGGGATTCCCGGGATTGCCTTTGCGGATGCGTTTTTTGAATCTGCGAGTGGTATTACCACGACCGGTTCAAGTGTTCTCAGTGATTTGGAAGAGTTGCCCTTTAGCTTGTTGTTTTGGCGCCAGATCAGTCAGTGGATGGGGGGGATGGGGGTGATTGTCTTCTTTGTCGCGATTCTGGGGCATCTTGGGGTGGGGGCTAAAATGCTTTTCACCAATGAGTCCACGGCTCGGGCTGCGGACTTTGACCAAGGGCGGGTGCAGAGTGGGGTGAAGCGATTGTTTTTGCTCTATTTGGGGCTGACCATTCTTTGTTTTGGCAGTTTGC
>JAFIGF010000042.1 GCA_020831535.1 Opitutales bacterium | reverse complement strand
AAAGCGCTCTTGTCAGCTCTGGAGCCAGCAGTGGTTTTGCAGGATGAAGGGCCTCCGGAAGAAGCGTAGGGGGATCGGCTTATTGGTTAACAGAGACCGGTCGCGTGGGGTTTGGTCCTTATAGAAGCGCTTCGCTACGGGAGTGGTGGAGTGGTGGTAACGCCGCTGCAGGCAGCGGCTGGAGAAAGCGGCAAGAGCTTGCCGCAGTCCAAGGTGCCTACGGCACGAGGGCTGGCCGGCTAATGGTTCGTAGGACCGACCCTTCCGACGGCGGAGCCGTCCTTGGACTGCGCCAGCCTGCTGGCGCTTTCTGTGAAGCCAGCCCTGCTGGCCGAACCTGTAAGGTTCGGTATCGCCGCCGCAGGCAGCGGCTGGAGAAAGCGGCCTTCATTGGGTGCGGGGCTGGGATTTGAAGCCTGCATCCCGCTGAGGGCATATGCGTCAACCTAAGGACTTCGGATGGCTACCGAATAGGATCGGGCTTTCGCCTGTTCCTGGGGAGGTGGACAATCCTAAGGAGCAAGGACAGGAATGTCCTTGCTCCTTAGGGGAAACAGCTCCCGTGAACAAACAAGACAGAGGCGAAGCAATCACCGCTGGGCGGGACACGTTTCCCCGATCGCGCTCTTTGGGGCGATAGATTCCCTTTCCGCAGGAAGGTCACACAATGGTCGCCATGTCTTATATTTATTTACTTGGGTCAAGAATCCTGAATCTGAACAAGGGGGAATTTCTCATTGCATGACTGAGCGGGGAAGGTAAGGTTTGGGGGATATCCCTGAACCGGTTTTTGCTTATGTCTGATTCCCCTTCCTCTCTCTCCCGTATTCGTCACCGGATCACCACCTATATCCTGTTTGCCTTAGTGGCAGGGGCGGTGTTCGGTCTGATCCTAAACGTAGTCGGCCAAGGCGAGGAGGGTACTTTGGGGAGGGATTATCTGGCGGATGGCCTCTTTGAGCTGATGCGGATTATTTTTATGAATCTGCTGCAAATGCTGGTGGTGCCTTTGGTCTTGGTGTCACTGGTCTGCGGAACCGCCTCTATGACTGATATCAGTGCGTTGGGGCGGATCGGCCTGAAGTCGGTGGCGTTTTACCTGTGTACTACCATGCTGGCGATTTCCATGGCGCTGGGGTTGGCGTATCTGGTGCAGCCCGGAATCGGTGCGGACGTTCCCGAGGTGGCAGAAGAAGAATTGTTTGAAGGCGAGGAGGCCCCGTCGTTGATAGAAACCATCGGCAATGTTTTCCCCAGCAATCCCTTTGCGGCCTTGGCCGAGGGTAATATGCTCCAGGTGATTCTTTTTTCGATATTTTTGGGCATTGCCATTGTGCTGTCGGGAGAACCGGGGAAAAAGGTTTTGAAGGGCTTCCAACAACTCAACGACGTGATCATTCAGTTGGTTTGGATGGTGATGCTGATCGCTCCCCTGGGGGTCTTTGCCATCATTGCCGCCAATCTCGCGCGGGAAGGGTTTGCGGATATTTTCAATCTGGCGCAGTATTTCTTCCTCGTGCTCGGGATTTTACTCTTCCATGGGTTTGTGGTCTATCCCTTGATTTTGCGGGGGATTGGCGGGCTGAATCCGCTGACCTTTTTGCGCAAGATGCGTCCGGTGCAGTTGTTCGCCTTTGGCACGGCCAGCAGCAATGCGACGATTCCGGTGAATTTGTCCAATACCCGGGAGCGGCTCGGGGTGGATAATAAGGTGTGTTCCTTCACCATTCCGCTCGGGGCGACTATCAATATGGATGGCACAGCCATCATGCAGGGGGTCGCCACGGTCTGGATCGCCAATGTCAGCGGGGTGGATTTGTCCCTTACGCAGTATTTGATCGTGATCGTGACCGCAACCCTGGCTTCCATCGGAACCGCCGGAGTGCCGGGAGTTGGTTTGATTATGCTGACCATGGTCCTGACCGCGGTCGGTTTGCCGATTGAGAATGTGGCCATTTTGTTGGGAATTGACCGCTTGCTCGATATGGTGCGAACGGCGGTAAATGTGACCGGAGATGCGACTGCTTCCTGCGTCATTGGCAAATCCGAAGACGCTCTCGACGAGGAGGTCTTCCGGGCGGACAATTAGAAAATTCGGCCAGAGTGATTGTCAGGGGGAACTTTTTCTTGTCTTTTCAGTGAATTGCCCCGAAATCCTTAGAGCATGAAATACATTTTTGTAACCGGTGGCGTTGTTTCTTCGCTTGGCAAAGGTTTAACGGCTGGTGCCTTGGGCGCTCTTTTGGAACATCGTGGATTGACCGTTCGCATTCAGAAATTTGATCCCTATCTCAACGTCGATCCCGGCACCATGAGTCCTTTTCAGCACGGGGAGGTTTATGTTTTGGATGACGGTGCGGAGACCGATTTGGACCTTGGCCACTACGAGCGTTTTACCTCCGGCAAGCTGAGTCGTTTCAACAACCTCACCTCGGGGCAGATTTACGAATCAGTCATTCAAAAAGAGCGCCGGGGAGACTATCTGGGCAAGACGGTGCAGGTGATTCCCCATGTGACCAATGTGATCAAGGAACGCATCTATGCGGCTGCCGAGGGGGTTGATGTGCTGGTTACGGAGATTGGCGGGACCACCGGGGATATCGAGGGATTGCCTTTTCTGGAGGCGATGCGGCAGTTTTCTCTCGAAGTGGGGACCGAGAACGTCCTTTTCATTCACGTAACCCTGGTTCCCTTTCTGAAGGCGGCCGGGGAACTGAAAACCAAGCCCAGTCAGCAAAGTGTGGCCAAGTTGCGGGAGATCGGGATTCAACCTCAGATTTTGATCTGTCGCTGTGAGGAGCCGTTGAACCACGAGTTGCGGCAAAAGCTCAGTATGTTTTGCAACATTCCGGTCAAGGCCGTGATTGAGGAACGCGATGTGGAATCCAGTATCTATGAATTGCCCCTGATGTTGCAGCGGGAAAAACTTGATGACCAGGTGATAGAGTATCTCAAGCTGGAGGCACCGTTTCGTCCAATGGACGATTGGAACAGTGTCGTACGGCGCCTCAAGTCCCCTTCCTACCGCGTCGAAATCGGGGTGGTCGGGAAATACATTGAGCTGCAGGATGCCTATAAGAGTGTGTACGAATCTCTCACCCACGGGGGGATCAGTAACGACTGTGCGGTCAGAGTGGTTCGTTTGGATGCGGAGGAGCTGGAAACCGAGGAAGGCTTGCGCAAGCTTTCGGATCTGGATGGGATTCTGGTTCCCGGTGGTTTCGGCGATCGCGGGACGGAGGGAAAAATTGCCGCCGCCCGTTTTGCCCGTGAAAAGAAGATTCCTTATTTTGGCCTTTGCCTGGGAATGCAAATCGCGGTCATTGAGTTCGCCCGAAATGTTCTGGGCTTGGCGGAAGCCAATTCTTTGGAATTTGATCCGAAAACCCCGCATCCGGTAATCAATTTGATGGAGGAACAAAAGACCGTTACCGAGAAGGGAGCGACGATGCGCCTGGGGGCGTATGCCTGCCGTTTGACCGAGGGAAGTCGTTCCCGTGAGGCCTACGGGGAAGAGGAGGTTTCCGAGCGGCACCGGCACCGGTTTGAGTTTAACAACACCTACCGCAAGGAAATTCAGGAGAAAGGGCTTTTGGTCGCCGGAGTGAATCCGGATCGGGACTTGGTGGAAATCGTCGAGGTGAAGGATCACCCTTGGTACGTGGGGGTGCAGTTTCATCCGGAGTTTCAGTCCAAGCCGAACAAGTCGCACCCGCTTTTTCATGGTTTTATTGCGGCGGCCCTGGCTCACCGCAACGAACAGCACAAAACTGATTGATTGGGTCCGATGCTCTACGACAAACAAAAACGACTTCTTCTCGCCGGTCCCTGTTCGCTTGAGTCAAAGGAGACTTGCCAGGCGGTGGCGGACCAATTGCAAGCGATTGCGGAGACGCATCGCGAGTGGCAGATTGTGTTCAAGGGATCTTTCGACAAAGCCAACCGGACCTCCATTCACTCACCCCGGGGCACCGGGTTGGCCAAAGGGCTTGAGCTTCTGGCGTGGGTCAAGGAGACCTATGGTTTTTCGGTGGTTACGGACCTTCATGAAACCACTCAGGCCAAACCGGTTGGGGAGGTTTGTGATGTGTTGCAAATCCCCGCCTTTCTTTGTCGCCAAACCGACCTTTTGGTGGCCGCGGCGGAAACCGGTCGGGTGGTGAATGTGAAGAAGGGGCAGTTTCTCAGTCCCGGAGATATGAAGCATGTGGTCACAAAGCTGGAAGAAGCGAAGGCCGCGGAAATCTGGCTGACCGAGCGGGGCACGTCTTTTGGCTACAATAACCTGGTCGTTGATATGCGCAGTTTTCCGATCATGGCCGCCTTGGGGCATCCGGTGATTTTTGACGCGACCCACAGTGTGCAACTGCCCGGTGGTGGCGATGGCCGCAGTGCGGGGCAACGGGAATTTGCCTTGCCCCTGGCCCGGGCGGCTTTGGCTGCGGGAGCCCACGGACTTTTTGTTGAAACCCACCCCGACCCCGACCATGCCTTGTCTGATGGCCCCAATATGGTTCCCGTGAGCGAGTTGGGCCAATGGTTGAGTCGGGCTGGAGGAATGTAAAGAAACGGAAGTCGGATATAGACAATCGATAAATTGTCAGTGGTTGGTCGAGTGTTCAGAGGGGTTGACTTGCGCTTTTGGTTAGAATGTTATGCGCGGGATGGAAAAACCTCCATCGCTGGGGTGTGATCTGCACCCAGTACTCCTTCCGATTGGCATCACGGGAAAATAGGATCTGGCGTGGACGCCTATGCGCAAAAGACAATCAATCCTTCCCGCGAAGAAGGGGGGCAAATCGAGGCCTTATTGGGCCTGCGCAACCTGGACACTAATGTCAACCTTCCCAAATCAAGGACTGAGTCCCGATTTGCCCTGGGATGCCGTGGTGGAGACCAATGCCGCTTTTCGCCGGGAACCGGGTCACTTTTCTGCTCGCCCGTCCTCTCCCGGCCTCGGCGAACAGCCTCGTGTCCCGGGCCTAAAACCCGCAACGAATAGAATTGCCGAATCTGGGTTTTTATATCGATTTGCAGGGCGCCATTGAAAAATAGGTGTCTTTCTTTAATCTTGATTTAAATGTAAGCCTTTGGATTAAAAAAGCTTGCAAGTATTTGTATGTTTTTAAGCACAGGAAATTAGCAAAAAGGCAAACTTTTTGGAACTTTCCAGCCGTAAAGTTTACGGTATGGACATGGTATTATTAACACCTAATCAAGTCAAAAGCCTGTTGTTGGCAGGTTCTCTCTCCTTCGGTTTCGCACTCACTGCCTCTTCTCAGGAGGGGCAGCCCATGCTCCCCCCGGAGGGTGCACCGCAACAGGAAACCAGTCAGGCGGAAGCTCGGCTGCAGGAACTGCAAGCTGAATTCCAACAAATCGCTGGTCAACTCAATGCCGTTCAACAAGAGGCTCTGGAACGCGATGATGTGCAAGATGCCATCTCCACTTACGAGTCCCTTATGGAAGATAAGATTTCGGAGGTCCATGAAGAGGCCCCGGAAATGATGGAACGTCAGGAGGAGCTTGTGGAAAAACTGCAGGCCCCGGGTGCTCAGGAGAATGAAGCTGAGTTTCAGCAAAATTACGAAGAGTACATGCAGCTCAACGAAACTTTGGAGCCGATTCAGCAACAGTTGTCTCAGGATCCGGAAATTCAGGAAGCTAACCAAAATATCGAAACCACGGTTATCGCCGCAATGACCGAAATCGACGAGAATGCCGAATCGATGATCGAGCGGCTGGAGCAAATTGAGCAAGAAGGCCAAGAGTTGATGATGCAGATGCAGCAACAACAACCTCAAGGCGGTCAACCTCAGATGCCATAAGGCGGTTCTTCAAATCTTAAAATAAGACAGCCTGTGGAGTGATCCGCAGGCTGTTTTTTTTTGCCGAACGAAATTTTTCGCACATTTTTTGGTTTTTTATTTGACCTTTTCTTTGAAATGGGATGATCTCTTCCCTTTTCCTTATGGCCAATACTAAGTCAGCTATCAAAAATATCCGCAAGACGGAAACTCGTACCATTCACAATCGTGGCATCAAGAGCCGCTTGAAAACTCTTCAGCGTCAATTCCGCGAGTCTTTGACCGGAGATGATAAGGACGCCCAAGTCGCGGCGGCTAAGGCCTTTGTTTCGGGACTCGACAAGGCTGTTAAGGCCAATATTATTCATAAAAATGTTGCCGATCGTCATAAAAGTGCTTGCAGTAAAGTGCTTTTCGGGTGATTCTAAATTTCCCTCCCATCCCAGCCCCCGATGCGCTTTTGCGCTCGGGGGCTTTTCATTGCTGACCTCAGATGCCTCTTTTAGCGATCCAGAATCTTTCCCTCGCCTTTGGCGCTGATCCTCTCTTTGCCGAAGTTTCGGCTGATATTGCGACTGGGGAAAGGATTGGGTTGATTGGGCGCAATGGTTGTGGTAAGTCAACTTTTCTCCGTTGTCTCGCCGGGCAAACCGAACCCGATGATGGAGAAATTCGCCTTGCGTCGGGTTGTCGGCGAAGCTATCTACCGCAGGAAGTTTCTTTTCCCGGAGTAGAGGCGACCGTGGAAGAGGTTGTTTTTGCTGACCAAACGGCGGCGATCCACGAAGACTGGCAATTGCAGGCCGCTTGGCAGGATTGGTCAGAAGCCTGGCAACTTTCTCCACAAGCACCTTTTGTCGAGCTTTCGGCGGGAATGAAACGGAAGGTTTGGCTGGCTCGGGCGATGTTGCGCAAACCGGACCTTTAGCTGCTGGACGAACCGACCAACCATCTGGATATCAAGGCGATTGAATGGTTGGAGGAACGGTTGCGGAACCATGTCGGGGCCTTGGTGATGGTAACTCATGACCGGGTGTTTTTGCAAAACACTTGCAATCGTATCTACGATCTGGATCGCGGCCAATTAACTGCTTGGGATTGTTCCTATGAATCCTATCTCCGTCGCAAGGAAAAATTGGAAGAGGAGGAAGCCGCCAGACTTTCCGCGCTACAAAAAG